>NZ_JBVVQY010000026.1:53825-81118 GCF_055811615.1 Mesorhizobium sp. WSM4807
ATCCTCATCTTCAGTTAACACACTTCCACACTATTAATTCAATATTTTTCCCCCCCCCCCCCCCCCTCGGGCCACCCCCCCCCCCCCCCCCCCCCCCGCCCCCCCCGCGACTGTGCTATGGGCAGTGTCAAAATGCGAACAATCAGCAGACTTTTCGATTCCCACGACCAGGCAGCGCGTGCCGTTGCCGCGCTTCAGGCGGCAGGAGTTTCTCACGAACAGATCAGCGTCATCGGACCCTACGACGACGAAATCGGCGCTGTCCTGAGCGGTCCGGGCGGTGCCGCGCTTGGCGCGGCTGCTGGTCTGTTGATCGGCCTGGGTGCTTTTGGAGCCACCGGCATTGATCCTGTCGGAGCGGCGGCTGGCATGGTCCTCGTCGGTGCGGCCTGTGGCGGCTTTGCTGGCAGGCTTCTCGGGTCATCTGCCGATCTTGCCAAAAAGCCGGGTGAGCCAAACGTTGTACAAGGCGTCATTTTTGTGATGGCGAGCGTCGATGAAAACCAGGCCGATACCGCGCAGGCAGTGCTTGAAAATCCCGTTCACGTAACGCAAGTCGTGGCCACAGCCGGGTGAGATGCGTCGGGTTGGTGTCGCGCAAGACTGTTTCCCGGCTTATGGCCCACGAATTGCATTCAGATCGGCACTTCTCGCTGAGCCATCAGTTTTCCCTCTGACGGTTCACGAGGCGGGAAGCGTCTGCTCGACCAGATTGACGTAGTAGCGCAACACGGTCGGCACGATCTCGTCATTGAAGACGTAGCGATCGCCATGCAGCCCCTCGCCGGGACCGACATCGCCGACGCCGATCCACGCGTAGCAGCCGCCTGCCTCGCGGATCATGAAGGCGAAATCCTCGCAGCCGAGGCTCGGGCTGAACTCGGTCGTGACGTTCTCCCTCCCGACGGCGGCGCCGGCCGCCTCGACGGCGCGGGCCGTGGCAATCGCCGTGTTGATGAGCGGCGGATAGCCCTTCTTGTAGTCGAGCGTGGCCTTGAGCGAATGGGCTGCGGCAATGCCCTGGGCGATCTCGCCGATCAGCTTCTCGCAATGATCGGAATGACCGGGCTCGAAAAAGCGGCAGGTGCCTTGCAGCCAGACCTTGCCAGGCACGATGTTGCCGACATTGCCGCCATGGATCTGGGTGAGGCTGACGACCAGCGCGCTTTGCGGATCGACCGAGCGGCTGACAATGCGCTGGACGGCCTGGACAAAGGCGCCGGCGGCCAGGATCGGGTCGTCGCCGAGCTGAGGCATGGCGGCATGCGCGCCAAGACCCTCGAAGGTCAGCTCGAAATTGTCGACGGCGGCCATCTGTGCTCCAACGCGAGCCGCGATCGTCCCCAGTCTGACGCCCGGCCAGTTGTGGACGGCATACATGGCCTCGACCGGGAAACGCCTGAACAGGCCGTCTTCGATCATGCGCAGGCTGCCGCCTTCGTTTTCTTCGGCTGGCTGGAAGATGACGTAGACGATGCCGTCGAAGGCGCGGGATTGGCTGAGCAGTCTGGCCGCGCCGAGCAGCATGGCGGCGTGGCCGTCATGGCCGCAGGCGTGCATCACGCCCTCATTCCTGGACGCATAGGGCAAGCCGGTCCTCTCCACGACCGGAAGCGCGTCCAGCTCGGCGCGGAGACCGATGGCGCGCGTGCCCGCGCCGCTGCGCAGGACGCCGACAATCCCAGTGCCGCCGATCCCCTGATGCACCTCATCGAAGGCGAAGGCCCGCAGTTTCTCGGCAACGAAACGTGCCGTTTCGTTCTCATCGAATCCGAGTTCGGGATTGGAATGGATATGGTGGCGCCATGCTATCACCTCTGGCGTCAAGGCGGCGATGGGGTCATTATGCAGCACGATGCTCTCCTTCCACCGGCAAAGGGCGGCTTGATCCGGGATCACGATTAGAAGGCCGCACAAGAGGCGTCTTGAACCAGATTGACCGCAGCAGAGAGAAATACGTGGACGCGACTGAGACAAGGAAATACTGGCGCCATCCTTGTTTCCCTGACCTTGGCCTGTTCAAGGCGCGCTTTACACAGCATCGCTACGAGTTGCACACCCATCCAACCTACGTGATCGCCTTGATCACAGCTGGCTGCGAACGCATCCGCATCGGACGCCACAGCGTTCTTGCTCCGGCAGGCACCATTGCCATTGTGAATCCCGAGGAGTGGCATGACGGGGAACAAGGTGCCGATGGAGGCTGGGCCTACCGGACGTTTTATCCCTCGGTGCCGCTGATGGCGGGGCTCGCCCGCGAGCTGGGCGGAGATGGCGATCCGGTCTTTTCGCACGCGATCATCGAGGACAGCGATCTCGCCGCAGCGTTGGCGGCGGCGCATGAAGGTTCTACCTCCCGGGACGCAACGAAAGCCGAGGCGTCGCTGCTCGTCGCCTTGAGGCATCTCATCGTTCGGCATGGCGATCGGGGCGGGCGAACCGAAGCGATCGATAGCTCGGGATCGCGACAGAGGTTCTCGGTCTACGAGGATCTTGTCGAAAGCGAACTTGGCTCGCAGCTCGATCTGCAGCGGCTTGCCGAGGTCGGGCGCGTCACCCGGTTCCAGGTCATCCGGGATTTCAGGAAGGCAACTGGCCTGACGCCCGCAGCCTATATCCGCGACCGGAGACTGCGTCGCGCCAGTTCCTTGATCGAACAGGGACTCGGCCTCGCCGATGCCGCCATTGCGGCAGGTTTCGCCGACCAGAGCCATCTTTCCCGCTCGTTCCGGGCGACGCGCGGGATGACACCTGGCATGTACAGGAGAGGAGGCTGAGTGCTCCCAAAGGAGACGCTTGCGCGCGGAAATTTGCTGCGCGATGGTGAAGTTGGGCCTGGGGGGAATCATGCGAAAAATCCTGGTATCGACGACGCTGCTGCTCGCGGCAGCCCTGTCCGCAACCGCCGCGTACGCGCTGGACGCCAGCGGCACCCCGGTTGTCGTGACCCCGCTTGCCTCGCGCACGGAGACGGCGTCCGGCCAGCCGATCACGCTGCCGCAGGAAAACGTGCAGGTCCTGGTTTCGTCCTTTGAGATTGCGCCGGGCGCGACCTTGCCGGTCCACAAGCACCCGTTTCCCCGCTATGCCTATGTCCAGGGTGGGACGCTTCAGGTCACCAATGTCGAGACCGGCAAGAGCACGACATACAAGTCAGGCGATTTCATCATCGAAATGATCGGGCAGTGGCATCAGGCCACCAATGTCGGCGTCGATCCGGTCAAGCTGCTGGTCATCGACCAGGTCGAAGAAGGCACCAAGAACACGGTTTTGCGCCAGTAGCTGGCAACAGTCGTGGCTGCCAGCAGGCTGCTCACTTCGCCGCCGCGCTCACCCGGTCCGCGGCAGTGGTCAGCACGGCGCGGTCGCCCTCCTCGTACAGGCGGCGGATGGCGATGGCGCTGACGCGCCAGCCTTCGGGCGTCCGCACCAACCGGTGGAGATAGCCGGCGCCGACCGTCCAGAACCGGGTGTCGATCCAGTGGCTGGCGCGGACATGGCTGCACGCAACCGCATCGTTGCCCGCGCCTTCGACAACGATGTTGGTGATGAGGTGCTGGGTGGCGTCGAAGCCCGGCAGCAGATCTTGCCACTGAGCAATCAACGAGTCGCGGTCGCTGGTCGCCACCTCGCCACCGAAAAGGCTCGTATAGTCGGTCGTGACGCGGGCCGCGAGATAGGATTTGACCCGGTTCCATTCGCGCAAATCGGCATAAAGGCCGATCCCCGCCACTGCCTCGGCGATGGCGGTCCTGTCTTCGACCGTCAGCGCAGCCGTGGACTGCGTGGTGCTCAAGGCCGGCGCACAGGTGGCGGTAGACGTCGCGGCGAAAACTGCCGAGGCCAAGACGTGCCGGCGGGTGACGGGGCTCATTGTCCTGCCTCCCCTGCACTGCCCAGCGTGGTGCGGAAATGCGCGGCGACGGCGTCGGTCGCCGCCTCCACCGGCGCGGCGCCGTCGTAGAAATCGAACTGGGTCACATTGTCGAGCCACAGCTCCTGCTTCGGCCCGGTCAGTCGCGAGTAAAATTTGTGCGCACCCTGCGGGATGGCAGCCGCCTCGCTATGCACCATCAGGAAGGGCCGATGCAGGCGCGGAGCAGCCTGGATCGCGTCGAATGTCAGCCAGCCGCGCCAGAAGGCCGGATCGGCCTCGTTGCGCCAGGCCGGGATCATGCCGCGATCGGGCTCGGTGTAATAAGGCACCTTGAACATGATCGCCCGCTGGTCGGTCAGGCTGGCGGCGGGCAGGAATGCCTGCTTGCCGGTGCGGCGATAGGCGGCCTCGGCCGCATCGCCCGCAGCTTCGAGCCTGGCGACGCCGTCCTTGCCGCCATAGGTCTGCTCGACCATCTCGGCATCGTGCAGCCAGGGCGCAACGAGGGCGACCGACTTGATCGCGGCATCTTTAGCGGCGGCAGTGACCATATAGCCGGAGCTGGCGCAAATGCCGAGCCCGCCGATGCTGTCCTTGCTGACCTCGGGCCGGGTCGCGAGATAGGCGACCGCCGCTTCGATGTCGGCGATCTTGGTGCCGGGATCCTCGTATTGCCGACGTGCGCCGCCGCTTTCGCCCCAGCCGCGGAAGTCGAAGGTCAAGGCGACGAACCCGCGGTCGGCCATCTCGCGGGCGTAGCGGGCGGCCATCTGTTCCTTCACCGTCATCCATGCGCCGGTCACGACCAGCGCGGGCCGAGCTTTCGCCGCGTCCAGATCCTCGGGCAGGTAGAGGTCGCCGACGATCTGCTCACCGTGCGGGGCGAAAGTGACGCGCTCGACGCGCGGTGCGGCAAAGGCATTGGAGGCGAGCGCGACGGCGGTTGCCGCGGCTAGTGTCAGGGTTTTCAGCATCGCAAGTCTCCTTTGATTTGGAGCGAGAACCGCGGCAAGTTGAGGAAAGCACCGTCTCAGCGATCATCCGTCAGTCGGCCGGGCAGTGGCTTCAGCGGGTAGTGCGCCCAGTAGAAGGCGTCCGACTGGTACATGTCGGTCAAAAAATTCTGTGCCTCGGCGATCTTGCCGTCCTTGATGCGAAACATCAGGGCGTAGAGCTGGTCGATCTCGGGACCTGAGCCGACGTTCGACCAGCCGCGATGGATGTCGACGACGAGATCGCCCTGCGCCTGGAAGAAGATCGGCTCAGCCCTAAATTTGCCGTCGGCCAGGCCGCGAAAGAAGGCGACCACTTCTTCCGGCCCGCGCTTGTCGCCGGCCAGCGGATGATGGCCGGGAATGCGCCACACGATGTCGGGCGCGAGAAAGGGCCGGACGGCCTCCGGGTTCCCGGTCGCGTAAGCTGCGTAATAGTCCCTGATCAGCTGGATGTTGCGGTCTTCCTGAGGACCGGCGCTCGCGGGGGCGGCGGACACCGCCAGGAGAGCGCCGGCGGCGAGCGAAGCGAGCCTGGTCATCAGTCCTGTCTCCCTTGCCTGTTCGAGCCGTCGCAACAGCGATGCCCATTCGTCGGACCCAACATGAGGCTTTTTGTTCACCGGAAAAACCCGTATAGTTCGACAAGGCTATTTGGAATAACCTCACAATGCGCCTCGACCAGTTCAGTGGCATCGTCGCCTTCGTGAAGGTCGCTGAGGCCAAGAGCTTCACCCGCGCCGCGGCCGAACTCGGCGTCGCCCCGGCCTCTTTGAGCGAGGCGGTCAAAGGGCTTGAGGAGCGTCTGGGGGTGCGGCTCCTCAACCGCACGACCCGCAGCGTTGGCTTGACCGAAGCCGGCGCCCACTATTTCGACCACGTGCGCCCAGCGGCCGAAGAGATCCGGGCGGCTGGCGCGGCGCTGCGCGAGACCCGCGATCGCCCCGCCGGCACGCTGCGCCTGAGCCTGCCGTGGATCGCCGCGCCGCTGCTGATCGAGCCGCTGATGGGGCCGTTCATGGACGCTTACCCGGAAGTGCGGCTTAGCCTGATCTTCGACGACAGCTTCATCGATATCGCCGCTCAGGGCTTCGATGCCGGCCTGCGGATCGGCGAGCTTCTCGAGAAGGATATGGTCGGCGCGCGTCTAGGCGGGCCGCTGCAGACGGTCGTGTTGGGGAGCCCGGACTATCTGGCGCGTAACGGCACGCCGAAGCGACCCGCCGACCTCGCCGCCCACCGCTGCATCGCCTTCGCCTTCACCCGCACCCGCGCCATCTCGCCCTGGGAGTTCGTCGTGGATGGACGCCAAGTCGAGTTGACGCCCGACGCACGTCTGATCGTGAACACACTTCCGCTCTGCATCACCGCCGCCGCGCAAGAGCTTGGCCTAGCCTTTGCCGTCGAAGGCCTCGCTGCGCCGCTTCTCGCCTCAGGCGCGCTGGTCAAGGTGCTGGAGCCTTTCTGTCCCACCTACGAACCGCTCCACCTCTATTATCCCAGCCGCCGCCTCGTCCCGCCCAAGCTGCGAGCCTTCATCGACTTCGTGCGCGCGAACGCCCACAATTTGCGGATCTGATGCGCCGCCGCGAAAACCGACATGTGCCACGGCGCATATCGGCGAACCGGCTCATCCCCAGGCGCCGACCATCTGCCTGGTGGCGGCGTTGAGGCGGTTGAAGGCGTTTATCAAGGCAATCTGGACCACCAGTGCGGCAAGCGCCTTCTCGTCATAATGCCGGGCGGCCTCGTCCCAGATCGCGTCCGGCACCGGGTCCGGCCGGTCGCAAAGCCGGGTTGTTGCCTCGGCAAGCGCGAGAGCCGCGCGTTCGGCGTCGGTGAAGTAAGGCGTCTCCCGCCAGGCGGACACGCTGAAGATGCGCTCGTCCTTTTCGCCGGCCTTCTTCAATTCGCGTGCATGCATGTCGATACAGACGCTGCATCCGTTGATCTGGCTGGCGCGCAAATGGACGAGCTTGCGCGTCACATAGGGCAGGTCGGCCGTTTCCGTCGACTTGTCCAGGGCGAGCAGCGCCTGCAGCGCGCCGGGAATGAGAAGCACAGGGTTTTTCAGTCTTGCTTGCATGGTGGTCTCCCTTGTTTGCCGATCCCGGATGCCAATCATCCGGGTTTTTGGTTTTACTGTTTCGTTCGTCCTGAAGGCCGGATCGGAGAGGGTTCTGAAGAAATCATCGGCCGCGCTGTTCACGCCAAACCCATAACCCGTTAGCTATTGATTTACCCATAACTCGTTGGTTATGAGTGTGTCAAGCGGGAAATTGGCGGCAATGCAAACGGCAGCGATCCGTCGCGTTGAGCCATTAATTCCGGCTTTCGCGGCAAGGAGCCCGATGCTAGGGCTGCACGTCTTGAATCCGCAACGGATCGCCCTGTGACCGACACCGAACGCCCTCGCCTGCCGCTGATCGAAATCTGTGTCGAAGGCATAGATGGCCTGCTCGCCGCGCAAGCCGCCGGCGCCGACCGGGTCGAGCTGTGCGCCAGCCTGGTCGAGGGCGGCATCACGCCGAGTTTTGGCACGGTGCGCGCAGCTCTCGAACTGGCGACGGTCCCGTTCCACGTCATCGTGCGGCCGCGCGGCGGCGATTTTCTCTACAGCGACGCTGAATACGGTTCGATGCTCGCCGATGTGCGCGCGCTGAGCGAGCTTGGCGTGGCCGGCGTCGTCGTTGGCTGCCTGAATGCCGACGGTACCATCGACGAAAAGCGCATGAGCGAATTGGTGCAGGCGGCAGGGTCCTTGAACATCACCTGCCACCGTGCCTTCGACATGACGCGCGATCCGGCCGAGGCGCTGGAAGCGCTGATCCGCAGCAAGGTCGGCCGCGTGCTGACCAGCGGCCAGCGCGACACCGCATTGGACGGCGTGGCCCTGCTGGCGGAACTCGTCCGGCAGGCGGGGAAGCGCATCATCATTCTCGGTTGCGGCGGGCTCGATCCCACGAACATCGCCGAGGTGCGGGAAAGAACCGGACTGACTGAAATGCACTTCGCCGCACTCAAGGACGTGCCGAGCGCCATGCGCTACCGCAATCCGCAGGTTGGGATGGGCGGCACCGACCTTGACCGCGAATACCGCAACACGGTGACCGACGCGGCGCTTGTGGCTGCGACGATTGCGGCGGCGCGAGCATGATCCCGAAGGAAGCAAACATTTGACGCAAGCACGGTTGCCGATCGAAAAAGTCTCGCCGCAGGACGAGCCCGCCGTCCTCGCCCTCAATAACGAGCACGCGACCGAGCTGTCGTGGCTTGGGCCGGAACGCCTGTCCTTCTTGCTCGGCGAAGCGTTTTATGCGCGCCGCATCGGCGCACTCGAAGCCTTCATCATGACCTTCGACCAGGACGCCCGCTACGACAGTCCGAACTTCCTGTGGTTTCGCGAGCGCTACCAGCGCTTCGTCTATGTCGACCGTGTCGTCGTTGCGGAAGAAGCGCGTGGCCGCGGCCATGCCCGCAGGCTCTATGAGGATCTGTTCGACCATGCCTTGCGTGCCGGCCAGACCATCGTCACTTGCGAGGTGAATGCCGACCCACCCAACCCGGCCTCGGATGCCTTTCACGTAGCACTCGGCTTCGTCGAGGTCGGCGACGCGGTGATCCACGGCGGCAAGAAGGCGGTGCGCTACTATACCAGGCAAATCACCGGCTGAGGCGACAGCCCTACCAGTTGCGGTTCAGCCAGCTACGGGCCGGCTTTTCGACGATGTAATAGCTGCACAAAGCGCAAGCGAACGCTCCGGCCAGCATCAGTAGCGGCGCACTGCCCTTCGAATAGACGAATTTGTAGAACGGCTGCTGCCACAGATAGAGCGAGTACGACCACAGCCCCAGCGTCGACATCGGCCAGGAAGACAGGAAACCGGTCAGGTACCGCGTACTGAAATCGAGCGAATTGACGGCGAGCGCCAACAGCGGCACCGCGACCAGATAATGGATCGGCGTCGGCACCGCATCCATGAACAGAAGAACCGCACCGGCAGACGCCGCAACCGCGATATGCGGCCCCTTGAACAAGGCCGGCAGCCTGCCGTCGGCCTTGAGCAGGCATATCACCGCCGACAGCAGGATCGAGGCGATGTGCACGTCGGTCCGCCAATAGGTGCTTTCGTAGTCCATTCCGAAGGCCCAGTATGAGATCGCGCCATTCGCCATGGCCAGCACCGACAGCGCGCCGAGCAGCATGACGACGCGGGTACGCCCGGAAACCACAAAGCTGATCAGCGCCAGGATTACATAGGCATGTTCTTCCACGCATAGCGACCAGATATGGTCGAGCGCGCCGGCGCGGCTGACGAGAATCCCGGCATAGTTGTAGGTGAATGTCAGCGCCGTCAGCGCCGCTTTCCATGCAAAGCCGACAAACGTGCCGGACAAGGCAGCCATCGAAGCGACGACGAAAACCAGCAGTGCCGGATAGATGCGGGAGAACCGGCGCTTGAAGAACGCCTTGAGCGGATAGCGTTCGACAAAGAGGATCTCGGCCATCAGCCGGCCGCTGAGCACGAAGAAGAACTCGACGCCCATGACACCGAGGTTGATACCGGGGACGGGAAAGAAGTGGCCGATCAGCACCAGCGCGATCGACAGGCCGCGCCATCCGTCGAGATAGGCGAGCCTTGTTCTCGACGATGTGTCGGCGGCAGACCGAGGCACGACAAGCTGCGTCGCGGAGATATCCGTCATGCCGGCCTTTCGGATTTGAACGATGCGAAAGGGCTGCAGGCTATCACTGTGCGCTCCAAGCCCCGGTTCGCATTTCCTCCACGTATATTGCAGTGCAATAGAGCGTTGTGCAAGTGCGAGATGGCCACAGCGCCTTCTTGTCCAGCCGCCGGACCCGAAGGCGACGAAAAGGGGCCGCGACGGCCCCTCCTCCAAGGTTGGCGAAATCGGCAATAGGCAGATTCAGGCGTTGGCGGCAGCCACAGCGCGCTTGGCCATCACCGCGATCAGATTGGCCCGGTAGTCGGCCGAGGCGTGGATGTCGCTCATCAAATTCTTCGCCGAAATCTTCAAGCCGTCGAGTGCGGCTGCCGTGAAACTCTTGGTCAGCGCCGCCTCGATTTCCTTCGAACGGAAGACGCCGTCGTCGCCGGCCCCGGTGACGGCGACCCTGACGCCGTCCTTGCCCTTGGCCACGAACACCCCGACGATCGCATAGCGCGAAGCGGGATTGCGGAACTTTTCATAGGCCGCCCTGGCCGGCGCGGTGAAGGTCACGGCGGTGATGATCTCGCCGTCTTTCAGCGCCGTCTCGAACAGGCCCGTGAAGAACTTGCCGGCCGCGATCTCGCGCTTATTGGTGACGATGGTGGCGTCGAGCGCCAGAAGTGCTGCCGGATAGTCGGCCGCCGGATCGTTGTTGGCGATCGAGCCGCCGATCGTGCCCTTGTAGCGTACCGCCGGATCGCCGATCCGGGACGCCATATGGGCGAGCGCCGGACACGCCTTCTTCAGCTTCTCGTCGCTGGCGACATCGTGATGCGTGGTGGCGGCGCCGATGGTGACGGTCTTGCCCGACACCTTGACGCCTTGCAGTTCCTTGATCCGCGACAGGTCGACCAGGTCGGAAGGCGCCGCAAGCCGCGTCTTCATCGCGGGGATCAGCGTCATGCCGCCCGACAGCAGCTTTGCATCGCCGCTCTTGAGCAGCTTGGCGGCGTCGGCGACGGAGGCGGCGCGGTGATAGTTGACTGAGTACATGGGATACTCCCGTGCGAGATAGTGAATAGTGAATGGTGAATAGTGAGTAGTTATTAGTTATTAGTAAGTAGTGAGTAGTGAATGGGAAGAGCTTCGGCGAAATCTAACTATTCACTATTCACTATTCACTACTCACTCCTTTCAGTGTTTCGTCGCCCGGATCGCAGCCCAGACCGTGGAGGGCGATGCCGGCATGGCAATATCGGTGATGCCGATGGCGTCGGTGATGGCATTGATCACTGCCGGCGGTGAGCCGATGGCGCCGGCCTCGCCGCAGCCCTTGATGCCGAGCGGATTGCCCGGGCACGGTGTGTTCGAGGTCGAGACCTTGAACGACGGCAAATCGTCGGCGCGCGGCATGGTGTAGTCCATATAGCTCGCCGTCAAAAGCTGCCCGCTGGCGTCGTAGCGAGTGCCCTCCAGCAAGGCTTGGCCGATGCCTTGTGCGACGCCGCCATGCACCTGGCCTTCGACGATCATCGGGTTGATGATGTTGCCGAAATCGTCGGCCGCGACGAACTGGACGATCTCGGTCACGCCGGTCTCCGGATCGATTTCAACCTCGCAGACATAGCAGCCGGCCGGGAAGGTGAAGTTTGACGGATCGTAGAATGAGGTCTCCTTCAGCCCCGGCTCCATGCCGCCTGGCAGGTTGTGGGCCGTGTAGGCGGCAAGCGCCATCTGGAACCATGGCACGCTCTTATCGGTGCCGGTGACCTTCAACGCGCCGTTTTCGATGACGATGTCACCCTCGTCGGCCTCGAGCAGATGGGCGGCGATCTTCTTGGCCTTGGCCTCGACCTTATCGAGCGCCTTGGCGACGGCCGACATGCCGACGGCGCCCGAGCGCGAACCGTAGCTTCCCATGCCCATCTGCACCTTGTCGGTATCGCCATGGACGATCGAGACGCTGTCGATCGGCACGCCAAAGCGCTGGCTGACCAGCTGCGCGAAGGTCGTCTCATGGCCCTGGCCGTGGCTGTGCGAGCCGGTCAGCACCTCGATGGTGCCGACGGCGTTGACGCGCACCTCGGCACTTTCCCAAAGGCCGACACCCGCTCCAAGACTGCCGACCGCCGCCGACGGCGCCAAGCCGCAGGCCTCGATATAGTTGCTCATGCCGATGCCGCGCAGCTTGCCTTTCTTGGCGGCGGCGGCCTTGCGCTCGGCAAAGCCGGCATAGTCGGCAGCCGCCATCGCCGCGTCGAGCGAAGCGGCATAATCGCCGGCGTCATAGTTCATGATGACCGGCGTCTGGTGCGGAAACGACGTGATGAAGTTCTTTCGGCGAAGCTCCGCCGGCGACACGCCCAACTCGCGTGCGGCGGTCTCCATGGTGCGTTCGAGCAGATAGGTGGCTTCCGGCCGCCCTGCCCCGCGATAGGCGTCGACCGGCGCGGTGTTGGTATAGACGGCACGCACATTGGCGTGGATCGCCGGAATATCGTACTGGCCCGATAACAGCGTCGCGTAGAGATAGGTCGGCACGCAGGACGAGAACAGCGACATGTAGGCGCCGAGATTGGCGATGGTGTCGACCTTCAGCCCGGTGATCCTGTTGTCTTTGTCGAAGGCCATCTCCACTGTCGAGACATGGTCACGGCCATGGGCGTCGGTGAGAAAACTCTCGGTGCGGTCAGCAACCCATTTGACCGGCACGCCGGTCTTCTTCGAGGCCCACAGGCAGATGATTTCTTCCGGATAGATGTAGATCTTCGAGCCGAAGCCGCCGCCGACATCCGGCGCGATGACGCGCAGCTTGTTTTCAGGCGCGACATTGTAGAAGGCGCTCATCACCAGGCGCGCAAGATGCGGGTTCTGCGAAGTCGTCCAGCACGTGTAGTGATCCTCGGCCTTGTCGTAATAGCCTAGTGCGGCACGCGGCTCCATGGCGTTGGGCACCAGCCGGTTGTTGACGATCTTCATGCGGGTGACGTGGGCAGCGGCCTTGATCGCCGCGTTGGTTGCGGTGCTATCGCCGAGCTCCCAGTCGAAAATCAGGTTGTTGTCGGCTTCCGGATGGATCTGTGGTGCGCTCCTTTCGAGCGCCTTCGGAGCATCGACGACTGCCTTCAATTCTTTGTAGGTGATGTCGACTGCTTCGGCCGCGTCGCGCGCCTGGCCCTTGGTTTCGGCAACCACGATGACCACCGCGTCGCCGACGTAGCGGACCCTGTCGAAGGCCAGCGGCGACCACGCCCCCATCTTCATCGGCGAGCCGTCCTTGGAATGGATCATCCACCCGCAGATGAGATTGCCGATGCCGTCGGCCTTGAGCTCCTTGCCGGTCAGCACACCGATGACGCCCGGCATCGCCTGGGCCTTTTTGACATCGATCTTCTTGATCTCAGCATGCGCATGCGGGCTGCGCACGAAGGCCGCATGCTTCATGCCGGGAACCACCATGTCGTCGACATAGCGGCCGGCGCCGGTAATGAACCGCTTGTCTTCCTTGCGCGCCACACGAGCGCCAACACCTTCAATGCCCATCGCAGAAATTCCTCCCGAATTGCTGAAGTAGGTGAGTAGGGCAGTAGGGGAGTAAGGCAGTAGGGATTTTGAGCCGATTTCCCCTACTGCCTTACTGCCCTACTCCCTTACTGCCCTTATGCTGCTTGCTTCGCTTTCCCCCTCGCCCCCTTCGACATCGTCTTCGATGCGGCGAGGATCGCTTTCACGATGTTGTGGTAGCCGGTGCAGCGGCAGATGTTGCCTTCGAGCTCGGCGCGCACCGTGGCCTCGTCGAGGCCTTCGGGGTGACGGCCGATCATATCGGTTGCCGCCATGATCATGCCCGGCGTGCAGAAACCGCACTGCAGCCCATGATGCTCCTTGAACGCCGCCTGCACCGGATGCAGGTCGGCGCCGTCCGCCAAGCCTTCGATCGTCACGATGGTCGATCCGGAGGCTTGCACCGCAAGCATCGTGCAGGATTTTACCGCCTTGCCATCGACATGGATCACACAGGCGCCGCATTGCGAGGTGTCGCAGCCGACATGCGTCCCGGTCAGGCCGAGATTCTCCCTCAAGAAATGAACCAGAAGCGTACGGTCTTCGGCAGTGCCGCTGACCCGCTTTCCGTTCACCGTCAACGATATGTCCGACATGAAACCTCCCTGGGTGCTACCTTGGTCGTTCTGGCGTCGGTGGTGCCCGAGCCCTCCATCTGTCCGCTATTCTTATACCGCATAAAGCACGGGAAAAAGTGCCGCGGAATGCCGAGATTGCGAGAATGCAGTTCGTCCCAGAAACCGCCTATTGTACTTTCGGTCACGCAAAGACAGGGAAACGGGGCGGCAAGCCGATTTCAGCCGATGCCGTGTTTTCTGAGAACCTCCTGCTCGTCGCCTGACACCCACCCAAATATTTTGGGCTCTCCGCCCAGCTTCTGCACGAGGTAATGGACGTCGAAATCGATCGTGACGTCCGGTTGGTCTTTGCGCGCATAGATCGACGTCCAAGCGACGTGGGCAACGCAATGATTCTCGTCAATCGGCGAGATGCGAACATCCCGTATTCGCATCGCCTTCGTGCCGATCGCACGATAGCGAGCGTAGCCTTGTTCCATAACCTGCTTGAGCTGGTCGTCGTTCTTCCCAACCATGACGCCGGCAGGCGACGCCGCAATGAAGGCGGAGGCATAGACGGATGTGACTTCGTCCATGTCGGCATCGCCGGCGAGGGATTTCTGGAAAAGCTGCTCGTACCTTTCGAATAGCTCCCTAACCTGCGCTTCCATGGGTCACGCTCCCTTCCGGTGTGGTTGTGGATTTGAAGTTTCTGAACCTGATGCCGTCAAAATAGCAGAAACTTCAAATCCATCATGTTGGCTCATTGCCAAAGCAGCACTTGAAGACAACAATGACTTCGACGCCGGCGCACCAGACGCGCACAAAAAGAGCGTCGGAGGAATCGAGGAGGAAGCCGCTGGCCAGTTCACGGACGCGCTATGCATGCGGCCTGTCGGCGCTCACCACGGATGAGCCCGACGCCAATGCGTTCACCCAGGCGATCGCGGCCGAAGCCGCGGCCATCGATGCCAGCTTCGCCCTGCTGTTTTTCTCCCAGAGCCTCGTCGATGCGGCGGCCCTATCGGACGCGCTGAAGATCAACGCGCCGGCACTTGCCTATGCCGGCTGCTCCACCGCCGGCGAAATCACGCCGCGCGGTCTGGAGGAAGGCCAGATCCTCGCCTTACTGCTTCCGTCAGCATCGTTTTCAGTCGTAAGCGCCATGGTCGACAGTCTCTCTTCGTCGGGCATGGACAGGATCACCGACGAAGTCGGGGCGCTGCGGCGCTCGCTGCACGGCCGCGTCGGGTATGAGCGGACCAACACCACCTTCGCGCTCTGCTTCATCGACGGGTTGTCTTATGCCGAGGAAGCGGTGACCTCCGCCATCCACTGGGGGCTCGACGACATTCCATTGATCGGCGGGTCGGCGGGCGACGATCTGAAATTCGAGACGACGCGGCTGATCTCGAACGGCAAGGTTGCCTCCGACAGCGCCATCATCGTGCTGATCACTACGGAAATTCCTTTCCACGTGTTCAAGACCGACAATTTCGTTCCCACAGACGAGAAGCTGGTGGTGACCGCGTCGGATCCCGATCAACGCACCGTGCGCGAATTCAACGCCACCAATGCCGCGGAGGAATATGCCGCCTCGGTCGGCGTCATCCGGCAGATGCTGACGCCACTGAGTTTTGCCTCGCATCCGGTGGTGGTGAAAGTGGGCGGCGAGTTTTATTGCCGCTCGATTCAGAAGATGCACGCGGACGGCTCGCTGTCGTTCTTCTGTGCCATCGACGATGGCGTCGTCCTTTCCATAGCCCAGCCCAAGAACATGGTTGAATCGACGCGTGCCGCCTTTAGGGATGTCGAGGAAAGGCTTGGCGGCATCGACATGATTCTCGGTTTCGACTGCGTGCTGCGCAGGCTCGATGCGCGCAACCGCCAGGTCTTTCGAGAGATTTCGGAACTCTACAAGGTCAACAATGTCATCGGCTTCGGCACCTATGGCGAACAGTACCGGTCGATGCATCTGAACCAGACTTTCACCGGCATCGCCTTCGGACAGCGGCAGGCGGCGGAGTAGGAGGTTGTTATGCCGCTCAGGAACATCAACGACCTGGAGAAGCTGAAGAAGATCAACGCAGCCCTTGTCAGCCGCGTCGAGCGCTCGATGGACCAGCAGGCCAACGCGTTCTCGCTGTTCCAGACCGCGATTTCGCTCGAGAATCGAGTGCGTACGCGCACCGAGGAACTGCACTCGACCCTGCGTAGATTGGAACAATCCAACATCGATCTCAGCGCGGCCAAGGAAAACGCCGAACTGGCGAACCTGTCCAAGACCAGGTTCCTGGCCGCCGCCAGCCACGACGTGCTGCAACCGCTGAACGCCGCGCATCTCTCCGTCTCGGCGCTGGCCGAGGTGCAGACCAGCGATGAGGGCAAAAAACTGGTCCGGCAGGTCGAGCGGTCGCTGGAGACGATGGAGGATCTGCTCCGCACCCTGCTCGACATTTCCAAGCTCGACGCAGGCGTCGTGCAGCCCGATATCGGCGACGTCAGCCTGGAGATGCTGTTTTCGTCGCTGCGCTCGGATTTCCTGCCGGTCGCCGAAATGAAGGGTCTGACGCTAAAATTCCGGCCGGTCAGCGCCGTCGTGCGGTCGGACCGCACCTTGCTGCGCCGCATCCTGCAGAACATCCTTTCCAACGCGCTGCGCTACACCCGCTCCGGCGGCGTGCTGGTCGGCACCAGGCATCGCGGCGACACGATCCGCATCGATGTCGCCGATACCGGCTGCGGTATCCCCGACGACCAGCGCGAGGCCGTGTTCGAGGAATTCCACCGCGGCACGATCCCGACCGATGCCGGGCTTGCCGGCGGCGGGCTGGGATTGGGCCTGGCCATCGTGCGCCGCATCGCAGCCGCACTCGGCCATCCCGTGACGTTCTCGTCGAAGGTTGGACACGGCACGATTTTCCATATCGACGTTCCGGTCGGGATCGGCGCCAGCGTCGATGCCATTGCCAGCACCGCCGACATGGAGCGGCCGCGCGGCTACGGTCTGTTCGGCACAAAGGTGCTGCTGGTCGAGAACGACGTCGAGGTGCTGCAGGCGATGACATCCCTGCTCGAGCGCTGGCAATGCCTGGTGCGCCCCGCCACCTCGACCGATGCTGCCCTCGAGATGCTCGGCGATACGGACTGGGTGCCGGACATCGTCATAGCCGACCAGCATCTCGACGGCGGCGACCTCGGCACCACGACGATCGCCGAGGTCCGCGATTATCTCAGCCGCGCCGTGCCGGCGCTGATCGTCACCGCCGACGGTTCGGAGACCGTTGCCATAGTCGCCCGCGCGGCCGGCATCGAGCTGATGCGCAAGCCGCTGAAACCGGCACAACTGCGCGCGCTGCTGGCGCATTTGCTGGCTTGATCCCTTGCCCCGAAGACACGGGCAGAAGACCGCGAGCGACAAGAAAATGGTGCACTGTCACCGTATTCAACTAGGGAAAGCATTTTTGCAATTTCTATTTATTTGCTTCTTTCTAATTCGGCAGCGTCAGGTCAAATTCAGGAGGTGATTGTTCCGCAGTTGTCGTCAACCTCTTACCCGCCTTGAGCATTGCAAGGGCTTCCCTGCCAAGCCACCAGTCTCGGACTTTGGTGAAGCCCTGCTGTTTTAAGGCGGATTGAAACCATTTCATCAGCTGTTGCGCTACCAGCGTTTCATGAAGCGTAGCCATGTTGCCAGGCAGCAAGGTGCCTGCCCTTCCAAGACCAGCCATTGTAAGAATTACAGTTTCTTCGTTATCGCTGTTATCGAGACTCCACCGTTTCTCGCCCTTCCTACCAACGAACGAATGCATGTTATTCTTGGTGTCTCGATGCGACACCATGTACCCTTGCGAAAGGCTGCCTGTTTCATGGGTAGCGATTCCGGGATTGGGGATTTCCGATGAATTCAGATAAATTGCCCTATTTGGCGTAGTCAAGTTTCCCATTTCAACGAATTTCAGCGGCGCGTTCGCTTCGAAGCGATTGAGAACCGAAACGATATCAACAGGGGTGGCGAAGAAGAAAATGCGTTTCATGGCTAGCGCTTCGGCACGAGTAGGAGCTTGTCACTCGGGAAAGCAGCCCTGATACGGGCTGCAGCGGCAGCTTCGCTTGCGTTGATAATTCCGCACCGTAATTCCGCAGCCGGCGGCTAAAACCCCGCCTGCCCGCGAAACAATTCGGCACTGTCGAGCTTCGAAACCTCGATGACGGCTTGCGTCCGGCTGTAGACGTTGAGCTTGCGCAGGATCTCGGAAACATGCGCCTTGACAGTGGTTTCGCCGACCTGCAGTTCGTAGGCGATCTGCTTGTTGAGCAAGCCCTGGCGCAGCATCTGCAGCACCCGCAATTGCTGCGGCGTCAGTTTGGCAAGGCGCTGCACCATCTCGGCGCGGTCGGTGCTGTCGGCGTCCGGCGGCTGGCCTTCATAGGTTTCGGGCACGTAGATCGCACCTTCCATCACCGAGCGGATGGCGGCGGCCAGATCGCTCTTGCGCGCCGATTTCGGGATGAAGCCGGCCGCGCCGTAGGACAGCGCCTCGGAAATGATCTTCGGCTCCTCATGCCCCGAAACGATGACCACCGGCAGGCGCGGATAGCGGGTCCGAAGCTGCAGCAGCCCGTCGAAGCCATGCACGTCAGGCATGCTGAGGTCGAGCAGCGCGAGATCGAATGGCTTCGCGTCCGCCAGAAGCTCAAATGCCTCGGTGATCGAACGCGCCTCGACAGTGTCGACGTCCGGATAGGCCATCTGCACAGCGCTGTGCAGCGCCTCGCGAAACAGCGGGTGGTCGTCGATGATCAGAAACCGGGCGCGATCGTTGACTGCGGTCATGGCGTTTCGTTTCATTTCAGGCAGGATAGAATAGCCCAGCGACCATGGCCAGATTATTGGCAAATAGTACATCGCCATCCCTGGCCGAAGGGCGGAGATGGCAATTTCGGGACCACCATGCCTTGCCCGGTCGTCCAAATCGGCCGAATGTACCGCAATGAGCGACCTCGTCCTGCATAACTACTACCGCTCCTCCACCTCCTACCGGGTGCGGATCGCGCTGGAGATGAAGGGCCTGACCTACCAATATGTGCCTCATCATCTGCGCCACGGCGAGCATCTCGAGCCCGCCTATCTCTCGGTCAATCCGCAAGGACTGGTGCCGGCACTGATCCTGGGCGACGGCACGCTGCTGACGCAATCGCTGGCGATCATCGAATTTCTCGACGAGACCAGGCCCGAACCGCCGCTTTTGCCGCAGGACGCACTTGGCCGGGCCCGCGTCAGGATGCTGGCGCAGATGATCGCCTGCGACATTCATCCGGTGAACAATCTGCGCGTGCTGACCTCGCTGCGCACCCTGTTCGGCGCCGGCGACGAGGACGTCGCCAACTGGTTCCGGCACTGGGTGAACGAAGGTTTCCAGCCGCTTGAAAAGATTCTGTCTTCCTCCCCCGAAACAAAGACATTTTGCCATGGCGAAACGCCGGGACTGGCCGACATCTGCCTGGTCGCTCAGGTCGCCAGCAACGCCCGTTTCGGCGTCGACATGGCGCCCTACCCGACGATCACCCGCATCCACGCCGCCTGCATGGCGCTGCCGGCCTTCCAAACGGCAGCACCCGAGAACCAGATCGATGCCGAATAGAGCAAGTTGGACAAAAGCATGAGGAATTGCCGATGAAAGCCGTCGTCTTCGAAAAATTCGGTGAGGTGCCGACGATCCAGACCGTTCCCGATCCGGAGCCGGCACTGTGCGGCGTTGTCATCAAGGTCGAGGCGACCGGGCTCTGCCGCAGCGACTGGCATGGCTGGATGGGCCATGACGACGGCATCCGCCTGCCGCATGTGCCGGGCCACGAGCTTGCCGGCGTCGTGGTGGCCACCGGCAGCCAGGTGACCCGCTGGAAGGCCGGCGAGCGCGTCACCGTGCCGTTCGCCGTCGGCTGCGGCCGCTGCTTCGAATGCAGCTCCGGCAACCATCAGGTCTGCGAACACCAGTCCCAGCCCGGCTTCACCGCCTGGGGCTCGTTCGCCGAATATGTCGCCATCGATCATGCCGACACCAATCTCGTCCGCTTGCCGGACGAGATGGAATTCGCCACCGCCGCCAGCCTCGGCTGCCGTTTCGTCACCTCGTTCCGCGCCATTGTCGACCAGGGCCGGGTGACACCAGGCGAATGGGTGGCCGTGCATGGCTGCGGCGGCGTCGGCCTGTCGGCGATCATGATTGCCAGCGCCATGGGCGCCAACGTGATTGCCATCGACCTGACCGACGAGAAGCTGGACTTCGCCAGCAAGATCGGCGCGGTGGCAACGATCAACGCCGCGAAGACGCCGAACGTGGTCAAGGCGGTCAAGCAGATCACCAATGGCGGCGCGCACATGTCGATGGACGCGCTCGGCCATCCGACGACCTCGTTCAACTCGATCGCGAACCTGCGCCGGCGCGGCCGCCATGTGCAGGTCGGGCTGATGCTCGGCGATCACGCCAGGCCGCAGATCCCGATGGACAAGGTGATCGCCTTCGAGCTCGAAATCCGCGGCAGCCACGGCATGCAGGCCCACCGCTACCAGGCGATGATGGAGATGATCCGCACCGGCAAGCTGAGGCCCGAACTGCTGGTCGGCAAGCGGATCAGCCTCGACGAGGCGCCCGCGGCCTTGATGGCGATGGGGGGCTTCGAAGGCATCGGCATCGGGGTGGTGACCAGGTTCTAGCCAAGTCGGCTCTCCCTTCTCCCCCTGTGGGAGAAGGTGGCCGCGAAGCGGTCGGATGAGGGGTGTTCCAGCTTGGCACGAGGGCGTTCCGGCAGCACCCCTCAACCGTCTTGGCGCTGCGCGCCAATCCACCTTCTCCCACAAGGGGAGAAGGAAGAAGGGCCGGCGCCTATCTCGCATATTTCTTCGCACCGACCACGCAAAGCACCACGGCAGCAGTGACCGCGACCATGGCAGGACTGACCGGCTCGTGCAGCAGCATTGCCGCCAGCCCAAGGCCGAAGAAAGGCTGGAGAAGCTGCAGTTGCCCGACCGCAGCGATGCCGCCTTGCGCCAGTCCGCGATACCAGAACACAAAACCGATCAGCATGCTGAACAGCGAGACATAGGCCAGGCCGATCCAGGCGGCCTTGCCGACGTTTTCGAGCGACGGTGGCATGGTGATGAGCGCCAGGGCCAGCATGACCGGCAGCGACAACACCAGCGCCCAGGAGATCACCTGCCAGCCGCCAAGTTTGCGGGACAGCGTCGCGCCTTCCGCATAGCCCAGTCCGCACAGGATAATGGCGGCCAGCATCAGCATGTCGCCAAGCGGCGAGGCCATCACACCTTGCGTCACCGCAAATCCGGCAACAAGGGCGCTGCCAAGGCACGAAAACAGCCAGAAAGCCGGTTTGGGGCGATCGCCGCCGCGGATGACGCCGAAGATCGCGGTCGCCAGCGGCAACAGGCCGACGAAGATGATGGAATGGGCCGAGGTGATGTGCTTGAGCGCCAGCGCGGTCAGCAGCGGAAAGCCGACCACGACGCCGAGCGCGACGATGGCCAGCGACAACAGATCCTGCCGTTCCGGACGCTTCTGGCGAAAAACGAGCAGGAGCGCGAGGCCGAGAATGCCTGCCATGGCAGCGCGGGCGACGGTTAGGAACGCCGGATCGAAATCCATGACCGCGACGCGCGTTGCCGGAAGCGATCCGCTGAAAATCAGCACGCCTACGAATCCGTTGATCCAGCCGCCCGCCGTCTTGTCCATCGCACGCTCCTGATGTTCTCGCCCTCTATCGGGCCGGACCTGTGGCGCCACCAGAGACAATGAGGTACAGTTCGATAAAACTGTCATGGCAAACTGAGCAGTACGGATGGACGAGCAGGCAACGGCAAATGAGGGCAGCGGGACGCTTGTCGAAAGCGTCATGGCAACGATCAGGCACAGGATCGCCGCACGCAGCCTGACACCGGGAACCCGACTGCCTTCGATCCGGGCTTTTGCGAAGACCATGCAGGTTTCCAAATCCACCGTGGTCGAGGCGTATGAACGTCTTGCGGCGGAGGGCATCATCCGCTCGCGTCCAGGTTCGGGCTTTTATGCCGCCGGACCGTTGGCTCCCTTGTCACTGGCCGAGATCGGCCCCAGACTTGACCGTGCTGTCGATCCGCTCTGGGTTTCGCGCCAGTCGCTGGAAGCCGGCGACGGCGTGCTCAAACCCGGCTGCGGCTGGCTGCCTGCCTCGTGGATGCCGGAGGCTGGATTGCGCCGGGCCCTGCGGACAATGGCACGCGGCGATGATGTCACGCTGACGGATTACGGCACCCCGCTCGGGCTGCCGCCGCTGCGTCATCTGCTCGCACGGCGCATGGCAGAGCACGGCATCGAGGCATCTCCCGACCAGATCATGCTGACGGAATCGGGCACCCAGGCCATCGACCTCCTCTGCCGGTTCCTGCTCGAGCCGGGCGACACAGTGCTGGTGGACGATCCCTGCTATTTCAACTTCCATGCCCTGTTGCGCGCTCACCGGGCCAAGGTGGTCGGCGTTCCCTATACGCCGTCGGGACCGGATATCGAGCTGTTCGCGCAGGCGCTGATCGAGCACCGGCCGCGCCTCTACATCACCAATTCCGCGCTTCACAATCCAACGGGTGCAATTCTGTCGCCGGTCGTCGCCCATCGATTGCTCAAGCTCGCCGACCAATCGGATCTGACGATCATCGAAGACGATATCTTTGCCGACTTCGAACACACGCCTGCGCCCAGGCTGGCGGCGTTCGACGGTCTTGGTCGCGTCGTCCATATCGGCAGCTTCTCCAAGACGCTTTCGGCGTCGGTGCGCTGCGGCTTCATCGCGGCTCCGCGCGACTGGATGGAAGGGCTGACCGACCTCAAGATTGCCACGTCCTTCGGCAGCGGCAGGGTTGCCTCCGAACTGGTGCTGGCGCTGCTGAAGGACGGCAGCTATCGCAAGCACGTAGATTTGCTGCGCACGCGGCTTTCACGCGCCATGGCTGAGACAAGCACCCGCCTGAGGGCGATCGGCATCATGCCGTGGATCGACCAGCCGACCGGCATGTTCTTATGGTGCAGCCTGCGGGAAGGCTTGGATGCAGCTGAAATAGCCCGCCGCGCCTTGTCGGCCAATGTCGTGCTGGCGCCCGGCAACGCGTTCAGCCTGTCCCAAACTGCCAGCCGTTTCTTGCGCTTCAACGTCGCGCAGTCGGGCGACGAGAGAATTTTCAGGACACTCGAAGAGGCGATGTCGCGTTGATTTTCGCTGTCACGGAAATGCAGGCCTTGGCGCTTTGCCCCTCACGCCCTTGCCCGCCTCCGACGCTCATAGAGCATGACGAGCGTTTCGGCGGTCAGCGCCGGCTTCTGCTCACCTTCGATCTCGACGGTGTTGGCGGCCTTCATCAGATATTGGCCGGGGCCTTTGTCCTCCATGGACAAAAGCGTGATGCGCAGCCTGATGCGCGCGCCGGCCCTGACCGGCGCCAGGAACCGCACCTTGTCGAAGCCATAGTTGAAGACGGCTTGCGTGTTTTCGGGCACGATGCCCATGTCGAGCGCCAGCGCGCCGATGATCGACAGCGTTAGATAGCCATGCGCGATGGTGGCGCGGAACGGGCTCTGCCGCTTCGCCCGCTCCGGATCGACATGAATCCATTGGCGGTCGCCCGTGCATTCGGCGAACTGGTTGATGCGGCTCTGGTCGACCGTCGTCCACTCCGACACGCCAAGCTCCTGCCCTGTCATCGTCCTGAGCTGTTCGTAGGTCGGCGGCGTCCTCAGCCGTGATTGCGTCATTCCTGCTTTCCCGATCGCTTGCCCTGCCTCCGGACCACGAACCGGCCGCCTCTGTCAATTCGCTCCGCGCCTTCCGCTGCGGTATCCTCGGCCGGATCGCGCCAATGCCGCCAGCGCCGGAAACAGCTTCATCCGGGCAAGCGGAACCCTGTGCGCCAGCGCCAAGGATCAACAATACGGCTTTCAGGAGCCGGATAGACGGGAGAAAAGCCCGCCTGCTTTGGTGTGGGAACAGCTTACTTCTTATCGTAGCTGCTGCGGATTTCCTCCATCGCCTCCTTGATGCGGTCGCGCAGGATCTCGACCGATTCGGTCCCGGATTTCCTGGTCAGTTCGGCCACCTCGCCGGCATTCTTCAATGCGGTCTCGAAGGATTTCCTGGCGAACGCCGCTTGCTTGGCCATCAACTCCCGAGGATCGCCCGGCGCCCTGTAGCTCTGTGCCATATCGGCGATCTCGTGCAGCGTGTCCTGCAGCATCTCGCGCTGTCTGAAGAGCAGCGACGACGCTCCGGCGGCACTCGCCCTGGCTGATTTTTCCAGTGCCTCGAGGTTCTTGCGATGATGGTTGAGGATCGCCTCGACATCGACGTTCGGCAGCTTCAGGTCGCGGCCGAACCTGCCGAAAATGTCCATGAAGGTGTCGGATTCCGGTCGCTTTGCCATGGTGGCGTCTCCCCTGTTGCTGCGAATGCGGCAGCTGAAGAGAACAATAGGGCACTGGAGCCTCACGGTCCATTCGGCCGCGCAACACATCGCGCCTCAGCCGACGAGGAACAGCCGTTCCACCGTATGGAGCACCACGCCGGCAAGGCCGCCGATGACCATGCCGTTGAAGCGGATATATTGCAGGTCCCTGCCGATGTTCATCTCGATCAGCCTGGTGAGCTGGGCAAGGTCCCAGCGCTTGACCTGATCGGCGATGAATTTCGAGACGCCGCTCTTCTGGCTTTCGACGAAGGAAGACAGCGCCACGACGAAACCCTGGTTCATGTCGGCCCTGATCTGCGCGTCGCCGGCAAGATGGCGGCCGACCTCGACGAACATGTTGGCGAGATGGGCGCGGATCCTTGAATTCGGCGTCTTGGCGTCCTGCTCGATGAACAGGCTGAGGCTTTCCCACATGTCGCCGGCCAGCGCCTTCAACTCCGGCCGGGCGAGGAAATCGCGCTTCAGTTTCTCGGCGCGCTTGGCGTATTGCTTGGATGTCCTCAGCCGCTCGACGAAGGTCAGGACAAAACGGTCGAATTCGGCGCGCATCGGGTGATCGGGATCGGCCCTCACTTCGTCGAGCAGTGAGCCGGCGGAGGCGACGATCTTCTTCAGCAGATAGGCGTCGGCGCGAAACAGGTTGAACAGCGACGGCAGTTCCTCGCGGATCTTCTCGCGCATCGTCGCCAGCGCCTGCTCGTCGCTCAGGAACCGGCCGACGACCTTGGTGAATTCGTCGAACAGTTTTTGGTGGCGGCGGTCGTCGGTCAGGGCCGACAGCAACTCGGCGGCGAGCGGCGCCAGCGGCACCTTTTCGATCTGCTCCAGCATGCGACTGGTGACGAAGCCGCGCAGGCCCGACTGCTCCACGGCCGCCAATGTCTGCGGCACCAGCCGGCCGACGAAATGCGACAGATCGGCGGCGCGGTTGGGGTCGGCCAGCCAGTCGGCGACGAGCGCGGAAAAATCGACCTCGGCAAGCTTTTCGCGCACCGGCTCGGGCGCCAGGAAATTGACCTCGATGAAGCGGCCGAGATTGTCGGCGATGCGGTTCTGGTTCTCCGGAATGATGGCGGTGTGCGGGATCGGCAAGCCGAGCGGCCGTCTGAACAGCGCGACCACCGCATACCAGTCGGCCAGCCCGCCGATCGTCGCCGCCTCGGCGAAAGCGGCGACGAACGCCAGCCACGGATAGTGGCCCTCGAACGACTTGGCCAGTGCAAAGACGAAGACGCAGAGCGCGAGCGCTGCGGTGGCGACGAACTTGGTGCGCCGAAGCGCCGAAAGCTTGGCGTCCGCGTCGGCATCGAACCGGGCGGATGCCAAAGTCGGTGCTGATTGTGACATGGATGAACTGCTCCTGGTCGATCTCGCGGACTTAATTTAGTAATCCGCCCACCCGAATGCGCGCCATATTAGGATTATGGTTTGCACGACCGCCCACACAAACCTGATAAAGATATTCAGCTATTATGCGCTGCCAGTCTGGAATTATTCCAAGGTATAGGCCATATTAGGCCTGAGCTACTGCTTCGTGAGGACAAAATGCGGCTGACACGCCAGACCAACTACGCCATGCGCATCCTGATGTATTGCGCCGCGAATACCGATCGGCTGAGCCGCATCCCGGAGATCGCGGCCGCCTACTCGGTGTCTGAACTTTTTCTTTTCAAGATCCTGCAGCCTTTGGTCGAGCATGGTCTGGTCGAGACGGTGCGCGGCAGGAACGGCGGTGTCAGGCTCGGCCGCCCGGCCGAATCGATCACCCTGTTCGACGTCGTGCGCGTGACCGAAGAGAGCTTCGCCATGGCCGAATGCTTCGAGAACGACGCCGCCGAATGTCCGCTGGTCGACAGTTGCGCACTGAATTCGGCGCTGCGCGAGGCGCTCAATGCGTTCTTCGCCGTGCTCGAGCGCTATACGATCGCCGACATGGTGGCGGCGCGCCCGAACGTGCGCCACCTGCTCGGCATCGACATGCTGGTGCAAAGGGCGCCGGCCGCCTGAATTTGCCCTTTACCCTCTCCGAGCGTTTGCGCTGCCCCTCACCTGCCTGCCGGCATCCTCTCCCCGTATAGTGACGGGGAGAGGGACGATGTCATCGACGGTTTCGCCAATCTCCATCGTTGCAAAAAGGCCGGCAGGGCGATGAGGGGCAGCGCCGACCTTGCAAGTTGGAACTTACGCCGCTGACTGCGGCAGGACGAACGGCATGTCTCCGGCCGGCAGCACGCCGACCCGCAGCCGGCAATTGAACACTCTTTCGATCAGATCGTCGCTCAGCACGTCCTGCGGTGAGCCGGTGGCGGCAAGCCTGCCGCGGTGCATGACGAAAATCCGGTCGGCATACATCGCCGTCAAATTAAGGTCGTGCAGGGTGGCGACCACGCCGCCGCCCCTTCTGGCGAAATCGCGGGCGATGTTCATGATGATCAATTGATGCTTGACGTCGAGGCTGGAAACCGGCTCGTCGAGGAAGAGATAGCGCGGTTTGCCGTCGAGGACCGGCGCCCAGACCTGGCAGAGCACACGGGCCAGCTGCACGCGCTGCTGTTCGCCGCCCGAAAGCTCCTGGTAGAAACGGCGGGCAAAGCCATCGAGATCGACCCGCGCCAACGCCCGTTCGGGCAAGCGCTCGTCCTCGCCGGGCAGCGCGCCCGAGCGCCCGCCGAGCAGGCCGAGCCTGACGATCTCACGCACCGTGAAGGGAAAGGACAGCGTCGTCGCCTGCGGCAGCACGGCGCGCAGCATGGCTGCCTCGACCGGCTTCATCACCGACAGGTCACGGCCGTTGATGGTGGCCTCTCCCGAATAGGCTAGGTCGCCCGACAGCGCCCTCAGGAAGGTCGTCTTGCCCGAACCGTTGGGGCCGACGATGGCGGCGATTTCGCCGGGCCGTATGTCGAAATCAACATTGGCGACGATGCCCTTGCCGCCGATCGCCACCGAGACATCCCGCGCTTCGATCATGCAAACCCCTCTCACAGACCGTTTCGAAATTCGCTCTGGCGAGTCATATGGTGGTGGTTTCGAGAACCGGAACGCAGCGGACATTAGAGCGCTGCGCGTCCAATTGGACGCGCAAAGGACGCTCTAACACTTTGCATTTGCGCATGATC
>NZ_JBVVQY010000027.1:0-80568 GCF_055811615.1 Mesorhizobium sp. WSM4807
ACGAGAACTGGCTCGAGGCGACCCGCTACCTCAACATGGATCATCTGCGCGAGCACAAGAAGGAGAACCTGAGGGCATTGGCCGCCTGAGACGCGGCCGCCATGTCCGCCGCTCCGCTAAACACGGGGGCTGCGCGGCGAACACGCCAACGTCACCGCTGAATGCCACGCCATTTTTGCAGAACTTGACGCACACAACTCCGTCAGGGAACTGGCGACCGATTCGAATCCAAGTTGCTCTAGGCTGGCAATGCGCTAGTCTCGCTTTCTGGGTCTGCCGCCCGGCAGGCTGCCAGAGTGGGGCTGGTGTGAGAATGAATTCGGGTGTTGATCTGCTGCGGATCGAGGATGTTGGCATCTCTTTTGCCATTATCGGGGGACCGTTGCATGCCGTCAGGCGTGCAAACCTTCGCGTCCTGCCCGGCAAGGTTACCGCGCTTGTGGGCGAGTCCGGTTCCGGAAAATCGGTTATAAGCCAGGCAGTGATGGGCATTTTGCCGAAGACAGCCCATGTTCGCGGCCGTATTCTGTTTTCCGATCCTGAAAAGCCCGGCACGACGCAGGATATCCTGCAGATGCCGCGTGACGGACCCGATATCCGGGCGTTGAGAGGCAGCCGCATCGGCAAGATCTTTCAAGAGCCGATGACATCGCTGTCGCCGCTGCACACGATCGGCAACCAGGTCAGCGAATCCCTGCAGATTCATAAGCCCATGGCTCGGGCAGAGCGCAAGGCGCGGACCGAGGAAATGCTCGGCCTTGTCGGCTTTCCCAATCCCGAGCGCGCCTACGACATGTATCCCTTTGAACTTTCGGGAGGATTGCGTCAACGCGCCATGATCGCCATGGCGCTTATCTGCCGGCCCGCCTTGTTGATCGCCGACGAGCCGACGACGGCGTTGGACGTCACCATCCAGGCGCAAATCCTGCAATTGCTGCGCGAGCTTCAGACCAAGCTGAACATGGCGATGCTGCTGATCACGCACGACCTTGGCGTGGTCGCCAATGTCGCCGACGAGGTGGTGGTCATCTACCAAGGCGAGATCATGGAAGCGGGACCTGTCGAGGCGATATTCCGCCGGCCAGGTCACCCTTACCTGAAGGGCCTGATGGCAGCCGTTCCGCATTTCGACCTGAAGCCTGGCGAAAGGCTAAAGGCGCTCCGCGAGGTGCCGGTGAATGTCGAGAACCTGCTCGGCGAGCAGACGGCGCCGGCATCGAAGGGGCCGGACGACATCCTGCTGTCGGTCAGGGATCTGAAAAAGACCTTCACCACCCGCAAGTCCGGATGGTTCGGCGGGGATCATCAAACCTCTGTTCGCGCCGTGGACAGCGTGAGCTTCGATATCAGGCGGGGTGAGTGCCTGGGTCTGGTCGGCGAAAGCGGCTCCGGCAAAACCACCGTCAGCAAGATCCTCATGCGGGCTGTCACCCCTAGCGGCGGCTCTTTGATCTTCAACGGCCGCGATGGACCGATCGACGTCTTGGAAGCCGAGGGTGACGCCCTGCGCATGCTGCGCGCGAAAATCCAGATGGTCTTCCAGGATCCGGTTTCGTCGCTTTCACCTCGCATGACGGTGGAGAATATCTTGAGCGAGCCGCTGGAAATCCATCAGCGTGGCAATGCCGCGTCCCGACTCGCCACGGTCAAGAGCCTGATGCAGGCAATCGGGCTCGATCCGCGCTTCATCAAGCGTTATCCGCACAGTTTCTCCGGCGGGCAGCGTCAGCGTATCGGCATCGCGCGCGCGTTGGCTCTGGGGCCTGAGCTCCTGATCTGCGACGAGCCGGTTTCGGCGCTCGATGTCTCTGTCCAGGCGCAGATCCTGAACCTTCTGAAGGACCTGCAGAAGGAATTGGGCCTGACCTACCTGTTCATATCCCACAACCTGGCGGTGGTGGACTACATGGCAGACCGCATCGCGGTGATGTGCGGCGGGCGTATCGTCGAGCTTGCGCCGCGCGAAATTCTGCTTAGGAAACCGGTCCACCCCTACACGCGCTCACTGGTCGCCGCAGTACCTTTCGCCGATCTCGACAGGCCGATGGATTTCAAGACGCTGAAGCTCAGCGGCGCTTCCGACACCAGCGCATGGGGATCGCAATTCCGCGACGAGGGCGACGAGGATATGCTGTCGCCGCTCGACCTTGGCGGCGGCCACCTCGTGCTGGCCCGGCGTACGGCCGATGTCAGCGAGTTACGCCATTGATCAGCCGGCGCACCGTCCTTGGACTTATGGCTTCGGCATTTCTGCCGGGCACGTCGCGCGCCGGCGATCTGGAGCCGGAATTTCTTCAGCCGCAGCTGAAGGCCAGGGCGCTGCCGGCACTCGCCGAACGCTTGCCCAAGAGCCCGCGCGCGTTGAACCTCGCCGCGATGGGCCGGCAGCCCGGCCAGTATGGCGGCACGCTGCGCACGATCATCGGCAGCCAGAAAGATATCCGAATGATGACGATCTACGGGTATGCTCGCCTGGTCGGCTATGACGAAAAGCTTAACTTGCAACCCGACATTCTCGAAAGTTTCGACGTAGCGGATGATCGCGTCTTCACTTTCAAGATTCGGGAAGGGCATAAATGGTCTGACGGTAGCCTGCTGACGCCGGAGGATTTTCGCTATTGCTGGGAAGATGTCTGGCTGAACGATGAGCTTTCGCAAGGCGGGCTTGCCCCGGCCCTGCTGGCGGACGGCAAGCCGCCACGTTTCGAGATCGTCGATCCGTCGACGGTCCGCTATAGTTGGGATGCGCCCAATCCCGACTTCCTGCCCAAGCTTGCTGCTGCTTCGCCGCTATCGCTTGTTCTGCCGGCCGCCTATCTCAAGCAGTTCCACAAGAAATACCAGGATCCATCCCGACTCACCGGCCTAATGAAGGAGAACCGGGCCCGGAAATGGACGCTCCTGCATATCCGCATGTCGCGGCAGTATCGCCCGGAGAACCCGGAACTGCCGACGCTCGATCCCTGGCAGAACCGGACCAAGCCGCCGGCTGAGCAGTTCGTCTTCGAGCGCAACCCGTTCTTTCATCGAATAGACGAGAATGGCCGGCAACTGCCCTATGTTGACCGGATTGTCATGAATGTCAGCTCGCCGGCGATCATTTCCGCCAAGACCGGTGCGGGCGAGAGCGACCTGCAAAGCATGGGAATTGACTTCACGGACTACTCCTTCCTGAAGGATGCGGAGAAGCGCTACCCGGTGAAGATGCATCTCTGGAAACGCACACAGGGTTCGCGGCTGGCGCTGCTGCCCAATCTGAATTGTGCCGACCAGGTGTGGCGTGGCCTTCTTCGTGACGTGCGCGTGCGCCGCGCCCTTTCGCTCGCTGTGGACAGGCGCGAGATCAATTTGGCCGTGTTCTACGGATTGGCGCAGGAAAGTGCCGATACGGTCCTGCCGGAGAGCCCGCTCTACCGGCCGGAATTCGCGAAAGCCTGGGTCGCCCATGATCCCGACCAGGCCAATGCGCTGCTCGACGAGGCCGGGCTTCAGACGCGTGACGATGACGGCCTGCGGATACTTCCCGATGGACGCCCTGCGCAGGTCATAGTGGAAACGGCCGGCGAAAGCACGCTGGAAACCGACGCGCTCGAACTCATCACCGATCACTGGCGCAAGATCGGGATCGCCCTGTTCATCCGGACTTCGCAGCGCGATATCTTCCGCAGCCGCGCGCTTGGCGGCCAGATCATGATGTCGATGTGGTCGGGCATCGACAATGGCGTGCCGACCGCCGACATGAACCCGTACCAGCTGGCCCCCACCATCGACGACCAGCTGCAATGGCCGCTCTGGGGTGCTCACTACTTGTCTCATGGCAAGGTCGGTGAGGCGCCCGATCTTCCGCCTGTCGTCGAGTTGATGGCTTTACTCAAGCGCTGGAAGGCATCGACCGAAGCCACGGAGCGCGCCGAAATCTGGAATTCAATGCTGTCGATCTACACTGATCAGGTGTTTTCGATCGGCACCGTGAACGGAACGCATCAGCCGGTTCTGGCGTCATCGCGGCTGCGCAATCTGCCTGACAAGGCGCTCTACGGCTACGACCCGACCGCCTATTTCGGTGTCTACATGCCGGATACATTCTGGCTTGGAGAGTCCTGAGCGTGTTTCGATATTTTGTCTGGCGCATCGCCGTGATGGTTCCAACGCTGCTGGTCATATCGGCGCTGGTGTTCACGATCATCGAACTTCCCCCAGGCGACTATTTCGACAGCTATGTTGCCGAGCTTCGGGCTCAGGGCGAAGCGGTGGATTCTGATCGCATCGAGATGATGCGCAAGGACTATGGTTTCGACCAGCCACCGGTTATTCGCTACTTCTACTGGGTCGGCGGGATGCTACAGGGCGATTTCGGCTATTCCTTCGAATATGATCTGCCGGTTCGCGACGTCGTCGGGGACCGAATGTGGCTGACGGTGCTGGTTTCCTTCGTCACGATCATCTTCACCTGGCTCATCGCCTTTCCGATCGGCATGTACTCCGCCACGCATCAATACAGCTGGGGCGACTACGGCCTGACTTTCTTCGGCCTTCTCGGCCTTGCCATTCCGAACTTCATGCTGGCGCTGATCCTGATGTATTTCGCCAACATCTGGTTCGGCACATCCATCGGCCATCTCATGGACCAGCAATATCTCGGCGAGCCGATGAGCTGGGCCAAGGCGAAGTCGATCCTCGCCCATCTCTGGATTCCGGTCTTGATCATCGGCACCGGGGGCACGGCAAGCATGATCCGGCGGCTGCGCGCCAATCTGCTCGATGAGCTACACAAGCAATATGTCGTGACCGCGCGCGCCAAAGGCCTTCATCCGTTCAAGGCGCTGGTCAAATACCCGCTGCGCATGGCGCTCAATTTCTTCATTTCCGACATCGGCTCTATCCTGCCGGCCATCATCTCCGGCGCCGAAATCACGGCGATCGTGCTGTCTTTGGAAACGACCGGGCCGATGCTGATCAAGGCGCTGCAAAGCCAGGACATGTATCTGGCAGGGTCGTTCCTGATGTTCCTCGCCTTCCTGACGGTCATCGGTGTCCTGATTTCCGACCTGGCGCTGGCGCTGCTTGATCCACGAATTCGATTGCAGGGCGGCAGCACCAAATGAACACGCATTCGCCGCTGCCCGCTCCGGGTGCTCCACTTCAACACTACGTTTCCACCGCGCCCATTGACCTGCAGTCGGTCGAGGCGATGACGCCGGAGCAGTCGAAGGTCTTTCAGGCGTCGCAGTTACGGCTGATGTGGTGGAAATTCCGGATGCACCGGCTTGCCGTTATATCCGGCATATTCCTGGCAGCGCTTTATTTCGGGATACTGATTTGCGAGTTCCTGGCGCCATACAATCTGCACACGCGCAACATGGACTACATCTATTCGCCGCCGCAGCGGGTGCACCTGTTCCACAACGGCCAGCTCGTCGGGCCGTTCGTCTATGGCCGCCAGATGACGCTTGATATGGACACGCTCAAGCGGAACTACATCGAGAATCAGGATGATGTTCAGCGGATCCGTTTCTTCTGCAAGGGCGACAGTTATCAGTTCTGGGGCCTGATCGAAGGTGACAGGCATTTTGTCTGCCCTGCCGAAAACGGCCAGCTCTTTCTAGCCGGCACTGACAGGCTGGGGCGCGATGTGCTCTCGCGCATCATCTATGGCGCACGCATTTCACTAACAATCGGTCTCGTCGGCATCAGTTTCAGCTTCCTGCTCGGCATTGTCATCGGCGGACTGGCCGGCTATCACGGCGGTATCTTCGACCTGATCGTTCAACGGATAATCGAAGTTCTCCAATCGATCCCCAGCATTCCGCTATGGCTGGCTCTGGCAGCGATCATGCCGATAACCTGGAGTCCGATCCTCATCTATTTCGGCATCACCGTCATCCTCGGGCTGCTCGACTGGACTGGACTGGCGCGGGCCGTGCGTTCAAAGCTTCTAGCCTTGCGCGAGGAGGATTACGTTCTGGCCGCGCAATTGATGGGCGCCAGAAGCAGCCGCATCATCGGGCGGCATCTCATTCCCGGCTTCATGTCGCATCTGATCGCGACGGCGACGATCTCCGTACCCGGCATGATTCTGGGCGAGACGGCGCTGAGCTTCCTCGGGCTCGGCCTGAGGGCGCCGATAACCAGCTGGGGCATCCTGCTCACCGAGGCGCGCAGCGTCAGCGTGATCGCGTTCTATCCATGGCTGCTTTTGCCGATGCTCCCCGTCATTCTCGTCATCTTGGCGTTCAACTTCCTCGGCGACGGCTTGCGGGACGCCGCAGACCCCTACAAGTGAGATCGCTATTCCGCCGCGCGCCGGGCCGCCGACTCCACCCAGTATGATCCTTGTCGGCAGCCTGTGCGGTTATTGCAGTGTTCATCGTTCGCCTCTATATGTGGCGAGACGCGATCGGGGGTTTAACACGTCGCCCTCGGGTTCACCCGTGAACCGTTCTGGTCGCGGGCATTGCCGATCTCTTGAGCTGGTTCAGACACACAAACGCATATGACTCGCCTCGAGAATTTCATCAGCAGGATGACCGCACAGCGCGACATTCTCGATCAAGTCTGCCCCGAGGTGGCGAAGATGGAAGGGCTGGTGCTTGAGCTCGGCCTTGGCAATGGCCGGACGTTCCACCATCTGCGCGAGCGCCTGCCCGGACGCCGGATCGTGGTGTTCGACCGCGCACTTGGCGCACACGCCAGCTCAATTCCCGAAGCTGAAAACCTCGTGCTCGGCGAAATACGCGAGACGGCGAGCAGGTTCATTGGCATCGACGCGGCTCTTGTTCATGCCGACATCGGCACCGGCTATGACGATCGCGATGCAGTGACCTCTACCTGGCTTCCCGATCTGATCGCGCGCCTGCTTCGCGTCGGTGGCATCGCGGTCAGCGGCACGCCGCTCGATCACCCGCTGTTGCAATATCTCCCGCCACCGCCTTCGGTGCCCGCCGATCGTTATTTTGTCTGCAGGCGCGTGTGAGGAGCCGAGACGACTCAAATCTTCAGGGGCCAAATCTTCAGGGGATCGTATATACTGCTATCTCCCGCGCAATGCCGCGCAGCGAGACCTCGTGGGGTACGGGCGTCAGCGCGTTCCTGTGCAACAGATCGGCGGTGAGATTGTCGTCGACCACCGCACGAGTGGCGAAGATCGCCTGTGCGTTGGCAAGATTCTGGACCCGCGAAGCAATATTGACTGTCTGGCCGAAATAGTCCTGTCGCTCGTTCATAGACACGGCGATGCAGGGGCCGGCATGGACTCCGATCTTGAGCAGCAGATCCTCGCGCCCGCTCTTGTCGTTGAGCGCACGCATGGCATCGCGCATCCTGAGGGCCGCAGCAATTGCACGATCAGGCGTCGCGAAAGTCGCCATCACCGCATCACCGATCGTCTTCACCACCGCGCCTGCCTCCGCCGCGACGATCTCGTGCAGAACCTGGAAATGCACGCGCACGAGATCGAAGGCTGAAAGATCGCCCACCCGCTCGTAAAGCTCGGTCGATCCGCGCAGGTCGGTGAACAGGAAGGTCAGGCTGGTGATCTTCAGGCGCTGGTTGATGTCGAGTGTATCCGTGCGATAGAGATCGCGGAACGTCTGGTTGGTGAGCAGGCGCTTGGCGGTCAGGAAGGGCCGGCGTTTGCCCAGGAAATCATGCAATTCCTGGCCGGCGATGAAGACCGTCGGCAGCACGCGGGCGTCGGTCCTGTTTTCCAGCGAAATGCGCAACGGGCCGGGTTGCATCTCCAGCGTCTGGTTCTGGACATGGTCGCGGTCAAAGACCAAAGACAGGCTTCGGCGCTCTTTTGTTGGTTCGCCCTTCCCGTCGATGAACTGCACTGAATGGGTGACCGGCTCGAAGACGATGATGAATTCGGACGGAAGCTGTATGGGCAGAACCGCCTTTTCACCGGGGGCAAGCTCGATATCCTCCAGCGAGAACGCTTCTATCTTTTTCGCGAAATCCTCTTCCGGCAGATCGACGCCGGACCCCCAGTAGATCTGGCGGAAGTATTCCATCAACGGCAGTTCGTGTGGATTGTGGGCGGCAATTCTGCGCACGCGGGGACTGACTGTGAATGTCACCTCGACCATCTCGTCGAGGGTCGGCGAATAGCCCTCGGAGCACAGCGCGCAGGTGTATTCGTCCTTCTGCAAGGTTTTCAGCGTGGCGTTGGTGTCGAGCACGCCGCCACAGCCGGGGCACAGAACATTCCAGGAGATGTCGAAGATACCCACCCGTGCCGCATGGAGAAAGGCGCTTATGGCGCGTTCCTCATCGAGGCCATGCTTGCTGGCGAAGGCTGGCGCATTGATGCGGCAAAGTTCGCGGTCCTTGCCCTCCGCGATGGTTCGCTTGATCGCGTCGATTGCCTGCGGATCGACATCGGTCGATTGCCGCAGAAGCGAGAACAGATCCTGAGCTTCGTTCATCGTGCAGGCTCCGGAAAATGCGCCCCGAGGCGTCTTTGCTCCGAGTTCTCCATCTTACTTCGAAACGGATCGTACGGCCATTCGAATAGATAAGCCTGGTGACAGTTCAATTTCCATTCGGCGGATTTTCACCGGCCGCAAGCGGCACTATGATGGTCCACGGGGCATTCATCTTTGGGACTTTCTCCCATGCCGACATCCAGCAACCCGCCATTTCCCGCGGCCCTGCGCCTTTTCTCTGTGGTGGTCATCATCGTGCTGATAGTAGGCGCCGGCCTGTTTTTCGCGCCTGTGCTGGTCAAGCCGCGCTGGCCTTGGGCCGTCACGCCGTTCAATGCCCGCTTCCTCGGCGGCTTCTACACCGCCGAAATGGTCGTGATGGCGGCGCTGCTGGTCTGGAATCGCTGGTCGCCCGGCAGGCTCGTGCTCGTCATGGCGTTCATCTTCACCGTCATCGTGTCGGTGGCTTCGTTCATCAATCTCGGCTATTTCAACTTCGAGCGCAAAGCGCCCTGGCTCTGGTTTTTAGTCTATCTCGCTTCGGTCGCGGTATCCGGGCTGTTCCTGTGGCGGGCCAGGGCCCGTCCTTCTGCAAAAGGCGTGACCTTAACCCCCGCATGGCGCGGCTACATGCCGGTGGAATCGGCGATCGTTGGGCTCTATGGCGTCGGCCTGTTGCTGTTTCCCCTGACATTAGGCAGCATCTGGCCATGGCCGATCGACGCCTTCCACGCTCAGGTCTACAGCGCCATCTTCCTCGCCGGTGCGGGCGGCATATATCTCGTCTGGAGAAGCGCGCCGCGCGAAGAACTGCTGGTGCTCGGCTTGGCGCAGTTTCTGGTTGGCCTGCTTGCCATCCTTGGCCTCGTTATCACCGACGCTGCGGTGCACCGGATCGACTGGACAGCGACCGGGACATTGTGCTGGCTCACCCTTTTTGGCTGGATCGGCATCAGCGGCGTCTTCAAACTCTACGCCGCCTCCCGGTATTTTAGTTCACAATCGGCATAGGTTGCGGAGACGGCTGGATTTTTAGGTGACGTCCGGTGCATCGTGCCAGGCCGATTGCCTTCGCCGGGTACGCCATGACCAGCACGACCTCGCCACCCTCCGAAAAAATCCAGCCGCAGCTCCGGTCCGTCCGGCCAAGCGATGCGGAGGCGCTTTGCGCTATCTTCAACATGCCGGGCTTCCGCTGGGGCACGCTGAGGATGCCCTTCGAGATGGTGGAGCAGGTGAAGCGGCGTATCGCCAAGTCCGGCCAGGAAACCACCTGGATCGTTGCCGAGTTGGACGGCAAGGTCGTCGGCCATGGCAGCCTGGTCGTGCAGGGTTCGCCGCGCCGTTCGCATATCGGCGAGATCAATATCGGCCTTGACGATGCCTTTGTCGGCAAGGGTATCGGCTCTGCCATACTTGGCGCGCTGCTTGACGTGGCCGACAACTGGCGCGCCCTGAAGCGGGTCGAATTGACCGTCTATGCCGACAACGAACCGGCCATCCGTCTCTACACAAGACACGGCTTCGAGGTCGAAGGCCGGCATGTGAAGGCCGGTTTTACCGACGGCCAATACCACGACCTCCTGAGCATGGCCCGGCTGCGGTTCTGAGATCCGCTGTTTGGCCTTAACTGTTTAGCCAATCTAACAATTCGTGCCGTGTCGGCGAACAGGCGATTGCTCATGAAGAACTCCGTTGGATATGGTCAGCAATCTATGTGTGGGCCGGCCGCATCCAGCAAGTCTGGTCTCCCTTGGCGTTTGCACCGCAAGCGGCTAGACGGGACCAATGACCGCCGTCTTTGACCCAACCCCTACGCCTCCGGTGGAAATTCTGGCTGTGCTGTCGCTGCTCTGCCCGGAAGTCGTGCGTGACATCGAGCAGAACTGGAATGCACCGGTTTCCGATTACGCCCGCCATCTGTGGCGGCCGGTGGCAAGGCCTGCATCGGGCCCGGCGATCGCTGCCCGCTCGATCCTGCGCGAAGTCCTGCATCAGCGCCTTGGTGTGATCTTGCAGCCTGAAGAGATCGGCAAGGCCCTCGAAGAGTTCGAGCACAGACCGGTGATTCAGTCCGGCCTGCATTGCCTGCTTCTGATGGACCGGATCACCTTCGATGCCCTCCTGCTTGCCTGGCTCGGCGCGGTCGAAAACGGGCTGTCGGCCTTTTTCGGCTTCATGGGAACGACGATGACCATGGAGACAATTGGCCGGGAGGGGCCGGGATGGCTCGATGTCGGTGACGACAAGGTCAACCTGTTTGGCATGGGGCGCCACAAACTGTGCCGCAAAAGCGCCTGCGTGGCCGGTCCCGTCTCCCTCAACAAGCGCGCGCTCGAGGCGGTGGGCGATGAAACGGATGCCAGCCGCTGGCTGGGCACACTGCTTGCCAGCCAGGACAAGGTGTTTGAAACCGCCGCCGATGCGCTGACAGCCCTCAACGAGGGTCTGGTCGCCGATTGGGATCGTTCCGGCATGGCCCTGCCGGTTTTCATCGATGATCGGCTCGCCGCGGCTGCCATGGCGCGGCATCTAGAATATGACGGCAGCCTTCTTTCCAGGCTGCTCGTTGAGCCCCCAAGGCGCCAGCGTCTCGAACGTGCCCTGCGAGAGGCCGCATCAAGCCCATTTGGCAGATTCCTACCCAATGCCACGGCCTATTTCTGGGGCATCCGCGAGGAGCGCGTGCGCAAGCTCGTCCTCGAGAACGGGCACCTGATCGAGCCTGGCAGGCCGCATGGTCTTTCCATCCCATTCGAGCGGCCGCATCTCAGGCAGGCGCTGCTGGACGGCGTGCTGCTGCCGAACTTGTTCCTGATGTTCCTCGTCCTTGCCATATTGCCGCGCGTGCGGGTTGTGGGCGGCCTGAGACAGATTGGCTATGTAGCGCTTTTCCACTCGATCCTGCTGGCTGCGCTAGACGAAAACGCGCCGGAAGAGCGCGATCTGGCTGCGGAGCTGCAGGTTCGGGAAAATGCCTGGGGCATGCGGGTCATCGACGAAAAGATCTCGGTCCGCGAGCAGCTTGCCGGCCTGCCGGAAGGGGCGCTCTTCCCGGACCTGCTCCGGCAATACCGTTTGCGGACATTTGCCGAGACGACCGACGACCTGAAACTGGTTCGCGAAAACGCCCGATGGCGCAAGATCGGCCAGGCAGAGATCAAGGCGAGCTGAGCCTTACTTCAGGTTGATTTCCTAGTGCGCAACCGCAAGCGACGGCGATCTATCGGTGAGCCTCTGGCGTCTGATCCGGCCGCTTCCTTGACGCTGATGCCTTTCGGGATTTCGACGACGGCTTCCGCCCGAATCGGCAGCGCTCTGCCACCGGACCCACACGGATCGCTCGATGCCCATTTGCGCTGCCGCTTGCCGGTCGACGGCTATCGGTGCATCCTTGTGAATAGCCTGGCCGTGAAGTGCGTAGCGAGATCACCACGTCACGGCCCCTAGTGAGGTCTGGTTCGATGGACTGCCCGGGCTGCGGTTTCGAGGTTGAGGGCGGTTACGCCTTCTGTCCGAGGTGTGGCAGGCGCCAGCCCGTGCCATGCGTCAGTTGCGGCTACCCCTGCGCACCTGATTTCGAGTTCTGTCCGAAATGTGGGGCAAGCCTCGGTGCGCCCGCAAAAGCCGTCGAACGGCCTGCTCCGACACCAAGCCGGACCATTGTGCCGCCTTCTCGAACTCCGTCGCTGCTTCCGAACATCGAAAGCGAAGAAGGGCTGCATCCCGTCTCTGACGCCGATCGCCGGACGGTAACGGTCCTGTTCGCCGACCTTTGCGGCTTCACGACACTCAGCGAGCAGCTTGACCCCGAGGTCATGCAAGCGCTGCAGAACGAACTGTTCAAGGAATTGACGGCGGCCGTGCGAAACTTTGGTGGTTTCGTCGACAAATTCATCGGCGATGCACTGCTCGCTTTGTTCGGTGCGCCGGTCGCGCATGAGGACGATCCGGAACGTGCGCTTCGCGCCGCCCTCGACATGATCGCCCGGACGGCGCGGCTCGGCGAAAGCGCCCCCCACTCCGGCTCGCCTCTGTTACTCCACATCGGCATAAACACTGGTCCGGTCGTTACTGGCGGATTGGGCATCGGCACCGCCAAATCCTATTCGGTGACCGGCGACACCGTGAATACGGCGCAACGCCTGCAATCGCTGGCCGCGCCGGGTGAGGTGCTGGTAGGCGAGTTCACTCACAGGCTGACCCGGCATGCCTTCTCTTACGAGTCGCTGGGTGATGTCGTGCTTCGCGGCAAGGCTGGCAGTGTGCTCGTCCATCGACTGGATGCACCGCTTGCGGCGCCGCGTCCAGCGCGTGGGCTCGAGGCGCTCGGCCTCAGCGCGCCGATGATAGGTCGTGGTGCGGAGCTCAATAGAATGCTGGCGAGCCTTGACCAGGCGTGCAGCGGCTCGGCCCAACTTGTCCGCCTCGTCGGAGAAGCCGGTATCGGGAAATCGCGGCTGGTGAAGGAGTTCGTCGCCCGCGTCGGCGACGAGGATCGTTTTCGCAACGTCGCCGTGCGGCAGGCCACGTGCTCACCGCTGGGCGAACGATCATTTGGCGCCTTGGGCGCAGTGGTGCGCAGCGCTGCCGGGATGATGCAAAACGACAATGGGGACGAAATGCGGGGGAAGCTCGCAGGCTTGCTTACCGATCTCGGCCTGCAGGGCGATGAGGCGAAGCGGCTGATGCCTTTGCTCTACCATGTGCTTGGCCTTGGCGACCCCGATGCCACCTTGCAGCATGTCGAGCCCGAACAGCTGCGGCGGCAAATTCTCTACGCAGTCCGCACAATCATCGAACGGCGGCTTGCGTTGTCGCCGCTGTTGATTGTCGTCGAAGACCTGCACTGGGCCGACGCCGTGTCGCTCGAGGCACTGCGTTTCGTGATGGACAGGTTGGAACGCACGCGGTTGATGTTGCTGGTCACGCACCGTCCGGCGCCGGACAACGACCAGCTCGACTCAAGTCGGGTCAGTCACACAGCGCTCAGGCTTTCGCCGCTCAACAATGATGACGGACGCAGCCTGCTGGCGGCGCTTTTCGGCGAGAGCTGGGTTAACTCCGCAGGAGGGCTTCTCGACCAGATCCTTGAGCGCGCGGGCGGCAACCCCCTTTTTGTAGAGGAGATCGTCCGCGGCCTTATCGATCGCGGTGTACTGATGCGCGAGGGCCAGCGATGGCGGACTGTGGCAGGCGAAGTCGCAACCGGCATTCCCGCCACTATCCAGGCAATGTTGCTTGCTCGCGTCGACCGGCTGCCCCAAGAGGTGCGCCGGTTGGCCCAGGAAGCCGCGGTAATCGGCCCGCGCTTCGATGCCACACTTCTGAAAACCGTGACAGCCGACCCCGGCCGGCTAGAAGCCGGCTGCGAACTGCTTTGCGATGCGGAAATCATCGAGGAAGTTGCCGGATCAGGCTCGGTCTCGTCGCAAAGCTACCGCTTTACGCAAACATTGCTGCAGGACGTGATCTACCAGAATCTGCTCCTGCAACGCCGGACCGACATCCACGGGCGGGTCGGTGCTGCCTTGGAGCAACTGTGCGGCGACAAGCCGGAACGGCTCGAGGATTTGACCGTGCTCGGTCATCATTTCGCACAGAGCGCCGAGCGGGAGAGGGGCGCGCGTTACCTGCAGGCGGCGGGCGATCGCGCTCGCATGATATACGCCAACGACGACGCCCTTCGTTTCTACGAGCGAGCACTGACTGCGTTGGGCGCGATCGGGCAAACACCGCTCAAACTGGCAATTGCAGAGCGCATTGCCGATTTGAGCGGCCCGGTAGGCCGCCGCGAGATCGCGCACCACCACTACGAGACGGTGTTGCAGGCATACCGCGAGTCAGCCAATCGTGTCGCGTCGGCGCGAGTTTTGCGTAAGATCGGTCGGCTGCTCTGGGACGTCGGCAAGCGGGACGAAGCAGAATCCCGCTATGCTGAAGCGGCAGCGCTCCTCGATGGAGCGGATGCCCCGATCGAGCAGGCGCATCTCTGGCAAGAACGTGGCCGACAGGCGTTCCGTAGCGGAGATCACGCTCTCGCGGCAAAATGGGCAGACGCGGCGCTGGATTGCGTACGCTCTCTGACAACGGAGCATGTCTCCGAGGTAGGGTGTGATGCCACTCTTGTGACCGCCGAGGCACTTAATACCAAGGCTGTTGCGCTGGCTCGCCTTGGGCGAAACCGTGAAGCCGTGCGTCAGGTTGAGCGTAGCATTGAATTGGCCGAAGCCGCCGGTCTACTGGGCGCGGCCTGCCGCGGCTACACCAATCTCGGGGTGCTTTACACGACCATCGATCCGGCACAGGCGATGGAGGTCTGTCGGCGCGGTCTTGAAGTGGCGTGCCATATTGGTGATTTGGGTTTCCAGGCGCGCCTCCTCGCCAACCTGGCGGTCGCTTGTTGCACTTTCACGGATCGCTGTCCAACGGAGGGCGTGCCTGCTGCCGAGAAGGCCATCGAGATCGACCGGGCGCTCGACCAGCGCGAGCACCTGCCGGTGCCGTTGATCGTGCTTGGGCAGATCCACCAGTGCAACGGCCGTCCGGAACTGGCGGTTGGCTTGTTCCAGGAAGCGCTGGACGTAGCCCGCGAAACGGGCGAGCCCCAACTGCTGTTTCCGTGCTATGATGGTCTCGCAACGCTTAATCTCGACCTCGACAATCTGGCCGAGGCCGAACGCTACTTTTCCCTGGCGCAGGATATATGCGCCCAGCACGGGCTCGACCCGGAAGCGCTTGTGGTGCTGCCTTTTCTCGACTAGCTGGGTTGGAGGTTGGAAATGTCCGCGCGTAGTGACTTGGTACCCCTTCAACCGGGCGACCGTGCGCCGAACGTGGTACTCGACGCCATTACCCAGGAAGGCAAGATCGCGCTTGACGACTTTCGCGGACAAAAACCGGTGCTGGTCGGCCTGTTTCGAGGTCTGCATTGTGCGTTTTGCCGGCGCCATATCGCCGCCCAGGCGCGGCTTGATCCGCAGCTGCGCGAAAAGGGCGTGGAGAGCCTGACGGTGGTCAACACGCCGATCGAACGGGCGCGTCTCTATTTCCGCTACCACCCGATACCGAATCTGCTCGCGGCCTCCGACCCTGAACGCGCTTCACATCGTGCTTTTGGACTGCCCAATCTCGAATTCACCCAAAACGAGACGAACTGGCCGTACAAGGTCTCGATGGCAGCGGTAAAGGATATGCGGGTCGACATACCAAGCGAGTTGCCCGGTCCTATGGATCCTATTGCGGCCGGCGAAATCCTCGACAAGAAGGACAATTACGAAATGACCGAAGCCGACGAGCAGATGATGGCAACGGGACACGGACAACTGGTCGGTCAGTTCCTGCTGGACCGGCAGGGGATCGTCCGCTGGAGCTTCACGGAGGTTCCAGAGGGTGGGCGATACATGTTTGGGGCGCCAAACCCGCAGGAGCTGATGTCAGCGGTGTCCCAAGTCGCCCAATAGACTTGCGAACGAGGTAAACGGGCGGGACACTGACAAGTTCACCGTTCATTCGAGCACGGCCTCGACCCTGGCAACAAAGTCATCGAGCGAGCGATCCCCGCGAATCTCGATGCGCGGAAGGTCGATGGGATCGCAATCGAGGTCCGCCGGCCCGTGTCTGCCGCCGAAGCCGATTCGATAGCCGCACTCCTTGGCCAGCCTGCCAAGCCGTCGGTCGGTGACAGAAAAGGGTGCCGCGAACGCCGTGGTTGGCCGACCGGTCCACCGTTCGATGAACATACGAGAGCGCAGGAGCTCGGCGGCCAAGTCAGAGCTCGACAGACCATCGATCGCGGGATGCGTCGCCAGATGGCTTCCGAAGAACGCACCTTCGGCGGCGAGGCGTCGCACCGTCCCGGCGTCCATAAGCTGTGTCGGCGGACCGCTGTCGGCGTCCCACAGTGCACTTTCACCCACCAGGTCCGTCACCAGGAACACTTCCGCGGTCAGGTCGTTCGCGCGCAAGATCGGCCAGGCATGGTCGGCAAAGTTCTGGAAGCCGTCGTCAAAGGTGATGAGCACTGGGCGGCCAACGAAAGGTTGACGGTTGGCGATGAACCATTCCAGCTGCTCGGACCTAATCGCGTGAAAGCCATTGGCGCGCAGCCATGCCATCTGGCTGTGGAATGCGGCGGGCGTGAGCCGAAAACGGGCGAGCGCGGCCGGACCTTCATCGGAGACGCTGTGATACATGAGGACAGGGATACGCTGCCGCCGCTCGCTACGCGCAACGTCGCGGCGCAAGGCCCGCGCCCCGCCCCAGACGATATTTCGCGCGACCCCGATTTCGAGGGGCGCGCGGATTGGCACTTGATCAATCATCGGTTCCGTCGCCACGTCGTCCGGTGATAGGCGGCGGAAGCGGTCTATGCGATAGAGCTCGGTCTGGATCGATTGATCGAGGACGAGGCCTTCGGTCCCTGCCAGCGTCTCTGAGATCGCTTGTGCACCGAATGTGTTCCAGTCGAAGCCGGTCCTTTCAACATTGTCACGTAACACGAATGCGTGTGCGTTGATGAAACTGCCGCCAGGCGCCAATGCCTCAACGATTTTTTTGGCGATGCGCTGCAACTCGGCGAGATCATCCAGATAGTAGAGCACTTCCGAACAGACGATCAGGTCCATCTCACCCGGCAGCGTGTCCGCGCAGAAATCCAGTACGCCGAACTCAACATTCGGCTGATCGCTGCATCGCGCGCGCGCTCGCCCGATGGCTACGGCGGAGATGTCAGTTGCGGTCAAATGGCCCACTCGCGGCGCCAGCTGCCGCGTGAAGTGCCCCTCCGCGCAGGCCAGCTCAAGCGCCCGTCCGATCGGACCGGCAGGCAGAATTTCGAGCTGCCGCTCATATTTTTCCTGCTCATAGGACGAACCGTAGTTCCAGGGATCCTCGGTCGCGAAACGGCGATTCCAGAACGACGTGCGATCATTGTCGTGCCCATCCGCGGCCGATGCACGGCGCGGCGCTGCAAGCGGCTCTGTAGCTTCGGCGCTCGACCGAACCAGCCCCCGCGCTTCCGCGGCCAACCGCGCGAGTTTGCCGAAGTGGCTGTCCCGATCAGACCGGCGTCCCGCTATGGACAACAATGCCTCGGCTGCAAACATGTTTGACTTGTCAGCACCGGCGCCCTGTTGTGGGGCATGTACAGGCGATCGCCTCGCAAGCCGCGCGACACTGTCTATAAGCCGCTCAGGGGGCACGAAATCCCGGGTCAATTCAATCCAATGGCGCCTTGTCACTTTCCCGAGTACGCCGAACTGCACGACAGCCTCGATCTGGCCATCCATCATCAGATAGGCATAAATTTGATCGATTCCTTCCGGAAGTTCGATCGAGGTCGGATTTCGAATATCGACGCGAATTCCAAGCGTCCGCGCCAGCCTGCGCGGCGCGGCAAGATCGTCGAAGTCGAGAAGCATTTCCTCAAGGTGATACTGGACGCGGCGGCCCGCGACGGGATCGTCCCAGACCTTGCCGAGTTCGGTGATCAACTCGGTGAGGGAGCCGCCGAACCTGTCCCACCTGGCAGCCAATTGCGCTGGCACCGATAGGCTTCCTACCAAAAGGCCATCGAAGGCCACCTTGGCGATCTCACGCGCCCACTTACGTCCTGCCGGGAGCGCGCGCAGGGTCTGCGGGCTGATCGAGCGGCGGCCGCAGCCGCAATCCGACGCGGCGTTCCACAACGCGAACCACGCGAGTGCTTCGGAAGCGGTGCGGCCGGTCGCCTCGATCGCACCATTGGCGTGAGCCGATGCTGGCTGTTTGACCCTAGGATCAGGAGAAAAGCCGCGGGCGATCACGATTTCCGCATCGGCCAGCATCTGCGTCGAATTGCGGGTGAGCGAGTTGGGGCTTGTCCGATAGAAAGCGAGCGGCTCGTCGACCATCACCCAACGTTTGCCTAGACGTGCCAGGCGCTGCCACAGATCCCAGTCCTCGCAGGTGCGCAGCGAAACATCGAAGCCGCCCAACTCGACAATTGTCTTCCGGTCGACGAGCAGCGCGTGAGTGCGGATGGCGCACCGGCGCGCGAATGTTTCGAAGGGCTGGATCGCAACCTCCGTCGGGAAGCTCGACGGAGTGAGTTCGCCATCGGGCATCACGCGCCGGGAACCGCAATAGGCGGCGACGGCATCGGGCGCGACTTCAAGTGCGGCCAGCATTTTCGCAAGGAAGCCGGCGTCCACCCAATCGTCCGCATCCAGGAACATGAGCCAGCGTCCGCGCGCTGTCGAAATCCCGCTATTGCGCGCGCCGGCGGCGCTATACGCGCAAGAGCTCAACGTCCGAAACCGGGCATCGTGCTCCACATAACCGGCAACAATCGCGGCGGTGGCGTCCGTGGAGGCGTCGTCGACGACGATCGCCTCCCAGTCTATTATTTCCTGATCGAGAAGGCAATCGAGTGCGCGCGCCAGCGTTGCCTCCGCGTTGTGCGCAGGAACCACGATTGAAACCAAGGGATTATGCGCCACGCCGCCTTACCCGCGCCTGGTTCGAAGGTAGAACAAGAGTCCCGAAACATAGCCAGCGATTTCCTGCCAAAGGGAACGGTCCTCAGGGACGCTGCGTCCAACCAGTCTCCTGCGAACTCTTCCGAGCCGCCGCGACGCCATTTGGCTGCAGAGCGAGCTTGCTCCTGTCGTGCTACCGATGTTGGAAGCCTGGCGCAGCAGTCGCATCCGTGCCGCCGAGCTTGGGCGCCAGCTGTCGCAGATGCCCGTCAAAGCCAAGCATGCCGCATATTCATCTCGATCCCCGGAGTCGGCGCCATGACCACAAGCTGCGGTCCCTGGCACCGTATGAGCGCAACAGCTACGGCAAACTGACGTCTTTTGCAATCGGGGGCGCAATAAATGCAAGCCCACTGAAGCTTTGGTGTGAATGACTGCAGTTATTGGGACTATTGCTCCCCTCCTGTCGACCGAAACGCCTCGATTCCGAGGTGCATTCTCGAACAGCCATTCTCCGTGCGAAAGAAGACCTTCCTTCTATCGTTGGGCCCGCATCGGAAGCGGATCGTCGCAGTATACAGTCGGGTGCGAGAAAGTATGTGCACCGCCAGATCAGCTAATTTAGATACTTCTAATGAGTCTGCGCTACTTAATTGCGCTCCAGTAGCTATAGCCGGACATTGTATTACTCATTTCGATAGTAGATTGCGTCCAATGGTCGATTAGATTAGACGGTTATGGCTGCTATCACAAAGAGATGCGAGAGCGACACCAATCGGAACTCGTGCATTTGCTGCTAGTCGAAGAGATGTAAAAGGGACGCACGAATTGGCTTAAGTCAAGAAGATTCCGGCTTGCGAGCCGGGTATTTTGCTGACATGCTTGGGTGTTTTTGAGTTTTGCACTGTGGCAGGTGTTCAAATGAAGGGGCATAAGGATGGCTAAGGAATCTTCGAGTACCGCTTCTTCAGCAAATAAAGCGGACGAAAATCTGATAAGTAATGCAGACGGAAACGGGCTGGCCTTCATGGGGGTCCAGGCTCGCGAGAGCGGGGTCTCCGGCGACGCTGTAGGTGTCGACAAGATACGTGATCTGCTGTTCGGCAACCAGATGCAGGACTATGACCGCCGTTTTTCCAAGCTTGAAGAACGGTTCTTGCAGCGCTTCAAGGATGTCGAATCCGAGGCCAAGCGCAATCTTGAAATGTACGAGTCAAATGCAAAGAAGCAGGTCGAATCGCTCGCGGCGCAATTGCGCAACGAAAAGGATGCACGAGCCGAGGCCGACAAGGAGATTGACCGGAACCTTCGCGAGCAAAATCAGGCGCTTGAAAAGCAGGTGCGCGCGTTGTCGGATCAATTGAGCGAGCTTGAGCGCGAAGTTGCGGACCGGATAAATCGAAGCGATCAATTGCTGCGTGAGGAAATCAAGCAAAAGAATGAAAGCATGCAGATGCTAATGGAAAAAATGTTTTCCGATCTCAGCAACGTAAAGACCGACCGAAATCTTTTGGCTGGACTGTTTGTCGAGGTTGCAAAATGTCTAAATCAGGATCCCGCCGGCAGCAAGAGCAACTCGGAACGTAGTTGGAAAGTGAGTTGATCGGAACTTGACGTCGACCGTCGACCCAATCAGCCTTCCTCAAAGAGCAGCTTCGAACGATACAGAGATTGATCGCGAGGCTCTGGCTAGTCTTTTGGTCGAAATTGCCCGGAACGTCGATCCGGACTATCGTGCGCGTTTCCACGGAGTTCCAACCGCCGATCCTCGCATGGAAACGCTGCGCCAGTTGCTGGTCGGCCGCGAAATTTCGGAGCTTTCACGAGTTACGCACCTGCTCGACGAACCTGAGCAGCTTGCGGCTGCAGTGGGGGGTGTTCTCCCCAGTGCAGCCGCACGTGCGCCTCATGCGCAACTCGGCGAGGCACTTGCGCCAGCTGTCGAGAGGGCCGTGCAACGGTCCATCCAGAAGAGCCCGCGTACGCTTACGGATATATTATACCCGGTGTTTCTGCCGGCAATTCGCAAGTCGATCGGGGAAAAGATCGATCAGACCTTTCAGTCGCTGAATGAAACTTTAAGACATATATTTACCTGGCATGGGCTCAAGTGGAGATTTGAAGCTTGGAGAACGGGTGCAAGCTTCTCAGAAGTTGTTCTTAAGCATTCGCTTGTCTATCGTGTAGAGCATGTCTTTCTGATTAACCGCAATTCCGGGCTTTTGATAGCGCATGTAACTGCCGATAATGCAACGAGCGAAGATCCTCAACTCATTTCTTCGATGCTTAGTGCAATTCAAGATTTTGTGAAAGACTCATTTAACGAGAAAGAACAGAGCGGCCTGGACACTATCCGTTTCGGGGAGCTTCGTCTCTGGTCGGAAGTTGGACCGTTTGCGACCTTGGTCGCGGTGATCCGGGGAAATCCGCCAGAGGAATTACATGAAATCGTTCGCGATGTGTTGCTTCGCATCCATGATGAATGCTCACAGGCTTTAGAGCAGTTTGACGGCGACAGTTCGCAGTTGGCCGGCATAGAGACGCAGTTGCAGACCTGCGTTGAACTGAAGCAGGAGGACTCAAACCAGGGATTTCCGTGGCTGGTGGTGGCTGCTGTCCTGCTGGTTTTGATTCCGGCAGGCGGTTGGCTCCTTCTTTCCTGGCAATCCGGGCAGCGCTGGCAGGCCTATGTGTCGCGACTGGAGACCCAACCGGGAATCATCGTCGCCCAACAAACGGCGAGGGGCGGACAATTCTATATTGCCGGCCTGAGAGACCCGCTTGCCGCCGACCCGCAGTCGCTGTTGTCCGGAACGCAGGTCGATCCCGCCCGCGTTCATTCACAGTGGCAATTCTATCAGAGCCTTGAGCCGGAGTTCGTGCTGAAGCGGCTAACGGCGTCGCTGGCTCCGCCGAAATCGGTTCGGCTTTCGATCGTCGAGGATCGCATCGTTGCCGAGGGTGAGGCTCCTGACACCTGGATAGATCGGGCACGCGTAGCGGCCCGACAGCTTTCGGCAGGCGGACCGGTATTCGACATCTCCAAGGTTCGTGATGTGAGCCCCGAAGCACGCGCGGCGGAGCACTGGCAGACTTATGTGTCGCGACTTGAGGCCCAACCGGGAATCATCGTCGCCCAACAAACGGCGAGGGGCGGACACTTCTATATTTCCGGCCTGAGAGACCCACAGGCCGCCGACCCGCAGTCGCTGTTGTCCGGAACGCAGGTCGATCCCGCCCGCGTTCATTCACAGTGGCAATTCTATCAGAGCCTTGAGCCGGAGTTCGTGCTGAAGCGGCTAACGGCGTCGCTGGCTCCGCCGAAATCGGTTCGGCTTATGATCATCAAGGATCGCATCGTTGTCCTGGGTGAAGCTCCTGCCGCCTGGATAAACCGGGCGCGGGTCGCCGCCCAACAGCTGTCCGCGGACGGACTCACTCTAGAAATCTCCGAGCTGCGTGAGTTGACCCCTCAGGAACTCACTCATTTGAGGGAGGCTATTCAAGCGGTCGACATTTTCTTCGATTCTGGCAAGGCTGTACCGGGACCAGAGCAACTGCCGGTTCTCGACAAATTGGCGAATCAGTTGAAGGAATTGGCCAAGGACGCCCGCAAGGCAGGCGTAACAGCACAGTTCATGTTGACCGGCCATTCGGACACGACGGGCCGTGAAACGGCCAAGTTGTCGATCAGCGCCGCCCGCGCGGAGACAGTTCGTGCGCTTCTCAAGCAGCGCGGCGTCGATCCGGAATTGCTCTTGGTTCGCGGCGCGGGCACCTTTGAGCCAGCGGAGACTGAAAATAGCCGAACCGGGAGCTCCGCCAATCGCAGAGTTTCGGTTACGGTAAACTTCCACTAGGGCGGAGCCCAGGATATTGCAAAAGAAGATCTGCATGTTGGGCGGGTTCGCTGTCGGAAAGACGAGTCTGGTTCGCAGGTTTGTGCAAAGCATCTTTTCAGAAACCTACTTGACCACGGTGGGAGTGAAAATCGACAAGAAGAGTGTTGTATTGCCGGATAAAACCGTGGATCTGATTTTGTGGGATTTGGCCGGCGAAGACGATATCGGCTCGTTCCGCGTCAGCTATGTGCGAGGCGCGAGCGGGCTCGTGCTTGTCGTCGATGGAACCCGCGCCGCTACTCTTGCCGTGGCGCTCACGCTGCGCGAGCGGGCCGAGGCCGAATTCGGCGCTATGCCGTTCGTATTGCTGTTCAACAAATCCGATCTGGCCGATCGGTGGGCAATATCGGATAGTGAGATTAACGAACTGAGGCAACTTGGATGGCAAATCTATCTAACAAGTGCGCTTTCGGGTGAACATGTTGACGATGCGTTTCGTCAGCTTGCTTCGATGGTCACCAAATAGACCATGCATGGATTGCCAAGAGAAGTCAGAAGCTGGATTTACAATTTCTTCTACAACGAGCACTCTGTCGCATATCTGAAAATTGACGCCCAGCATTGCATCGCTGCGAAGGGCGGTAGTGTTGAACATTACGGCCTATCATCACTTCGCATTGGCAAGCCTGTTGCCGAGCAGCTTGAATTCATGGAAGGTTTGCTGCCTTGCCCGGAGCTTCCATATCATATGGCCATGGTCGAACTGCCCAGCGGGCGTGTCGCGGACCTTCATCTTTTTGCTGACAATGCCTGCGTGTGGCTGCTCTTTCTTGACGCCACCGCCGAACGCGACAATAGGCAGCGGCTTCAACAGAAGGCTTATGAAATGACACTCCTGCAAGAGAGGGAGCGTCAACTCAACGAAAAATTACAATTGACGAACGAGGCGTTGAGGCAGAGCCAAGAGGGATTGTCGCGTGAATACCAGCGCGCCGAAAGCCTGCTCCTCAACATTCTTCCGGCGTCGATCGCGGAGCGGTTAAAAGCGGACGAACAAATTGCAGACAACCACGCTGAGGTGAGTGTGCTTTTTGCCGACATCGTCGGCTTTACGGAAAGAGCGCGGAGCGTCGGAGCCGAGACAACGCTCGCTATTTTAAATTACTTCTTCAAGGCGGCGGATCTGCTCTCGGAACGATACGGCTGCGAAAAGATCAAGACAATCGGCGATTGTGTGATGGTGGTCGCTGGCCTGCCCGCCGCGCGATCCGATCATGCAGAAGCCCTTGCGCACTATGCACTTGAACTGCGGAAGGCGGTTAAGCGCGAACGCTTCGCAGGAGAACCGATAAGACTCAGAATTGGAATTCACTCAGGACCAATCGTCGCGGGCGTCATAGGCAAAAGGCGGTTTGCCTATGACCTGTGGGGCGAGACCGTTAATCTCGCCGCACGTATCCAAACGTCAGCGGAGCCCGATGAAATCCGTATTTCGGATGCAACTCGCAAACTGCTTGGACCAAATTTTGCTTGCGACCCACTCGCGGAAACGGAACTGCGTGGTACAGGTCGTGTGCGAATGTGGCGGCTCCCGGCCTGATTTGCCGCTTGGCAGTGCCGATCCTGGAGCGCATTGCATCTCAAGCAACATCATGGTCTCGAATGTCCGCAGAGGTGCAGTCGACCACCGACCGCCAAAGGTCTGTCCTGGGTCATCGGAGGACTCTGTATAGACCGTCCTTAGCCTGAACGCGCGTCGGCACGGCCGCCTCGCCGGATTTGCAAGTCCGATGATCACGCACGTATATGTCGTAGAGCATCAATTTATCTACGCGCTGAGTGGTATCGAAGGATGCATCGGTGCTTCGATTGACGGACTCTACCGACCGCCTCGCGCGACATTTGCGATACGTTGTGCCTCTCGATTGTTGCTGCATGACTGGCGAGAATGCTCATTGCAACAAGCATAGCTGTCCGTCTCATGGGATGCTTCTCCTTTCCAGTCGATCTGGTCGTGGATTGTGTCGCTCAGTCGATCGGAGCTTGCCACTTGCGCGTGCTTCGCCGCCGCAATCGGACATGCAGGTACCCTGCCCGCCGGCGGTGGGAAGGCGTCCATTGCGTTGCGCCATCACTAGTCGTGCTGGACTGTCTGTCGGTGCGCGACATGCCCGTGTTCCTCATTTGCTCGGTCGACCAGCGAGCAGACCAGAGACATGGGGAGAACGCGATGTTGAGGGCGCGCGTACAGTCGACTGCATCAAGGCTGTGGGCGACTGAGACCGCGGTATAGGATTGATCCTGATCCTACGCGCTGGGTGTACTGCCAACAGGCGAGAGGCACAGCCGTTGCTCGCTGCTCAAAGCGGCGTCTTCCGACTTTCGCGGGATATCACCCATGCTCGCAACGGGTCTGCCATAGACTTTCGCATCGCCTGACCGGTGCTTCCGTCCGATGGTGGCGCAGGCCGAGGCGGCGCAACTTCCTCGGTAGACGCCAGGTGGCGGTCCATGGAGGCTCATGCCAAATCCACGGGCGCCAGCGGCGGAGGTGGCCGATACGGCCGTGGTCAGCAGGAGACAAACATGACCCTGGACAACATTTCACACCCCTCGATCCAGCACTGCGCCGACAGCCTGAACGCCAAGCACAGCAACGGTAGACCGGCGCCCGAATTGGTTCCGTCGCGCTACGCGCTGCAGGTCGGCGACATCGACGTGCTGGTGGTCAGCGATGGAGTGCTGCCGATACCAGCCCCGGTCATGGCATACAACGTCGACCCGGCCGTCCGGGCGGCCTGGCTGGACGACATGTTCCTGCCGCCGGACGTGCTCGAGTGGCCGCTGAACGTGGTCGTCGTACGCAGCGGCGGCCGGACCATACTCGTGGACGCCGGGCTGGGGATGGACCCGGACTTGCACTTGCCGAGGGCCGGGCGGTTGGTCTCGCGACTGGAGGCCGCCGGCATCGATCTCGCATCCGTCACCGACGTGGTGCTGACCCATATGCACATGGACCATATCGGCGGGCTACTCATCGACGGGGTCAAGGACCGGCTGCGTCCGGATCTGCGGATTCACGTGGCGGCCGCCGAGCTCAAGTTCTGGGAGTCGCCCGATTTCTCCCGCGCCTCCATGCCAACGGGGTTCCCGGATGCGCTTCGGCGGGCGGCCAAGCGGTTCGTGAACGAATACCGCAACCAGTTGCGGCCGTTTGAGACCGAGCACGAGGTGGCGCCGGGGGTGGTCGTCACGCTCACTGGCGGCCACACCCCCGGGCACAGCGTGGTCCGCCTGGCGTCCGGCGGCGACCGGCTGACCTTCGCCGGCGACGCCGTGTTCCAGGTCGGGTTCGACCAACCCGACTGGCACAACGGCTTCGAACACGACCCCGAGGAGGCGGCCCGCGTCCGCATCAATCTTTTGCGGGAGCTGGCGGCAACCCGCGAGCCGCTGGTGGCCACTCACCTGCCGTTCCCGTCTATCTGCCATGTGGCGGTGGACGGCGATGTCTTTCGTTGCGTGCCGGTTGTCTGGGACTACTGACCCGCTTGTCGGGTCAGAGCCGTACCAGATCGCCGTCGAGACTTATCGCGCCATGATCGTGTGCTCGTGCAATGTGTTGAGCGATCAGGATGTCCGCTCCGCCGTCAAGGCGGAGCGGACGTGCTCGATCCGCCAGGTCTATGGCTGTCTCGGCTGTAGCGCCCAGTGTGGCCGTTGCGCGCGTACTATCCGCCGCATCATTGACGAGGCGCTCGCCAGCGCCCGTGCGGCATCCTGCAACGGTCGCGCGCAGTCCTCGTAACCCTGACTCGGCCGCCTCTGCCCGGTCCGGCGCAGCCTTTCAATCAGGAGACCATAGACCAACGTATCGGACGCACGCATCCTCGGCATGATAGTTCGCACACTGGAAAAGCTGGCATGCTTGGGTCCTCCTCAACCCGACCAAGGAGCATCGGAAATGACACTGCGATTCGTTCTTTCGAAGATGTTGCAGATCTTCCAGATGCTATGGGACGTCGACACGGCGGCGCAGCCGGTAAGGCGCGGCGGCAACGGGTTCGCTCGCGCGACGGTCCGGCCGATCTACTCACGCAACGGCATCAGAGTGGCCGCCTCGCCGAGGAAGATTCGTGACCGCAAGTGAACCGCCCATCCGTGGTGAAGGGCGGCCGGCCAGATAGCGCCGGCCGATGTCGATACCGGCAATTCGAGACTAGGGGCAACGCGATGAGCGGTGGAGATTCAGCCTATGTTGCCAAGACTAGGATCGGACGCTGGTTCGACGCCCGCCTGCCGGTGCCGCGCCTGGTGCATGATCAGTTCATCGTCTATCCGGTTCCGCGCAACCTGAACTACGCTTATTCGTTCGGGGGCATCCTGTCGATGATGCTGGCCGCGCAGATCGTTACCGGCGTCGTGCTGGCCATGCACTACGCGGCCGACACGACACTGGCCTTCAATTCCGTAGACAAGATCATGCGCGACGTGAATTCCGGCTGGCTGTTGCGCTACCTGCACTCCAACGGCGCGTCGTTCTTCTTCATCGCGGTCTACGTCCATGTCTCCCGTGGCCTCTATTACGGCTCCTACAAGGCGCCGCGCGAACTGCTGTGGGTCCTCGGCTGGACCAACCTTCTGTTGATGATGGCTACGGCGTTCATGGGTTACGTGCTCCCCTGGGGACAAATGTCGTTCTGGGGCGCGACCGTCATCACCGGCTTCTTCAGCGCCATCCCGCTGGTCGGCGACTGGGTGCAGCAGTTGCTGCTCGGCGGCTTTGCGGTGGACAATCCGACTCTAAACCGCTTCTTTGCGCTGCATTACCTGCTACCGTTCATGCTGACGGGCGTCGTCATCCTGCACATCTGGGCGCTTCACGTAGCCGGCCAGACCAATCCGGCGGGTATAGACGTGAAGTCGGAAACCGACGTCGTGGACTTCACGCCCCATGCCACGATGAAAGATGTGCTCGGGGCCGTGGTGTTCCTGCTCGCCTTTGCGTACTTCGTCTTCTACTTGCCGAATTATCTCGGGCATCCAGACAACTACACCGCCGCCGACCCGCTGAAGACGCCGGCGCATATCGTGCCCGAGTGGTACTTCCTGCCCTTCTACGCGATCCTGCGCGCCGTCACCTTCAACATCGGGCCGGTCGACTCGAAGCTCGGCGGCGTGCTCGCCATGTTCGGCGCCATCGCCGTGTTGTTCTTCGTGCCCTGGCTGGATACGTCGAAGGTGCGCTCGGCCGTCTACCGGCCCTGGTACAGGCGGTTTTTCTGGCTCTTTGTCATCAACGCCCTCTTCCTTGGCTGGTTGGGATCCAAGCCGGCGGAAGGCTGGTATATCCCCGCCATGCAGGTGTCGACCATTTACTACTTCGCGTTCTTTCTTGTCGTCATGCCGCTACTGGGCGCGATCGAGACGCCGCGCCGGCTGCCGAACTCGATAACCGAAGCGATCCTGGAGAGAGGCAAGGAATAACACCGAAGGATCACCTGCCCGGTCGCCATGCCCCGAGGCGAGGATTGTGTGAGGATTTTTGAGGATCCGGGTCCGGTCATGAACTGGTGGAATGCTGCTCCCCCTCTCTACATGGTGCTGGTCGGTCTTGCCGGCATAGTCGTGTGGCACGTCATTCCGCGGCGGCTCTCCACAACCAGGCTGATTGTCCAGATCGCATTCTTCCTCGCTATGTCGGTCCTGCTTCTTGACGGAGCTGTGGTCCCCTACGAGCCGGCATGGGGCAAAGAGACAACCGCGGGAGCAATCCTCGTCGGGACCGCCAAGTTGCTGTGGTGGGTTCACCTCGCCTGGGCGCTGATCGGATTTGTCCGCATCTATCTCGTGTTCGAGCGAAAGCCGCGCGAGGCGCGCCTTCTGCAGGACCTCGTCGTCGGCGCCGTCTATGTTGGGATGCTGCTGTCCATCCTGGCTTTCGTCTTCGGTGCGCCGGTCGGAACGCTGATCGCCACCTCGGGCGTCTTTGCCATCGTACTCGGACTGGCGCTCCAGAATACGCTGAGCGACGTCTTTTCGGGCATCGCGCTCAACCTCGGCCGACCTTATGTGCTTGGGGACTGGATCGTCCTGAGCGACGGAACCGAAGGGCGCGTTGTGGAGACCAACTGGCGATCGACCCACCTGCTCACTTTGGCGCACAACGTGGTGGCGCTGCCGAACAGCTTCCTCGCGAAGCTCGGGCTGACCAATGTCAGCAGCCCTGAGGAGAGCCATGGGCTGTCCGTCACGATAAGATTGGCGCCGACCAAGATGCCGGCGATCGTCGCGGACGTCATGAACGCGGCCTTACAAAGCAGCAACACAATACTGAGGGAGCCGCCACCAGTGGTCGCTATCAAAGCTCTGGATGCGACGGCGATCGAGGTCGACTTGTTTTTTCGCGTCGCAAATGTTGGCCAGCGAATTCCAGCGACGAACGAAATCTTCGATCTTGTCTACCGTCATTCCAAGTCCGCGGGTTTGCGGCTGGCAACGCCACCCTCCTCTTCGATTCTCATGAATGACTTGCCGAACGAAGAGACGGCAAATCTCGCGGAAGTCACGCCGATCAAGCTTATAAATGCCATACCAGTATTCTCGGCGTTGACGGACAACGAAAAAGAAGCCCTCGCGGCAACGGTTACGGTGCGCACCTATCGCAAGGGCGACATCATAGCACGACAGGGAGAGATGCTGCCCTCCCTCATGATTGTTCGGACGGGCATCATTGTCCGAGAGCGCGGCGAAGATGACGCCCATCCGCAGGAGATCGGCCACCTCGCTCCCGGCGACTTTTTCGGAGAGACGGGTCTGCTCGCGGGCATTGGCGAGACCTCGACCTTGCGCGCAATGAGCCACGTCGTGGTCTACGAGATTGACCAGCAAAGCTTCGCGCCCCTGCTGCTCGACCGGCCCGAAATGGCCGAAGATCTTGCGGCGATCCTCTCAGCCAGGATGTCCCTCGGCGGTAGCCGCACCGGACAAGAGCACACGGATTCGAAATTCGCGCTGCTCAAAGCCATGCAGACGATCTTTCACAGCGGGTAGATCGCGCCCAACGCGAACTTCGAGACGAACGTTCGTCTCCCATGCGCTTCGGACAAGGTTTTCGACCTCGGCCAAGCAGGCGCCCACGCTTGCATGTTCGGGCGCTCGATGACTTGCCGCGGCTCGGCCGACCGTCTCCCTGACGAGTGCGGCGGCTTGCTGCAAGGCGGTCCTGGCGCTGGCGATTACGGAGTCGAGAGCTGGAGCCGTCGAGACCTTACCCCGGCGATGCGTTCGATCGATGCCGGGAACCTACCCGTGCGCCGACCACCGGCTACAGCTGCCACTCCCCGGGTGTATCGTCCTAGACTTTCGGATCGCCTGACCGAGCCGTCCGTCGAATATTTTCGCGCGCCAAGTGGGCGCATTCTTCTCGGTATCGGACGACCCGCCGCACAGGAGAAGACACGTGCACAAGATCATCAGAGCTCTGGCCCTTGTTTACGCATGTTGCGTGTCGGACAGCGCGACGGCGCAGGCCGCAGACCATCAGGCAAAACCGACGATCGTGCTGGTGCACGGGGCCTTTGCTGAATCGTCGAGCTGGAACGGCGTCATCGCCGAGCTCAACAGCGACGGTTTCCGGACCATCGCTGCGGCCAACCCACTTCGCGGCGTTGCAAGCGATGCGGCCACCGTATCGGCCGTCATCGGATCCATCGGCGGACCGGTCGTCCTGGTAGGCCATTCTTATGGCGGTCCGGTCATCACCGAGGCAGCTAACGGGAAGGACAATGTGAAAGCGCTGGTCTATGTGGCCGGATTCGCCCCCGACAAGGGCGAGTCCAGTCTCACGCTTTCGGGAAAGTTCCCAGGCAGCACGCTTGGCGAGGCGCTCCTGCCGGTGGCGCGGCCGGATGGAGGACAGGACCTCTACATCCAGCCGGAAAAGTTTCACGAGCAGTTCGCAGCCGATGTGCCGGCAGCGCAGGCCAGCCTGATGGCTGCGACCCAACGCCCGGTGGCTGACGCCGCCCTGGCAGAGCCCTCCGACGCGCCCTCTTGGAAGACAATTCCGTCCTACGCGATCTACGGCTCGGCGGATCGGAATATACCGCCGGCGCTCATGAAGTTCATGGCCGAGCGCGCGCATTCGGTAAAGACCATCGTCGTCGAGGGCGGATCGCACGCTCTGATGGTCTCGCATCCAGAAGCGATCGCCTTGCTCATAAAGGAAGCCGCATCGGCGCAGTGACGAAACCGGCCGCCTCGCGCCGGCTGCATTCGACAAGTGCAAGCCTCGAGAGAATCTGTGGTTCGGCCGCTTCCAACCTCGAATCGTCGGTCGTGAAGTCCATGGCCAGCGGGGCTGCGAAAACCGCATTGGATGAGGCGTGTCCCGCCTTGACGGTCCAGCGTGCGACCGAGGCGTCGGGGCATTCCAAGCAGATCATTTCGAAGTCAGAACAGGAGAATGACATGAAAATCGTAATCATCGGCGGCACCGGACTTATCGGCTCCAAGACCGTCGCAAGGCTGAGCGTGAAGGGCCACGACGTGTTGGCGGCGTCGCCAAGTGGCGGCGTCAACACCTTCACCGGTGAGGGATTGGACAAGGCTCTTGCCGGGGCGGAGGTTGTCATCGACCTCGCGAATTCGCCGTCGTTCGAGGACAAGGCCGTTCTCGAGTTCTTCGAAACAGCCGGAAAGAACCTGCTCGCAGCGGAAAAGGTTGCCGGCGTGAAACATCACATTGCGCTCTCGATCGTCGGGGCGGAGCGCCTGCCCCGCAGCGGCTACCTGCGCGCCAAGATGGCTCAGGAGAAGCTGATCAGGGAGTCGGGAATTCCCTACACGATCGTTCACTCGACCCAATTCTTCGAGTTCCTTGGCGGCATTGCGCAGTCGGCAACCGTCGGCGACACGGTCACGGTATCGTCGGCCTACTTCCAGCCCATCGCCTCCGACGACGTCGCGGATGTCATGGCTGACGTGGCCCTCTCCCAGCCGATTAACGGCGTGATGGAGATCGGCGGCCCCAAGCCTTTCCGCATGAACGAGCTGGTCGCACGTTTTCTGCAGCTCGCCAACGACCCCAGGAAGGTGATCGGCGATCCTCATGCGCTCTATTTCGGGACCGAGCTAGACGACCGCTCGCTTGTCCCGGGCGCGGGCGCCCGCATCGGTTCGACGTCGTTCGAAGACTGGTTCGACCACGCCCCGCCTCGGCGAAGCGGTGTTGCGGCGTAACGGCGTCATCTGAAGAGAAATCGCAAGGAAACGACGATGACCACAAGCTGCCCTTTGCGCCTCAGGCAAGTCGCCGGGATCTCCTCCTCGGCGCGGCGGTCGCCGGCACTGCAACCGGCCTGCCCAAATATGCGCTCGCGCAAGGGACAGCCGGCCAGGAGTCGAACTAATCCATCGCTCAAAAAGGATCGAAAGATATGAGCACTGTCACTACCAAGGACGCCACCGAGATCTACTACAAGGACTGGGGCCCGAAGGACGCCCAACCGATCGTCTTCCACCACGGCTGGCCGCTTAGCGCCGACGACTGGGACACGCAGATGCTTTTCTTCGTCGGGCATGGATATCGCACTATCGCCCATGACCGGCGCGGGCACGGCCGTTCCGCGCAGGTGAGCGACGGTCACGATATGGACCACTATGCCGCCGATATCGCCGCCGTGGTCGAGCATCTCGACCTCAAGGACACTATCCATATCGGTCACTCCACCGGCGGCGGTGAAGCGGCGCACTATGTTGCCCGCTACGGCAAGGAGCGCGCCACGAAGCTTGTTCTCATTGGCGCGGTGCCGCCGATCATGGTGAAGACGCCGGCCAACCCCGGTGGACTTCCGATCAAAGTGTTCGACGGATTGCGCAAGTCGCTCGCCGACAACCGCGCGCAGTTCTACATCGATTTCCCGTCGGGCCCTTTCTACAGCTTCAACCGGCCGGGCGCGGAAGCGATCCAGGGCGTCATCCAAAACTGGTGGCGGCAAGGCATGATGGGCAGCGCCAAGGCGCACTACGACGGCATCAAGGCCTTCTCGGAAACCGATTTCACCGACGACCTCAAGATCATCGACGTGCCGACACTCGTCATGCACGGTACGGACGATCAGATCGTGCCCATTGCCGATTCCGCGCCATTATCGGCAAAGCTTCTGAAGAACGGCACGCTCAAGATCTATGAGGGCTTTCCGCACGGGATGTGTACCACGCATGCCGATGTGGTGAACGCCGACTTGCTCACCTTCATCAGGTCCTAGGCACCCGCCATGCCCTCAGGCGAGAGCCCGATCGCCGGCCGTCCCTCGGCCGGCGATCACCCGCAATCTCAACCGCAAACTGGAGCCAGACAAATGATCAGGAGCATACTCTACAGCACCGCCGCTCTCGCGGCGTTCATCGCCACCGCCGCGCTGGCCGACAATACGGCTAGCGCTTTCAAAAACGTGAAGCTCGTTTATGATCAACCGCTTCCGAACGTGTCCGGCAAGAGCATGAGAGGTGTGCTTGTCGAATATGAGCCAGGCGGCAACTCGCCCGCGCATCTCCATCCCAAATCTGCCTTCATCTACGCCACGGTTCTCGAAGGGGCGATCAAGAGTCAGGTCAATGATGGCCCGGTGGTCACCTATCGCGCCGGCGAGAGCTGGTCCGAATATCCCGGCGATCGTCACCGCGTCAGCCAGAATGCCAGCGCGACTGACCCCGCCCGGCTGCTGGCCGTCTTCATCGTCGACACCGACGAGACCGAACTTGTGCTCCCCTACGAAGAATGAGGTCGGGATTTCATCGCCCTGTCTCAAGGGGAAGAGCGCCGCGCCGCCGAGCACCTGAAGCATTCGCGGCGCGGCCACGCAACCAAGGACGGCTGCAATGATCATCGACAAACTGCATGCTTTGACGTCGCCACGTCTCGCCGTGATCGACTTTAATGCCACCGTGCAAACTGCCGCCCATTGGCTTTCCCGGCCTGGAGTCGGTCTCGTCGTGGTGTGCAACGGCAGCGGAAACGCGGAAGGTGTCCTGAGCAAATCCGATCTCGTCCGCCATCTCGCAGGTTCGATGTCGGCGCCGCCGGTGTCGGCCCTGATGAGCAGGTCTATCGTCTCGTGTAGCCTGCAGGACGATGTCCACGCGGTGTGGCAAACTATGGCTGCGCGAAACCTTCAAAATATTCCCGTGATCGACGATGCCGCCAGGCCTCTCGGCATATTGGACATACGCGACGCGATGAAAGCTCTGTTCGAGCAGGAAGAAATGCAGGAGCGGATGCTCTTCAATTACGTAAGCGGGGTCGGTTACCGCTAGCCCCACCCCGCAGCGACGCCACCACGCCCTTAAGAAGAAAATCCCCGCCAGAAGGATCGTAAAGATGAAATTATATTACAGCCCACTCGCCTGCAGCCTGGCCGATCACATCGCCTTGCTCGAGGCCGCAGTGCCGTTCGAGCGGGAGAGCGTAGACCTGAAAACGAAGCGGACGGCCGCGGGAGCCGATTTCAACGATATTATCAGCAAGGGCTACGTGCCGGCACTAGTGCTGGACAGCGGGGAAATCCTTACCGAGAACATCGCCATTCTCGATTGGCTCGCCATGCAATATCCGGCGCTCGGCGTTCCGGGCGATCTAGGCCGCACGCGCGTTCTGGAAGCGCTGGCTTTCATCTCGACCGAGGTGCACCGCAGCTTCAAGCCAATGTGGCACGGCGGTGCCGAAGCCGAAAAGGCGCAGGCCAGGGCAAAGATTTCAGGACTGCTCTACAATCTGGCTGATACCCAGGTCGGCGGCTATCTGTTCGGCGAAACGCCCAGCGTCGCGGATTTCTACCTGTTGGTGATGCTGCTGTGGGCCGATCGTTTCGATGTGCGCATCCCCGCATCATTCGTAGCGCTGCGTCACCGCATAGTGAGCCGTCCTGCGGTGCAAGCCGCCATGCGGCAAGAGGGACTGATCTCGTTGATGAACAATGAACCAGCGTCTCGGGTTCCTGAGGGGCGAGATCATGTCGACGCTTGATAACAAGGTCGTCATCGTCACCGGCGGAAGCTCCGGCATCGGCCGCGCCGCAGCCCTGAGCTTTGCCAGGCAAGGTGCGAAGGTCCTCATCACAGGACGCCGCTCGGGGCCGCTGGAGGAAACAGTCGCCGCGCACCCGAACATCGCCGGCCTTGTCGCCGACGTTGCGAAGGCCGAAGACGCCCAACGCACAATCGCGAAGGCAGTCGACACATGGGGCCGCTTGGACGTGCTGGTGAACAATGCCGGCGCTGGCGCTCTCTTGTCTCTGGGGGACGCGACCGCTGAGCGGATCAACAACATCTTTGCGGTGAATGTCGTTGGCCCAAGCCTGCTGGCGGGGGCGGCGATTCCGCATCTGGCGGCGGTGACGGGAGCGATCATCAACATATCGAGCACGTTCGGTCACAAGCCCGGGGCTGGTCTCTCGCACTACGCCGCCAGCAAGGCGGCGCTGGAGCATCTCACTCGCTGCTGGGCGCTGGAGCTCGCGCCTCTGGGCGTGCGCGTCAACGCCGTTGCTGCCGGCCCGACCGAATCGGGAGCGCTGACAGGCATGATGGGGCTCTCTCCGGAACATGCAGCAGTTATCGAGGAAGCTGAGCGCGAGCAGATACCGCTCAAACGACGTGGCAGTCCGGACGACGTAGCCAGGTGGATCGTGCATCTCGCCGATCCGGGATCCGAGTGGGTGACCGGACAGGTAATCGCCGTGGATGGGGGCTTGGGCCTCACATGACGCACGTGCCGGCGAACTGCCGGTCGAAAATCGCTGAGGTGACTATGGACATGAACCGAACCAGCGGTCGAATCCTGTCAGGGATTTCGGTTCCCGATACGCCGCTCGTGGAACAGGCCCTCGTTTATGCCCGTCGGGAAAGCGAGCCCTATCTGTTCAATCATGTCGTCCGTTCCTGGTTGTTTGCGGCACGGATCGGGCAGCTTCGGAACATCGACCACGACGCGGAAGTCGTCGCCTTGGGGACGCTGTTGCACGACATCACGCTGAACGAGCGCTTTGACGGTCCACGCCGTTTCGAAGTCGAAGGCGCCGATCTGGCCCGGATATTCGCCCGGCAACGCGGTGTCGACCAGCGCCGAGCCCAGCTGATCTGGGACAGCGTCGCCCTCAACTCGACACCATCCATCGGCCTCTACAAGGAGGCGGAGGTAGCGCTCTGTACCGCCGGAATCTGCTTGGATGTGGTCGGCCTGCAATACGAGCTTATCCCCGCAGCAGAGATAGCGAGGATCGTTGAGGAATTCCCGCGGCTCGACATGAAGCGGCGCATGACCGGGTGCTTCTCTCACATCGCCGAGGCCAGACCGGAAACGACCTACGACAATTTCGTCCGGGATTTCGGTGAACGCTATGTACCTGGATACCGAACTCCTTCATCCGTCGATCTCGTGTCGAACGCGCCTTTCGAAGAGTGAACACGTTTAAGGGCCAAATTATCCGGCAGTTCCGCGCTTAGAAGGCGACATCGGAGGTCGTACATTGCTGTACGCCTTGAATTGCCTTGACCCGACAAGTCCGCTGCCTTCAAGCTGACCTCCTCGTGCTTCACGAGGAGGGATATCCCTGCGCTAGCCGATCCTTTCGGACGGAAGCATCCATCGCCTTGTGCCAAAGTCTAGTTCGCGCCGGCGTCGCGCATCGCCGCCGGCAGCGTCTCCCATGCGCGGATCAGCTCGCCGATGGATGCGGCCTCCATCTTGCGCATGACATTGCCGCGGTGCAGCTTCACCGTCACCTCACTAATGCCGAGATCGAAGGCGATCTGCTTGTTGAGGCGTCCACGGGCGACCTGATGCAGAACCTCGCGCTCGCGTGGCGTCAGCGTCTCGAGGCGGTCGAGGTTGCGCTTGACGACCGCAGCTTCCGCTCGCCGCGTGGCATCCGTCGCGATGCCCGCAAGTACGGCGTCAAGCAGCGTCTGATCCCGCACCGGCTTCGTCAGAAAGTCCACCGCACCGGCCTTCATCGCCTGCACGGTCATTGGAATGTCGCCGTGCCCGGTCAGGAAGATGACCGGCTTGGGGTTGCCGGTTTGGGCCAGATGGCGCTGCAAGTCGAGGCCGCTCGACCCCGGCATTCGCACATCGAGGATCAGGCAACCGGAGCTGTCCAGTACGTCGGCATTGAGCAATTCGCGCGTCGAGCTGAAACAAACAGGCTGGAATCCAGCGGAAAGTATCAATTCGGACAGCGCCTCCTGAACAGACGCATCGTCATCCACAATGATGACGAGTGGCTGCTCCGCTTCGCTCCTCCTCTGCGCTGACAACGGAGCCGATCCCCGTAAGTGTGGCTGCTCAACTCTCATGCTCACCTCCATTTTTCGATTTGCGTAAGGCATTGCCGATGGCTGCCAGCATGACCTGCGCATCGAACGGCTTGCGGAAGCATCTGCTGACGCCCTGGACTCTGTCCGCATCGGTAATCTCGTCGCGCCCAGTGATCAGGAATATCGGCAGATCCGGGCGCACCTTCTTTACCAGGTCACAAAGCTCGAAGCCGTCCATGCCGGGCATCCCAATGTCGGTGATGAGAACGTCCAGGCCGGCCAGCCCGCTGATGAGCAATGATCGTGCTGACGAGAAGCTGCGTGCCGCATAGCCTGCGGACTCCAGCAGATCCTCCAGCGACTCGACCACCCTTGGATCGTCGTCGACAACCGCAACAACGGGTCTTCCCTTGGTCACGCCCGGCTCCCCCCCGCTCGGCGCGAGTGGGTGACTGGTATCTCCAATCGCTCCGCGGTCCTCACGAGATCAGCGAGCGACGCCGCCGCCATTTTCTGCATCACGTTCCTTCTATGGATTTCCAGCGTGACTTCGCTGATCCCCAGCTCGGCGGCGGCCTGCTTGTTGAGCAGACCACTCACTACCAACGGCAGCACCTCGCGTTCGCGTGGCGTCAGCTCGAGATAGCGTCGCCTCAGCACGCTTAGTTCAGCGCGCGCCGATCTCCTTTCCCGATCCTCGGCTATCGCCGCATGGATTGCAGACATAAGATCGGCATCGCTGAAGGGCTTGGTGAGAAAGTCCACGGCGCCATGCTTGATCGCCTGGACGGATGAAGGAATGTCGCCGTGCCCTGTTATGAACACGATCGGCGGATGATCTCCCTTCGCAATCTGCCTCTGCAGATCGAGGCCGTTTATGTCGGGCAGCTCGACATCGAGGATGAGGCATGCCGGGGCGTCCGGTTTGTCCGCACTGATGTATTCGCCGGCCGATCCGAACGCGGCGGCGCGAATGCCGTGCGAATCGAGCAACTCGCTCAGCGCTTCCCGTAGGCGCGCATCGTCGTCCACGATGAAGACGATATGGTCATCCGTGGTCATGGCGCCGCTTTCGTTTCAATAGGCAAGGTGAAGACGAACGTCGCTCCCTGCGGTTCGTTCTTCTCCGCCCACAGGCGTCCGCCATGCGATTCGACGATCGAACGGCTGATCGCGAGCCCCATGCCCATTCCGTTCCCCTTCGTCGTGAAGAACGGCTCGAATATCTTGTCGGGAAACGCGACCCCCGCGCCGCGATCACTGATCTCCGTTTGGACCACATCGCCCACGCGGCGGACCCTCACCCCAAGAACCCGGTCACCCGCAATGGAGTCCATCGCATCCATGCCGTTTCGAATGAGGTTCACCAGGACCTGCTGGATATGTACGCGGTCGAGGGCGAGAAGCGGCAAGCTGCTTCCGACATCGACATCCAGGCGGACGCGCCGCCGCGCCGCCTCCTCGGCCATAAGATCGCGCGCCTCGGCTATGATGCTACCGAGCATCGTGCGATTCCTTGGCTCCACGGATTGCCTGAACAAGGCGCGGATTCGGCTGACAACTTCCGCTGCCGAGTTGGCGTCCCGGATGATGCGCTCGGCGGTGATCTTCGCGCGCTCGAGGTTTGGGGGTTCGGCCGAAAGCCAGCGGTGGCATGCACTGGAGTTGGCGACGATCGCGGCGAGTGGTTGGTTCACCTCATGCGCGATAGATGCCGAGAGCTCGGCAAGGCTGGCTGCCTGGCTCGCACGCGCTAGACTTGCTTGCGCCAGACGCAGCTCTTCCTGCGCCCGAACTTCCCCATCGATGTCGATGGAAATTGCGTACCATTGCACGATCGCGCCGCTTTGGTCCCGCACCGGCTCCCCGCGGCCGTCGACCCAGCGATACGCGCCATCCGCATGACGCATACGATACTTCATAAAGTAGGGCTCCCCGGTGGCGAGGGAGTGGCGAACCGTGTCGAGCAGGAGAGGTGCATCGTCGGGATGGACGAGGGCCTGTATGGCTGCCGCCAGCCGGCTCATGTCAGGCTTGTCCAGTTGCGCCAGGTCGTTCAAGCCGAAGAAGTCTAGCAAGCGCTTGTTGAAGAAGGTCGGCTCGCCTTCCGGCGTCAGACGTCTGATATGGACGGGAACCATGTTCACGAGCTGCGAGAGCTCGCGCTGCCTATCGCGCAAGGCTTCCTGCGCACGCACCTCATCGTCGATGTCGAGGGAAACGCCGTACCATTCCGCGACCTCACCGTCTTCGTTACGCCGAGGCTCCACCCTGCACTCGGCCCAGCGATACGCGCCGTCCTCTTCGCGCCAACGAAATCGCATCGTGGACACGCCGCCGGTTTCGAAGCAATTCCGTAGAGTGTTCTGCACCTTCGGAGCATCTTCGGGATGGATCAGCTCTTGAAGCAGCTTCTCGATGCGCGGCTCCTCGATAGCTTCGAAATTCGCGATGACGGAGCGGAAATGGTCCTGGTAACGCTTGTTGAAGTAGACCGGCCCGCCCGTAGGCTTTGCGCTCCAGATGCGGACCGGCACGGCGTCGATCGTCTCCCGCAACTGCCGCTCGCTGCGCCGTAACGCCTCTTCGGCGTGCATCTGGTCGTCGATGTCGTGACAGAGGCCGTACCATTGGACGATGCGCCCCTCCTGATCCCTCATCGGCTCGGCGCGGCTCGACATCCAGCGGTAGGTCCCGTCGAGGCGGCGCAAGCGGTACCGCATCGCAAAGACCTCGCCGGTGGCGAGGCGATCGCGGAGCGTGTCCCCGAACGCCGCCGCATCGTCCGGATGGACGCCGGCCTCTATCATCGCGGTCAAGCGGCTCATGCCCGGCTTGACCGTATCCGCCACGTCCAGGCCGAGAAAATCGACCATGCGCTTATTGAAAAAAATCGGCTCGCCGTCAGGCGTTAGACGCCAGACGTGGCTCGGAACCATATCGACGAGCTGCGAGAGCTCCCGTTCCCGGTCTCGCGATGTGGCCAGCGCCAGCTGATATTGCCGGGATATGGCCGCCACGATGAGCGCCGAAAATGCCGAGATTGCCAGGAAAAGCTGCAGCATGACCTGCCTTTCCCTCTGGGACTCGGGATCGCCGACAAACTGGCTGTCACCGGATATCGTCAGCGCCATCGTGATCAGGGCGAGGAGCGTCAAGGCGACGGCAGCACCTCTGAACTCGAAGCGCGCCGCGGCCCAAAGAAGGGGCGGCATGATGATGTAGGGGGTGGGCAGATAGACGTCGCTCAAGGAAAGTGCGGCGACCCCTAGGAAGATCAGACCTAGGACGCCGGCTTCCGCCCGCTGCGCGGGAGAGAATTGGGTCTTGCTGCGCCAATACTGGATCACGACCAACGCCGGTGGCGCTACGAGCAGGATTCCGGTGGCGTCTCCAATCCAAAACAGCGGCCATACCGCCGTGAAGGTTTGCGATTCTACCCCAAACCACGCAAGCGTCGCGCTTCCCACCGTCGCGCTTACGAGGGGCGCAACTCCAGCACCCAGAACGACGAATGCGAGAACTTCCTGCAAGGTTTCGAGCCGAACCGGGCGCCCGCATGTCCGGTTCACCAGCGTTGCGCCGACAGCCGCGCCGAGGGCGTTGCCGACATAGATCAGAAAGCCCGCAGGCAGCGGACTGTGGAACCACACGAACTGCGCGAACATCTCCGCCAGGCAACCCGCCAGTATCCACCACGGCCAACTGTAAGGCGAGGTGAGGATGAGCGTCGCGATGAAAACGCCGCCCGGAGGCCAAATGGAAACCGTTATTCCGGGGACGATTGCGAGCGCCTGGGCGAACCCGCAGCCCAAGACATATGCCGCAAAAAATAGCCCCAGATGAAGGAATTGCGGGCGCGACCAGACGGACATCATCGGTTTCTCCTGCCGGGCAAAGAATGGCTGGGGATTGTCAACGCTGCGTGTAGCACGTCTCCGCGATATCTGGGCTGGCGATCTCATGATCTCGGCTGGCGAACTCATGGCCCACTCTAATTCGGCGCCCCCCCGGCTGCACCTCATGGAAATCCATGAGGCGTGGCCGAAGCGTACTTGGCCTAGCCCTCAGGATGACACTGCCTAGACCAGCCGAGTGGCGACATGGCCTCTCGCATGATGGCTCGGCCCGGCGCGTCCCGGCATGATTTGCAGGCGATAAACCGCCTTCAAGGAGACATTCATGAATATCACCACCAAACCGACGGCGGAGGCCGGGACCAAGCGTGGGCCCCGTGTTAACTGGGCCGATCAATCTCCGGAACTCGTGAAGAAGTTCACCGGGGTTGTAACGGCTCTCCGTGCAAGCTCGATCGAGGAGTCCATCCTCAATCTTGTCAGTATTCGTGCTTCGCAGCTCAACGGCTGCTCCTTCTGCCTCGATATGCACGTCAAGCAGGCAAAGATGCACGGCGAGCGCGAACTGCGCCTCTACCACTTGGCCGCGTGGAGGGATTCGACCCTGTTCGCCCCACGCGAGCGCGCCGCACACGCATGGACGGAAGTCCTGACCAAGCTGCCGGACCAGGGCGTTTCCGATGAGATCTATGAGCGCGTCCGCACGCAGCTGTCGGAAAAGGAGATCTCCGATCTTAGCTTCGCTGTCATGGTGGTCAACTCGTGGAACCGCCTCAACGTCGGCTTCAAGACCGTGCCGGGTTCCGCCGATGCAATGTATGGCCTGGACAAGGCGGGGCTCAATTAGCCCGCTACAGACCGGCGGCGCGGCTGTCGCCGTGTCGCCGCTGATCCCTGGCGGTGCGCAATGACCCGCCGGGGACGCGCTATCGACAACCATGCGTATCGCCGAATCGCTGCGGCCGGCTTCCGCCGCGTTTGCCGCCACTGCCGGCCAGTGCGCCTTTCCCACGCTCATTTCACGACAATCCGAGAACTCACCCAGGACTTGGCCGGACACTCGCCCTGCGAGCTAGCTCGGCCGTCTCGCGTTTCATTCCATCACGCCGGCCAGTTTCAAGCAGCCTCCTAGCCGCCAAAATTGACACGGCAACGCAACTCACGACGCTGGACGAGTTGTCGGGGTTAGATGGGGTTGGTCAATCGGACCTGTTCACTCGCCCATCGTCTTTAGAGCCCGGGCGTGATTTTATTCAAAGCGCATGTCGATCCGCCGGGGGCTGGTTCGTCGACTTATTAGCGAGACTGTTCAGCGGCCATCACGTCCGCGGCTCGCCTCAGGAGGAGTTCTCAAATGCGCTTCATGTCGTTCGTCACTTCCGCCCACGCCGGACCGCCAACGGCGGAACTCATCGAGGCGATGAACAAGCTCGCCGACCGGGAAATCAAGGCCGGCCGCATGGTCGACATGGGCGGGCTCACGCCGGTCGCGATGGGCGCGCAGGTGCGCATCGCCGATGGGAAGCTCAGCGTCATCGATGGCCCGTTCGTCGAGGCGAAGGAGGTCATCGGCGGCTACGCGATCATGGAGTTCCGGAACAAGGAAGAGGCTGTGGCATCGGCGGTCGAGTTCATGCAGCTCCACAAGGATTTCATGCCGGATTGGGAGGGTACGTGCGAGGTCCGCGCGTTTGCCGTCCCTTGAGGCGACGTTCCTGCAGACGCGGTCGGCGGCCATGACGGTCGCCGACGCCCATCGCACGATCCTCGCCGTGTGGCGGATCGAGCAGCCTCGGCTGATCACCAGTCTGGCGAGGATGCTGCGCGATGTGCCCCTGGCCGAGGATTTGACGCAGGAAGCCCTGCTGGCCGCCCTTGAGCGGTGGCCCGCCACAGGCGTTCCGGAAAAACCCGGCGCCTGGCTGATGGCGACCGCCAAGCGCCGGGCCCTGGATCATCTGCGCCGCAGCCGGATGCTTGAGCGCAAGCACGACATTATCGCCTGGGACATGGAGGAGGAGCAGCTGGCCATGCCCGACCTCGACTCGGCCCTGGACGACGGCATAGGCGATGAACTGCTTCGGCTCATCTTCACCGCCTGTCACCCGCACCTTTCGCGCGAGGCGCGCGCGGCGCTGGCACTGCGGATGATCTGCGGCCTGACAACCCAGGAGATCGCCAGGGCCTTCCTGCTGCCGGAGGCGACGATCGCCCAGCGCATCGTGCGCGCGAAGCGGACTCTTTCGGAATCGGGGCTGGCCTACGAGACCCCAAGCGGCGAGGAGCTCTCAAAGCGGCTCTCCTCGGTGCTGGAGGTCGTCTACCTCATCTTCAACGAAGGCTACACCGCGGCGAGCGGCGAGGACTGGCTGCGCCCCCAGCTCTGCAATGAAGCGCTTCGCATGGGCCGCGTGCTCACCTCCATCGTGCCGCACGAGCCCGAAGCCCATGGACTGCTCGCTCTGATGGAGCTGAACGCCTCGCGCACGGCGGCGCGTACTGATGCAGGGGGCGAGCCAATCCTCATGCTGGACCAGAACCGCGCACTCTGGGACCAGCTCCAGATCCGGCGCGGGATGCAGGCGCTCGGGCGAGCACGCGAATTAGGCGGAGCCGGCGGCATTTACGTCCTCCAGGCGACGATTATCGCCTGCCACGCCCAGGCGAGGACGGCGGGCGATACCGACTGGTCGCGCATCGCCGGACTTTATGCGGAGCTGGCGGCTGTCGTGCGCTCGCCAATCATCGACCTCAACCGCGCGGTTGCCGTCGGCATGGCCGAGGGCCCAGAAGTGGCGCTGGTGATCGTGGACCGCCTTGCGCGCGAGCCGGCGCTCAAAGGCTATCACCTGCTGCCGAGCGTTCGCGGCGACCTACTCCACAAGCTCGGCCGTTACGAGGAGGCGCGCGCCGCGTTCGAAGCGGCCGCGACGCTGGCGGGCAACAGGCGGGAACATGACCTGCTGAGACGGCGCGCCGCCGAGGCGGCCGACGCAGCGATGTCATCATAATCCCTGATCAGACAAGGACATGGTCGACCCCGGATCGACCGCTTCCGGGGCTTTTGTCATTTTCCCTGTGTAAGGTCTGACGTGGATATGGCTGAACGTCCGCTTTCCCGCCGAGCCGGAGTTCCAAGGTGGTTCCGTGAAACGGCAGCTTAGGGTCAGTTCGCGACCCTGGCCCCAGCAGGTTGAACGTCTGATATCTTCGTTATGAAACCTGAGGCTGCCGGTCCTCTCTCGGCGCCAAATGCGACAGTTTTGGTTCTCGGCTCGGAAGGTCGCTCTTGGCGCAACTGAGCCCATCACGAACAGCGGATCCGCAGCATGTGAGCGAAGTCGGTATGACGTTGTTCGACGTTTGTTCGCGCAAAGTTGCATAAGATTGCAGTGTGGAACTGGCCTCTCGCGAGGGCCATCGACCGATCGCATCAAGTCGTATCTAAAGGCCATAAGAAAAACCGGCAGTTTGCCCAATCCTTGCTGCGACTGCGCTGCGTCAAGCTCTGATCGGGCGCGTTGCCCGACCGTTGTGCGGGAGGGACTCTACGGCCCAGCAGGAGTAGCTGCAGCTGGAGGGCAGCGCCGCGGACTCAACGAGCGCTACTGTTATGACAGCAGGAACGAAGAAGCAGTCCTCATGGGCCGATGCATGCTATGCACGCCCAGCATGGTGCGGACATAGGCGAACTCCGGCGAAGAGTTTGACGGCGGAGATCAGCGCAAGATATCCGACAGGCTCTCGGGCTTCTTCTCGCCAAGCGACAGATCAAGGCCCGACAGAAGGTCGATGAGATGACTTCGCATCAGGTCGGACGCGTTTTTTGCGTCGTGCTTTTCGATGGCATCGACGAGGGCGTGATGGGCGTGGCTTTCGCAGGTGGTGTCGCGGCGGCGCCAGTAGAGCGCGATGATCAGCGACGACCGCGACAACAGGTCTTTGACGAAGCCGGTCAGGATCGAATGGCCGGCGATTTCGGCGATGCCGACATGGAATTTTGCCGACAGCATTATGGCGTCGCTGTCGCGGCCGGCATGCAGAGCCTCGTGCTCTTTTTCGAGATGAAGCCGCAGTTGCGCGATCTCGGCCGGCTTTGCCACTTCGGCGGCAAGCGCCGCGACCTTGGGCTCGATCAGCGCCCGCGCTTCGAACACCTCGCGCGCTTCCTGCTTGGTCGGCTGGGCGACGAACGCGCCGCGGTTCGGCTCGAGCCGAGCCAAGCGGTCATGCGACAGCGCCTGCAGCGCCGCGCGTATCACCGCGCGGCTCACCGAATAAATCGAGGCGAGTTCGTCCTCGGGCAGCTTTGTGCCCGGTGCGAGGCGGTGGCTGACGATGGCGTCGCGCAGGCCGGCATAGACCGGAAACCAGCGCATCGTCGGCTTGTCGCCATCCCGTGTCTTTGGTCCAAGCAGGTCCATCGTCTCATTGTCCCGGCGGCCGGATCGCATAGCGGCGCGAACACCGCGTTTCCGGCCGGACATCGAACATCCTGTGTGGGAATGTCAACAATTTTGCACGCATCAGGATACACGGCCGGAGGGCGAAAAGGGGGCAAAGATTCCGGCGAAGGATTTTTCGAGTGGAACCTGGTAGCCGCCGCGCTTCGAGGTCGACAGGCCAAGGCCGACGAGGCTCTCGCAGAGTTTTACCGCGCAGGCGACGCCGTCGAGCACGGGAAGGCCATGTTCGCGGCTGAGCGCGGCGGCGAGGTCGGCCATTCCGGCGCATCCCAGCACAATCGCTTCGGCCCGGTCGTCGCGGATGGCGCGCTCGATCTCCTCCGAAATTCGATGGCGGGCGTTGGAGTCGGGCACTTCGAGATCCAGAACGGGAACGTCGCTTGCCCGCACCCTGGCGCAGCGGCTGGCGAGGCCGTAGCGCACCAGATTGTGCTCAATCGCCGGCACCGAACGCGACAGCGTCGTCACCACGCTGAACTTGCCGGCAATCAGGCTCGCCATGTGAAACGCCGCTTCGCCGATGCCGACCACCGGCATCTCGCCAACGCAGCGTACTGCGTCGAGGCCGGTGTCGTCGAAGCAGGCGATGACGCAGGCGCTCGCCGCCGGATGTCTCTGGATCTCGCCGATCATTCCCGGGATGGCGAAGACCTCGTCGAAATAGCCTTCGACGCTCGGCGGCCCGTCCTTCGGATTGACGGCGATGATCCTGGTGCCGGCCGAAGCCGCGCCGCGCGCCGCCTCGCCGATCTTTTCGGTCATGGACGCGGTGGTGTTGGGATTGACGACGAGTATGTCCATTTGCGCTTTCATATTTCGCCGCCGAGATAGAGTTTCTTGACTCGGTCGTCGCCAAGCAGCTCAGCCGAATGTCCGGCCAGCGCGATCTTTCCGGTCGTCAGTGCGTAGGCGCGCTGCGAGATGCGCAGCGCCATGCGCGAATTCTGCTCGACCAAGAGAACGCTGACCTTTTCGTCGCGATTGATCGCCACGATGGAGCGGGCGATGTCCTGGACGAGCTTCGGCGCGACGCCGAGCGAGGGTTCATCGAGCAGCAGAAGCTTCGGTTTGGCCATCAGCGCCCGCCCGATCACCAGCATCTGCTGTTCGCCGCCGCTCATCGTGCCCGCCGTCTGGGAATAGCGTTCCTTCAGGCGCGGAAATCGCCCGAGCACCATGTCCAGCGTCCTGGCGATTTCGGCCTTGTCGGTGCGGGTGAAGGCACCCATCATCAGATTGTCGCGCACCGTCATGTAGGAAAAGACGCGCCGACCCTCCGGCACCATGGCGATGCCCATCCTGACCAGCTCGTCCGGGCGCGTTCCGTCGATGCGGTGGCCGTGGAAATGAATCTCGCCGCTGCGGACCTTCTTCAGGCCGGTGATGGCGCGCAGGATCGAGGATTTGCCCGCGCCGTTCGCGCCGATCAGCGCGACGGTCTCGCCCTCGTTGACGTTGAGCGACACGCCCTTCAGTGCATAGACATGGTCGTAGTAGAGTTCGACGTCGGAGACTTTCAGCAGTTCGCCCATGGCTAAAATCCGATCGTCTCATCTTCGGCGCCGAGATAGGCCTCGATGACCTTTTCGTTCTCCTGGATTTCCTTCGGCGTTCCCTCGGCGATTTTCACACCGAAGTTCAGGACGACGATGCGGTCGGAAATGTTCATGACGGCGGGCATATCGTGCTCGACCAGCAGGACAGTCACGCCGCGCTTCCGCACGCCGCGCACCATCTCCACCGCGCGCACGGTTTCGTCATGGTTCATGCCGGCGAAGGGCTCGTCGAGCAGAAGCACGGTCGGGTTCGTGGCGAGCCCGATGGCAATACCGAGCGCGCGCAGATGGCCGTGAGGCAGCGTGCTGGCGATCTCATGCCGTTGCGCGCCGAGATTGAGGAAGTCGATGATCTCGTCGGCCGAGCGGCCGAATTCATCCTCGTCGCGCCGTGCGGTATTCGTGCCGAGATAGAAGCCGGCAAGGCTGGCATTGGAACGCAGGTGATGCGCGATGATGACATTGTCGCGCACCGTCATGCCCTTGAAGATCGTCGTCTCCTGGAACGTGCGCACCACGCCCTTCCGGGCGACGATATGCGGCGCCAGGCCTGAAATCCGCTCTCCCCGGAACAGCACTTCGCCCGAGGTCGGATTGAGGAAAGAGGAAATCAGCTTGAACAGCGTCGACTTGCCGGCGCCGTTGGGGCCGATGACGGAGAGGATTTCGCGTTCGCGGACCGCGAAGGAAACATTGTTGACCGCGACCAGCCCGCCGAAGCGTTTGGTCACTGCCTTGATCTGGAGAAGCTCAGTCATGGTCCTAGCCCTGCTTCTTGCCGAACAGCCTGAGGCTGAGCAGGCCGTTGGGAAGGAACAGCATCAGCGCGATCAGCACCGAAGAGAAGATCAGCAACTGGAACTCGCCGGTCTCGAACAGGAAATCCCAGCCGAAATAGAGCACGAAGGTGCCGATCATCGGCCCGAAGACGTGGCCGAGCCCGCCGAGGAAGCAGTTCAGCATGAAGTTCACCGAGTCGGTGACGGTAAAGCTCGACGGATAGATCGACTGCGAGATGGCGACGAACATCGCACCGCCGATACCGCCGAGGAATGAGGAGATGGCGTAGGCGATAACGCGCAGATAGGCGATGTTGACGCCGATCGAGGAGGCCAGTTCCTCGTTCTGCTGCAACGACTGGCAGAGTTTGCCGATGCGCGAATGGACTAGGCGGTAGAGCGCCGCAAAGCACAGCACCATCATCACAACCGACACCAGATAGAAGGCGGGACGCGGATTGGCGAGCGTCGCGAAATCGGGAAGGATGGTCAGCCCGAAGATCGAGATGCCGCCGGGGAGCGGAATGCTGACCATGCCCTTGGCGCCGTTGGTGATCGGCAGTGCCAGCGCGAGCAGCCGCGCCACTTCGGTCAAAACCAGCGTGACCATGGCGAAATAGACGCCGCGAAGCCTGAGGATGGGCAGTCCGATCAGCACGCTTGCAGCGGCGCAGAATAGCCCAGCCAGCGGCAGTGTCAGCCAGAACGACACACCGTACTGGACGACAAGAATGGCCGAAACATAGCCGCCCATAAGCGCGAAGGCGCCCTGGCCGATATTGATGCGGCCGATGTAGAAAGTCACCCACACCCCGGCGCTGGCGATGCTGAGCAGCGCGACCGAGGTCAGCGTGTAGTAGAGGTCGAGCCGACCGGTCGCCTCGATCAGCCAGGGCACGCCGATGAGTACGACCAGCAGGAAGACAGCGACGGCGAGGATGTTGCGTGTACGCTTCATGTCCATCACCCCCACGGCTTGCCCATGAGCCCGTTCGGGCGGATGCTCAGGAACACCATCAGCGCGGCGAAGATGACGAGATAGGTGACGTCGCCATATTGGCGTAGCACCGTCAGGCCGACCGATTCCATCATGCCGAGGATGAAGCCGCCGGCGATCGCTCCGCTGACCACGCCGGCCCCGCCGATCATCACCATCAAGAACGCCTTGATCGAGATCGGCCCGCCGATGCCCGAATTGACGCCGGTGATGGCGACCAGCAGCCCGCCGACTATGCCGGCAAGCATGGCGCCAAGCGCAAAGCCGATCATCGAATAGCGGTCGACCTCGACGCCCATAAGCTGCGCCGCGACCCGGTCCTGCGCCAGCGCCCGCATGGCGCGTCCCGGCTTGCTGTACTGCATGAAAAGCACGAAGGATGCGATGAACAGTATGGCGAGAGCGCCGACCAGCAGCCGGTCGTAAGGCATTATGAGGCTGTCGGAGACGAAGACGCCGTTGACGATCTTCGGCACGCCGCGCTGCTTTTCACCGAACAGGAGGAGGATTACGGCGTCGAGGAAGAATGCGACCGCCGCCGCGAGAAGCATCGTACTTTCCTCCCGCACGCTTCGCTTGATCACCGTTCTGAAAAGGAATTTCTCGACCAGCGCTCCAATGACCAGCAGCGTGATCCCGGACGCGACGAGCGCGACGACGAAAGGCATGCCGAGCTGGCCATAGACGGTGTAGGTGACGAAGCCGCCGAGAACGTACATCTGCCCATGGGCAAAGTTCAGCACGTTCATCAGCGCGAAGATCAGGGTCAGACCGAGCGCGATCAAGGCGTATTGCGCGCCAAGATAGAGCCCGTTGGCGATGACTTGTTCCATCAGGATGGTTCCGGCCGTTCAGAGGCTGAAGACGAATGCTCGAGCCTCCGCGGCAATCCGCTTCGGTGCAGTTGCGTCAATCGACTTCAGCGACGAAGAGCGTCTCGAACTTGCCGTCGCGGTATTCCGTGACCACCATCGGGACCGAAAGCTGGCGCTTCTGGCCGAACGACGTCATTCCGACATAGGTCAGCTTGGCATCGTCCTTCAGGTAGGGATTGGGTGCCGAGAAAGTGTCGATTGTCTTCTTGAACTCCTCGACATTGTCGATCGCGGCCGGGTTCGCCTTCAGCGTCTCGACGATGTATTCGAGCGCGTAGACCTTGGTGTTGGACTCGTCATTGTATTCGCCGAACATTTTCGTATAGCGGTCGACGAACTCCTTCATCGTGTCGGACGCGATTTCGGGCGTCGATGCGCCGCCGACTGAGATGAAGCCGTTGGCCAACTCGCCCGCGCCCTCTTCCAGCACCTTGGCATCCTGCGCCGTTTCGGTGGAGATCAGACCTTCGTAGCCGAGCTCGCGCGCGGCGCGGATCAGCAGCGGCGCATTGCCGGGCGCGACACCCGAAAGCACCAGCAGGTCCGGTTTTTGCAAAACGATCGGCGTCAGTACCGGCGTGAAATCGCGGGTATCGTTTTGGTAGACATCCGTGGCAGCCACAACCTCGAGCCCGAGCGCCTTTGCCGCGGCAACACCGCCATCCCGCTGGCTCAGCGGATCGGATTCGTTGGCGGCGACAAAGGCAACTTTCTTAACGCCCCTGTTTTCCATGAGATATTTGTAGATCGCCGGAGCCGACTGGTAGTTGGCGATCATGCCGAGCACGGCGTTGGACGCCGGCGGGGTGTAGAGTTCCTTCGGGAATGCGTAGGGAAAATAGATGATGCCCTTGGATTCTGCCACGGGACGCACCGCCGCCGCGCCGTCGTCGACATTCGGACCGACGACATAGTGGATGCCCTCCTGGGCCATCTTCTCCATGCCGGCGATCGCCCGCTTCGGGTCCTTCTGGTCGTCGAAGGTGACGATTTTGATGTCATAGGTCTCGTCACCAATCTTCACACCGCCGGTTTCGTTGATCCAAGCGGCGCGTGTCTGCATCGAGCGGACGTTGGATGTGCCCCACGCAGCGGCCGCGCCACTCGTCACGCCGACAAAGCCGATCTTGAGTTCCTTGTTGGCGGCGTGCACCGTGATTGTGCCGCCGGCCATGATTGCCAGCGCGGAGACGGCGCCGAGCGCGGCGAATGTGATTATTGAACGTCTGTTGATCATTGTTCTTCCCCTTGGAGGCCGCGCATTGTTGCGACAGAACTCGACCGATACGCGGACTTTTGCGAGTGAAGGCTCAAATCAATCACCTGTCAACAAAACTTTTAAAGATTGTTGACAATCTTGTGACCGGCCGTAGATGAAGGACGTAGGACCGATCGCGGTTCGGTGCTTTGCTCGAGAGCTTCGTGGTGTCGGAATTCCTGAAGCTCGCATCGTGGTCAGAGCGACGGGTGTCTTTCTCACACTACCGGACCAAGGATCAGGACGAGGTCGGCGTCGTGATCGAGGATCGACGCGGTCGGGTCGTCGGTATCGAGAGCAAAATCCGGGACGCTCGCGATCGACGCGGTCCTTTTCAGCATTACGGAAACAGACGGCGACGTCGATAATGGCGGCTAAGCCGCCCAGGCGTTCCTGCTTCGGCACGATCGCCCGCATGCGACCGGGTAACGGCGCGCCAGCATGGTTCGGTACTTTATAGCCCCTTTAGGACGGCTAGGCACGCCTTCAGGCGGTTTGGTGTTTCTCGCCGTGATCTCATGGCTATCGGTGCAGGAGACCAGGAGTTGGTGAGGTCGCGCCGGTCTGAGACCTCGGTCCTCCCGATCTGAACGTCCACTATTGTCCTTTCGGACACCGGAAAGCTGCCGGTCCGCTATCGTGAAGAGTTTCGGGCGCCGGCAGGCGTACGAAAGTCCCCGAGGAAGGAACCCGCGGGCCACAGGCGGTGGGCTCGCGACCGCGAGCAGTTCGCGGGCGAGCGCGAGCCCTCACCGCGCGCGCCCATCCCGCGCAGCGGGTTCGTTTGTCGGCCCCCAAATGCGACGTCTGAGAGTAGTGGTTCGGCGATAACCGCTCTTGGCGCAATCAGGAGGTTGCGAGCTTGCTCCAGCGCGGACGTGTAGCTCTAAGCGTCTAAGGACACGCCGCGGCGCGGCGGCAGTTCGATCTTCTCGAGCGCTGATGCCATCAGGGCCAAGCCGATATGCCTGTAGACACCCGAGGAACTGCTGTCGGTGTGGCCCTGAATGGCGTCGGCCACGCTGTCAGAAATGCCAACCCTTGACGCTTCGGTCTTGAACCAGTGCCTGAGCGCATGATTCGGCGCCTTGCGTCGATCGGAAAACCCGTTCGCTCGAATCCATGTAGCCAGCCGGTTGGCAACGCCTTTCGAGGCATGCTTTCGCTTTGGATCGCCTGACGAGCGGCCATAGAAGAGTGGGCCTTGGCCTTTCGTTCGCACGAACTCCAGGAAGCCTGCTGCAAGCAGGGCCGGATGAATGGGCACTGTCCTTTCGCTTTCCGCATTCTTGATGCTACCCGCATCGATTGCCGGCGTGATCTTTACGACATGATATCCGTCTTCCTCAAACACATGGCTGACGTGCAGCTGCGCCACTTCGCCAATCCGTGAACCCGTGGCCGCAGCCAACCAGGGAAGCCACTTCTTCCAAGGTTCCGGAGCGGCGCTCGCCAAATCCAGCAGACGAGCCACCTCCTCGCCGCTGTAGCCGAGCATCTTCATGCCCGCCTTCGTCTTGCGCGCGACCTTGATGCCCTGGGAGGGATCGGACGCCGCGAGCCTGTTCGCCACGGCAAACCTGAACAGCGCACGGGCGCAGCCGAGATAGCCATCGCGAGATGGTTGCCGCCGCGTCGGCTTTGACGAGCTTGTCTTTCCAGCCAACGATATCCTCGGCGGTGATGCGAGTAATGTCGTCCGCCTGTCCCCGACGAATGATTTCAGGTCGCGCATGATGCCGCGCCAGTTGGACAGTGTGCTGGCACTCGGATCGGTTTCCGCCTCCCAGCGCTCAAAAAGTTCGTCGAGCGAGATCGGCATGGCGGTTGGTGCCGTCGGCTGGGAACTGCCCAAGCTAGGCGCGTCAGGGTTCTCGGCCTGCCGAAAATTGCCCGCACGAAGATCGCCCAGCGAAGGATCAGGCTGCCCTTGGCTATTGCCCGCCCAAATTCGACAGTAAAAAATGCCGCTGCGCGTCATCATCCGTTCAGGCAGTTTCGCCATCCGATTCGGGCCCCGACTATAACAGTCACTGTTACAACTGGGCCGAACTGGAAAAGCGAATCAGAACCTGAATGAAATCAGGTACTTACAAGATGATGGTGCCCAGAAGAGGACTCGAACCTCCACTCCTTGCGGAACACGGACCTGAACCGTGCGCGTCTACCAATTCCGCCATCTGGGCTGGTGCGGGCTCTTTAGGCGGGCAAAGGGTGAGTGTCAACGCGCTTTTTTGCTCAATCAAGAAACACGCCCGCGCGCCGGCTAGTGTAGTTTTGAATCTGCGCATGATCCTTTCCGAACCTGCGGTTCGGGGTCATGCGCCCTCCAGCACTTCCTTCGACGCGACAGTCGAATCGGGGTTGAGCTTGTAGATGACCGGCACGCCGGTGCCGAGCTCCAGTCTGACGATCTCCTCACCCGACTTGCCGTCCAGCGCCATGATCAGCGCGCGCAGCGAATTGCCGTGCGCCGCCACCAGCACGGTGCCGCCGCGCAGCACATGCGGCTGCAGGTCGTGCAGATAATAGGGCCAGACGCGCGCGCCGGTGTCCTTCAGGCTTTCGCCGCCGGGCGGCGGCACGTCGTAGGAGCGGCGCCAGACATGCACCTGCTCCTCGCCCCATTTCTGGCGCGCGTCGTCCTTGTTGAGGCCGGAGAGGTCGCCATAGTCGCGCTCGTTCAGCGCCTGGTCGCGGATCGTCTCGAGATCGCTCTGGCCGACGGCGTCGAGAATATGCTGGCAGGTCTTCTGCGCCCTGATCAGCGACGACGTGAAGGCGATATCGAACTTCATGCCGCGCGCCTTCAGCTTGGCGCCCGCCTCCTTGGCCTCGGCGTGGCCCAATTCGGTCAGGTCGACATCGCGCCATCCGGTGAAAAGGTTCTTCAGGTTCCATTCGCTCTGGCCATGGCGCACGAGCACGAGAGTTCCCGACATTTTTGCTCCTTCAGTTTGTGGATCAGATCGTCTCAGGCGAGTCCGAGCACGTCCCGCATCGAATACAGTCCCGGCTTCCTGCCGCGTGCCCACAGTGCGGCCTTGACCGCGCCGCGGGCGAAGATCGCCCGGTCCTCGGCATGATGGGCGAGCGTGATGCGCTCGCCGGTGCCGGCCAGCACCACGGAATGGTCGCCGACCACCGAGCCGCCCCGCAGCGTGGCGAAGCCGATCGAGCCCGCCTTTCGCACGCCGGTGTGGCCGTCACGCGACCGCACGCTGTTCCCGTCAAGATCGATGCCACGCCCAGTGGCGGCGGCTTCACCGAGTAGCAGCGCCGTTCCCGAGGGCGCATCGACCTTGTGCCGGTGATGCATTTCGAGGATTTCGATGTCGAAATCGTCGGCATCGAGCGAGCGCGCCGCCTGCTCCACCAGCACCGCCAGCAGATTGACGCCGAGGCTCATATTGCCTGACTTCACGATCGTAGCATGGCGCGCCGCCGCGGCGATCTTGGCATTGTCGTCCGCCGAGCAGCCGGTGGTGCCGATGACGTGGGCGATGCGCGCCTGCGCCGCATAGCCGGCGAATTCGACAGTCGCCGCCGGGCCTGTGAAATCGAGCACGCCGTCGGCCTTGGCGAAGGCCGGCAGCGGGTCGTCGCCGATCGCCACGCCGATAGTGCCGATGCCGGCAAGCTCGCCGGCATCCTTGCCGAGATGTGGCGAGCCGGGCCGCTCGATCGCGCCGACGACGCGTGCCCCCGGTATTGTGTGGATGGCGCGGATCAGCGCCTGGCCCATGCGGCCGGCTGCGCCGACCACCACCAGGCCCATTTCATTGACGGGGGGGTCGTTTGTGGCCGTACCGCTCATAAATTTCTCCCAATCGCTTTTTTCGCGCGCCGCAGCGGAGTTTGGATTGGCTTGCCGTCGTCGACAAGCCCCAGCCCCTTGTTGCCCTGCACCCCGTGGAACCGGGCATATACGCTGTGCGGGTCGGCCATCAGCGAGGCATGCGTGCCTTGTTCGACCAGCCGGCCCTGTTCCAGCACGATGATGTGGTCGGCATTGACCACCGTCGACAGCCGGTGCGCGATGACGATGGTCGTGCGCCCTTTCATAACCTGGGTCAGCGCCTGCTGGACGCGCGCTTCGGCCTCGTTGTCGAGCGCCGAGGTCGCCTCGTCGAGCAGCAGGATCGGCGCCTGCCGCACGATGGCGCGGGCGATCGACAGGCGCTGGCGCTGGCCGCCCGACAGCGTCAGGCCGCCTTCACCGACAGGGGTGTCATAGCCTAGCGGCTGCTGGCGGATGAAGCCATCGGCCTCGGCCTGTTGTGCGGCCAGTTCGATCTCGGCGTCGCTGGCGCTCAGCCGCCCGTAGCGGATATTGTCACGAATGGTGCCTTCGAACAGATGGGGCTGCTGCGAGACATAGGCGATAGAGCGGCGCAGCGACTGCTTGGTCACCTCTAAAATGTCCTGGCCGTCGACCTCGATGCTGCCCGCCTCGACATCGTGGAAACGCTGCAGAAGCGCCACCAGCGTCGACTTGCCGGCGCCCGAGGCGCCGACGATGGCCGTCATCTTGCCGGCGGCGGCGACGAAGCTCAAATCCTGCAGGACCGGAGCGTCGGCGACATAGCCGAACGACACATTGTTGAAACGCACCTCGCCCCTGGTGATCTTCGCTTCGGCCGCTCCGGCCGCGTCGCCTTGCTGCGGCTCGAGGTCGAGCAGTTCGTAGATCATGCGTGCATTGACCAGCGCCCGTTCCATGCCGACCTGCATGCGCGCCAGCCGCCGGGCCGGGTCGTAGGCGAGCAGCAATGCGGTGATGAAGGCAAAGACGGCGCCAGGCGGCTGGCCGCCGACGGCCGCCCGATAGCCTGAATAGGCGATGACGCCGGCGACGGCGAAGCCGGCCAGCATTTCGGAGATCGGCGTCAATCGTTCCGAGACGCGGGCGATGCGGTTTGCCCGTTGCTCGGCACCGTCGACAAGGCCGCTGACGCGGCGCGACAGCTCGTCCTCCAGCGTAAACGCCTTGACGATGGCGATGCCTTGCGTTGCTTCCTGCATGGCGCCGATCAGCCGCGAGTTTATCTGCACGGCTTCGCGCGTGGCGCGCCTTATTCTGCGGGTGAGGTAGACGACGGTGTAGATCAGCGGCGGCCCGATCAGCAGCGACATCAAGGAGAGCATCGGATCCTGCCAGATCATGACGCCGATCAGCGCGATGAGCGATACGGCGTCGCGTGCCACTGATGTCAGCGTCATCGACAGCAGGTCGCGGATACCGTTGACGTTCTCGTTGATCTGGGCGGCCAGCCGTCCCGAGCGCGTGTCGTTGAAGAAACCGATGCCGAGCTTCATCAGGTGAGCGAAGATGCGGCGTTGGTATCGGGCCACCAGATTGTTGCCGATCCTGGCCAGCGTCACCGCCTGGCCGTAGGTGGCCAGCCCGCGCAGCATGAAGGCGCCCAGGATCGATAGACAGATCAGCGCGATGAGATCGCCGCGCTGCTCATAGAAGATCCGGTCGACGACATCCTTCATGATCCAGGCGGTGAAGGCAGTCGTGGCCGCAACCGTCACCAGGCACAGGACCGCCAGAACATAATACCAGCGGTAGTCGCGGCTATTCTCGGCGATGATGCGGCGGATCACCGCCACGATCTCGCCGGGCCGGGCTTTGGCTTGGTGGTTTGGCGACTGGTTCAAGTCGGGATCGTTCCGTGATGTCGGTTCGGCTCCGCGGCCGGGCCAATTCGGCAATCCTCTTAGCGCCCCGGCGGCGGCTTGCCTATGGCAGAGGCCGGCAAAACTTCGCCGCGGCTTCGGTCGTCATCTAGGCCCGCCAGCGCCGCCCCGCGGTCTGGACGCCGAACAGCGACGGGTTTCTGGCATAGGCGGCAAGGCCGGAAAGCGCTGCCAGCGGATGGGTGATCACATAGACGGGCATGGCGCGCATCAGCTCGCTGTGCGGCGCCTTGTCCTCGAAGGCGGCGCGGAAATTGCCCGTCTTCAGCGCCGGCAGGATTTTCTGCGCGATGCCGCCGGTCAGGAAGACGCCGCCGCGGCTCATGAACACCAGCGCGAGGTCGCCGGCGGTGCGCCCGAGGCAGGTGACGAACAGCGACAGTGCTTCCTCGGCCAACGGATCTGACTTCGCCAGCGCCGCGGCGGTGACCTCGGCCGGCGTGGTGAACGGCGCCGGCTTGCCGTCCGCCTTGGCCACCGCCCGGTAGGCATTGACCAGGCCGCGTCCGGACAGGATCTGTTCGCCGGAGATTCTGCCCTCGAGCTTCTCGATATGCGCAAACACCTGGAAATCGCGCGGCGAGCGCGGCCCGATATCCATGTGACCGCCCTCGCCGGGCACCGGTATCCAGTGGTTCAGCGCGTGGACCAGGCCGGCGACGCCAAGCCCGGTCCCGGGACCGAGCACCACGCGCCCGGCATTGGGCTCCGGGGCATCGCCGCCGATCTTTTCCATATGCTCTTCGCCGAGCGCCACGACGGCCAGCGCCTGCGCCTCGAAATCATTGAGCACCACGACGTCGCCGAGGCCGAGGCTGGCAAACATTTTTTTCGGCTTGACGATCCACGGGCAGTTGGTGAGCGGGATCTCGTCGCTGTCGACCGGGCCGGCCACCGCCAGCACGGCGGAGTTGGGCCGCACCGACGAGCGGTCGAGCACCGCCGCTTGGATCGCTGCGTCGATCGTGTTGAAATTGGCGGTCTGGACGATCTGCGGTTCGGTTGGTTCCGAATTCGCGTCGAGCACGATCGAAAAGCGCGCATTGGTGCCGCCAATGTCGCCGATCAGGACCGGAAACTGCAGCACTGTGTCGTCGTCGCCTGGCATGCTCTCGTCCGTCCCGGTTCCCAGTGGCGTTCTGCCGTTCTTTTGTTGACTAGCGCATGACCCGGGAAAGGGAAAGTCGCTTCAGAGTCAGTTCCGGAGCAATCACTTCAGGTCCGAATTTGGCCCTAGCCCAATTCAGCGTTGGCGCTGCCCCTCACCTGCCTGCCGGCATCCTCTCCCCGTATTGTGACGGGGAGAGGGGGCGCTTTCATCGATGGTTCGCTAATCTCCAACGCTGCAAGAACGGCGCCAAGGCACCGGCCAGCCCCTTTCTCCCCGTCACTATACGGGGAGAAATGCCCGGCAGGGCAATGAGGGGCAGCGCCGACCCCAACAAGTTGGTCGTCTTCAACATCAGTGGAAGCCGAGGAGATTATCCTGGCCTCAGTTCCCCGGTCGCGGCCGTGGCAGTGGGATGCCGATCTCGGGCGTCGCCGCGAAGGCGTTGACCGAGGCCGGAAGCGCTGCCCCGCCGCTTGCGGATGCCCGCGCCGGCGCCGGCGCCGTCATGATAACGGGTGCAGCCGCGACCGCCACGCCGTCGCCATAATAGGTGACCGCCTCCGCCGAAGCCGGATCTGGCCCATCGAGCACGGCCTGGCATGCTGCGGGCAGGCTCGCCATGGTCATGACGTCGCGCGCTTTCGGCCTATCCGGGTTCTTGTTGGGACGCCACGGTTCCTCCGTGAACCACCATGCCAGCGATTGGTCGCAGCCGTCGCCGGGCGCCGTGTTTTCCTGCGCTTTGCAATTGGGCGAGCCGGGCTGGCAGCCGATGCGGATGTGGAAGTGATAGTCGTGGCCCCAGAACGGCCTGACCTTGCGCAGCCATGCGCGGTCGCCTTTCACCGTGTCGCAGAGCTTCTTCTTGATGCCGGGATTGACCAGGATGCGCTCGACTTCCGCGTAGCTTGCCGCGCGCTTCAGGAGCCGCATATGCGCCGGCACCCAGAGCGCATCTTTCACCAGGTGGGTTTTTTCATTGACAAGCAAGGTGGCGCTCATGTTTTCGCGCTGCTCGAGCGAAAGCTTGCGGTCGGGCATCGGCGTCAGCCAGATGTCAGCGTCGAGGCCGATCTGGTGCGAGGCATGGCCGCTCAGCATCGGGCCGCCGCGCGGCTGCGAAATGTCGCCGACCAACAGGCCGGGCCAGCCGTCGGCCGCGGCGTCGCGCGACAGTTTCTCGATCAGCGCGATCATTGTCGGATGGCCCCAGCGGCGGTTGCGCGAAGGCCGCATCACCTCCCATTTCGGGCCCTCCAGGGGAATGGCGACGCCGCCGGCAAAGCAGCCCTTGGAATAAAAGCCGATCGATTGCGGCGCAGCCACGGCCGGCAGCTTTTTGGCGCCGAACAGGTTTTTCGCCAGCTCTTCGGCCGCTGCAGGTCGCGCTGCAAGCCCTGCTATGGCGAGAATGGCGAGCGCTGCTAATGCATGTCGCCCAAAAGTGCGCAGCGGTTTTGGGACAACGACATGCATAAACAGAGAGCTAAAGCGCGTTGCGACGCGCTTTAGCAGCAGCGTTCTACCGGGCAATGATCGCTTCAACGTTTTCATGAGGCAGAACCCCTCTGCGATTTAGTCGAATCATATCACGCCCGGCGCGCGGTTTCGATCACGACCGCTTCATCGGGCTGCGCGCCTCGCCGTCGCGCCAGTTGCCCTCAGCCCACATATGGTCGAAGGCCACCCGGTAGTCGGGAAAGCGGAAGCGATAGCCGGCAGCCTTGATCGCCGTGTTGGCGACACGCTTGTTCTCGCCATAGAAGGACCGCGCCATCGGCGAAAGCTGGGCGGTCTCGAACGGAATTTCGGGTGGCGGTGTGACGCCCATCAGCCCCGCGGCATAGGCGACGACGTCCTGCGGCGGCGCCGGCAGGTCGTCGGTGACGTTGAAGATGCCGCCGCGATTGTCCTTGAGCAGATGCCAGAGCGCCCCCGCAATGTCGTCGCAATGGATGCGGTTGAACACCTGGCCCGGCTTGACCAGCCGCCGCGCGGTGCCGTTTTCCAGACTGACCAGAGCATTGCGGCCCGGCCCGTAAATGCCGGAAAGCCGCAGGATCGCCACCGGCCGGCTGATGTCCCGACCCAGTTTCAGCCAGTCCTGCTCGGCGGCGACACGCAGCATCGAGCGCTTCGACAGCGGCCGGCATTCGGCGGTCTCGTTGACCCAGCCGCCGCCGTGGTCGCCATAGACGCCGACGGTGGAGAGATAGGCGATCCATTCGAGCGCCGGCATCTCCGCCGCGATTGTCCCGCGCGCCGCATTCAGCACTGGATCGCCGGCCTCATCCGGCGCCACCGAGACGACGAGATGGGTTGTTTTTTTGAGCGCGTCGCTGATTTCGGGCGTCAGCGCGCCGTCGAAAAGCAGTGGCTGGATTCCGGCCTGCCGCAGCGCCTCGAATTTCTCCGACGCGCGTGTCGTGCCAAGGATCGTGCCGGCATCCCTGTTGGCGCGGGCAAATGCCTTGCCCGAATAGCCGGCGCCGAAAATGAAGATCTGCTTCTGGCTCATGCATGCGCCTCGATTTGATTTGCCAGCGCCAGGCGCCATTCGCGTCGCACGGCCTCGTCGCCTTCTGCTTTCAGTGCAGAGCTCGCACATTTGGCAAATTCGGTCTCTGGCACAAGCCGCGACAGCGCCCATACCGCCGCGCCGCGCACCAGAGGCGAGGCATCGCTGAGCAGCGCGCACACGGCGTTGCCGAGCGAGGGTTCGCCGGAATTGCCGGCGGCGATCAGCACATTGCGGATAAACCGATCGCGACCGATGCGCTTGATCGGCGAACCAGTGAAGAACGACCGGAAAGCAGCGTCATCGAGCGCTAAGAGATCGGCGAGCGGCGGTTCGCGCAAGTCCGCGCGGGCGACGAGCTTTGCCTCGGATGCCGTCTGGGCAAACTTGTTCCACGGGCAGGCGGCGAGGCAGTCGTCGCAGCCATAGATGCGGTTGCCGATTTTTTCCCGGAACTCATGCGGGATCGGGCCCTTGTTCTCGATGGTGAGATAGGAGATGCAGCGTCGCGCATCGAGCCGGTAGGGAGCCGGAAAGGCGTCGGTCGGACAAACGTCGAGACAGGCGCGGCACGAGCCGCAATGGTCGTCCTCGGGCGTATCGGGCGAAAGCTCGGCCGTCGTGAAGATGGTGCCGAGGAACAGCCAGGAGCCATGCTCGCGGCTGACCAGATTGGTGTGCTTGCCTTGCCAGCCGAGGCCGGCGGCTTCTGCCAGCGGCTTTTCCATCACCGGGGCGGTATCGACGAACACTTTTACGTCGCCACCGGCGCGGGCTACGATCTTGCCGGCGATCTCTTTCAGCCGGCCTTTCATCACGTCGTGATAATCACGGTTCTGCGCATAGACGGAGATTGCGCCGCGCTCGCGCTTCACTAGGACCGCGCGCGGGTCGTGGTCGGGGCCATAGTTCATGGCGAGCACAATGATGGAGCGAACTTCGGGCCAAAGTGCCGTGGGCTCGCCGCGGCGCTCGAGCGTCTCGGCGATCCAGCCCATCGAACCGTGAAAGCCGTCGGCGACGAATTCGGCCAGCCTGGCCGGCGCCTGCGGGATGGCATGTGGCGTGGTGACGGCAACGGCATCGAAACCGGCGCGCCGAGCCTCGCGGTCGATCAGCGCGCGCAGGTTTTGCGCTCTAGAAATCGAGGTCCGCATAATGTGACACCGGCGAAAGGCCGCGCACCCGGTCGGACAATAGCGGCCGGAATGATGGCCGTGATTTCACCCGTGCATACCATTCGCGCGCGGCAGCATGTTCACGCCAGTCGATCTCGCCGAGATAGTCGAGCACGGACAGCGCAGCCGCAGCCGCGAGGTCGGCATAGGTGACCTTGTTGCCGGCCAGCCAATGGCGTGTGCCGGCCAGCCAGTTGGTGTATTTCATGTGCTGGCGGATATTGGCGCGCGCTGCACGGATCGCCGCCGAATCAGGCGAACCGCCGCCCGCCGTTTCCGGCATGACCGGCTTCAGCACGCGCTCGCGCACCAGATGCCGCGTCACCTCGCCATCAGCCTTGCTGAGATACCAGTCGGTCAGCCGGCGGATTTCGGCGCGCCCCATCGGGTCCTCGGCGAACAGCCGCTTGTCGCGCTTGAGCACGCCGCGCGTCTCGTCGAGATATTCGGCGATGACCATAGCGCCGACGATCGGCACGTCGCCCTCGGCAAGCAGGATCGGCAGCGTGCCGGCCGGGTTCAGCGCCAGGAACTCCTTGCGCCGCATCCACGGCTTTTCCTCGATCAGCGCCAGCTCCTCGCCATACTCGCCGAAAGCGAGGCGAACGAAGCGGCAGGTGGCGAACATTGGGTGGTGGAAAAGCGTCAGCATGGTCCCGCGATAATAGAGCGCACTGGCAAATCGCCGGCTGCGCCGGTAAGTCTTGGCCGCCCCGATTCAGAGGCTGCCCGGTTCAAAGGGCCGCCCCGATTCAGAGGACCGTCAGGGTGCTGCGACCTATAGGAGGAGTTCCGCGCCATGACAAGCAAGCCGTTCTTCAAAGCCCTCACTCGAACGCCGAGGTTGCCATGGAAAGCCAGACCATCGTCGAAGCGCTGCTGCTCGGGATGATAGAGGGCATGACCGAGTTCATTCCGGTCTCGTCGACTGGCCATATCCTGCTTGCCGGCCATTTTCTCGGCTTCCATTCGACCGGCAAGGCCTTCGAGATCCTGATCCAGCTTGGCGCCATACTGGCTATCCTCAGCGTCTATTTCCATCGTCTGTGGCAGATGCTGGTCGATCTGCCGCGTGATCGGGTGACGCGGCATTTCGTCCTCGGCATCCTCGTCGCCTTCCTGCCGGCCGCCGTCATCGGCGCACTGGGGCATGGCTTCATCAAGACGGTGCTGTTTGAATCGCCGAGGCTGATCTGCGTCATGCTGATCATCGGCGGCGTCGTCCTGCTGTGGGTGGATCGCTTCAAGCCGAAGCCGCTCTACCATGACGTCGAGCGGTTTCCGCTCCGGCTCTATCTGCAGATCGGACTGTTCCAGTGCCTTTCGCTGATCCCCGGCACATCGCGCTCCGGCTCGACGATCGTCGGTGCGCTACTTCTGGGCGTCGACAAACGGGCGGCTGCGGAATTCTCCTTCTTCCTCGCCATGCCGACGATGGTCGGCGCCTTCGCCTTCGACCTGTTCAAGAACCGCAATGTGCTGACCAGCGCTGATCTGCCCATAATCGCTGCCGGTTTCATCGCGGCCTTCGTCGCGGCGCTTATCGTCGTGCGATTCCTACTCAACTACGTCTCGCGCCACGGCTATTCGCTGTTCGGCTGGTGGCGGCTGGTCATCGGCACCGTCGGCCTGGCGGCGCTGTTCGTCTGGGGGTAAGGCGGCACAGTTAGTTTATCGCCATTCGGCCGTCGCTGATTGGGCTCCTTAAGCCACTTCCGCAACAAACTAGCCCCCGAGACGGGTCCGTCACGCCGAGATCGCCACCGACGTCTTCAAGCAGATCACGGAACCTGTCGAGAATGGCGATCATGGAGGGCGATAGCTTTCTCCGATCACTTTGAGCTGCAATTTCTATCGACGGCCGCGCTAGGGGCGGGCCTCCAGCACCATGTTGAACGGCGTCTCCGTGGCGCGACGGAATCGCTTGAAGCCGCCGCCGGTCACCACCTTGCGTAGCCTCGCCTCGCCGGCCTGGGCGCCAAGCCCGAGCCCGACTTCCTGCGACAGGGACGCGGGCGTGCACACGAACGTGGAAGCGGCATAGTAAACGCGTCCGACGGGATTGAGGTTCGCCGCTAGATGATCATGCGCGAACGGCTCGACGATCATCCACGTGCCATCCGGCTTGAGCGACCCGTGGACATGGGTGGCGGCGCCCGCCGGGTCGCCCATGTCGTGAAGGCAATCGAAAAAAGCGACGAGGTCATAGGTGCCGGGATAGGTCTTGGCGGCCGCGACCTCGAAGCGCGTGTTGGCGCCGACACCGGCTTCCTCGGCGGCCTTGCGGGCGCGCTCGATCGAAGGGGCGTGATAATCGAAGCCGACGAAGCGCGAATTGGGGAAAGCACGTGCCATGAGCACGGTCGATGCGCCATGACCGCATCCGACATCCGCGACGTCGACGCCGCGTTCGAGCTTCTCGACTACGCCCTCCAGGGCCGGCAGCCAGGAGTCGATCAGATTGGCATTATAGCCTGGACGGAAGAACCGTTCCGTACCGCGAAACAGACACGCGCTATGATCGTGCCATGCAACGCCCTTACCGGACTGGAATGCCTGCCTCACCTTTTCTTCGTCGAGCCACAGCGCGGATAGGACCTCGAATGCGCCCGCCATGAAGGCCGGGCTATCTTCATCGGCGAACACCAGCTCCTGCTCGGCGTTGAGATAGAACTCGTCGTTGGCTTCATCGTAGTCGACGTAGCCCGCCGCCGCCTGCCCGGAAAGCCACTCCCTTACAAGGCGTTCCTGGGTGCCAGTGCGTGTCGAAAGTTCGGCGGCCGTCATCTTGCCGCCTTCGCGCAATGCCTTGAACAGGCCGAGTCTGTCGCCCAGCAAGACCCCCGCGCCCGTAGCGATCGCACCGAGATCGCCGACCATTTTCCCCAAGAATGCGTCCAACTTTTCCTGACTCGCTTCAGGCATCGGAATCTCTCTTTGGGCTCTCCAACCGCGTTCGGTGACGCCCGATCCTGGTTTCAGATCGGCTCCGGCAGCGGCCAAGCTGGCATAAAGGCTGGTGAAGTTTACTTGAGCGTGAGGGCGGCGGATAATGCCGAATTATCATCGCGACGATGCAGACGAGACATCGGCGAGGGGGGCGTTTCATGGAGATGCACGAAATCCGCTATTTTCTGGCGGCCAGCGAGACTCTCAACTTTCATCGCGCGGCGGACCTCGTTCACGTCGGCCAGCCTGCGCTGACGCGGGCCATACAGAAGCTGGAGGCGGAACTTGGCGGCTATCTTTTCCACCGCGAGAAAACCCGCGTCCGGCTCACCGATTTTGGCTGTCTGATGCGGACCCATCTGGACGAAGTTTTCCGGCGTTCGGAGACTGCGAAGAGGACAGCCAGGAGGTTCCTCTCTCTGGAAACCGCGTCGCTGACGCTCGGGGTGATGTGCACCATAGGCCCGCTGCGCTTCATCGGTTTCCTCAATGCCTTTCGAGAGCGCTATCCAGGCATAGAAGTGACAGTGATCGAGGGCCCGGCAAGCCATCTCACCGACCTTCTGATGGAGGGCAAGCTTGACGTCGCCCTGCTGGCCAGGCCCGAACCATTCGGCCATGGTCTGAAGGCGGATCCTGTTTACCGGGAGCGCTTCGGGCTCGCGTTCTCGACCGGCCATCCTTTCGAGATGCGCAATACGCTTCATCTTACCGACGTCCGCGGCGAAGCCTATCTTGAGCGCATCAATTGCGAATATGGCGATCACATAGACGGGCTATGCCGGAATATCGGCTTCGATATCCGCAGCGCCTTCCGCAGCGAGCGCGAGGATTGGATTCTGGCGATGATCGCTGCGGGCATGGGCGTCTGCTTCATCGCGGAGTACTCGGCCAGCCATCCCGGTGTCTGTCACAGGCCCGTGGTCGACCCTGAAATCATACGCGAGGTGTCGCTCGTTTCAGTGGCCGACCGCCTGCCTTCACCTGTTGTCTCGGCTTTTGCCAAGGCGGTGAAGGAGCACGACTGGCAAACGGCCCAATAGGTGCCCCGGTCGTAGCCAAAATCGACTGCGTTCATCACTCTTCAGAACTTTTTCATGACTTCGCACGACCCTTCGCGTTCTCTCTCGCACGCCGTCCCCACACGCTTCGGGCGTCGAACTGAGGAGATAAAGGATGATCAATTGCGTCTTGGGAATTCTCGTGATCGGCGCGGCGACCACCGCGTCCGCTGGTGACAGTCTGAGCCGCCACATTCTCGAGCGGGCAGCAAGCTGCTGGCCTACGCAGACGGCGATGCGCGGAATCAGCTTCAGCGCAGACGTCCACGTCAGCTTCACGCGCGAGGGTCACGTCAGTGTGATCGAAATCGTCGACGTTGCGCCACAGACCGAGACGTTCAATGCCTTGGCCAAGGATTTCGCGGACGCATTGAAGCAGTGTGGCCCGTACGGTACCGAAGGCGTGAGCGAAATGAACCTCAATCTCTCATGGCCGCTGTAAGCGCAGCGAAGTTGCAGCTATTTCGTCACCGAGAATTCGTAACGCTTGGAGCGAGACAGAAGGATGTATTCGTTTGTGGCTCCAGATGTGCCTCTCAGGTTGCGGAACACAGCGCCACAGCCCGTCAGTTTACGCGGATAGGCGCTGCACAAGCTGTCGCCCTGCACCCACATCCGACCGCTATCGATCTCCGCACCAACTGTTCTGGTCACGCTGCCGTCTGCCGCAATCACAGCACGGTAGGCTGAGACATCGGGCAGAATCTGGCGTCCGGTCAGCCCGTGTCCGATTACGAGGTTGCCGATGTCGACGCCGTTCATCCGTTCAGCGGATTCCGGTTCCATTCCGGCCGGAAGCTCGGAAACCCCCGCCTTTCTCAAGCCGTCGAGCAGGCGAGCGATGTCCTCCGGTTGCTTGTAGACGAAGAACTGCTGCGCGATTAGCAGGTTCGGCTGCCCCTCCTGCCTTTCCGACAGCACGCTTCGGAGCTGCTCCAGGGCAGAGGCCGCTTCCGGCAGGCGATCGAGATGCGCAAGCGCCGCGACAAGAACATGCAGGCCGTAGTACTTCGTCCACGGATTGGGCGAGCGGACATCGACCTGCTCAAGCTGCGCGACCGCCTCCTCGTAGCGGCCTTGGCCGAACGCCGCCAAGCCAGCCTGGTAGTGTCGCCACTCCGTCCATCCGGGATCGACGCGTAAGGCCGCATCGAGAAAGGATCGCCCCTCGGCCGGCCTGCCGTTGAAGTTGAGGGCCTGGCTCAGCCCTTCGTAGGTCCAGGGATCGCTCGGGTCGAGCGCTATCGCCTTTTGCAGGGCAGCCACCGCCTCGTCGGACCTATGCTCCCGGACCAGAAGCTCGGAATTCAGTTGATAGTAACCGGGAGACGGATTTCCGGCAGCGATGGCCAGACTGCCGTAGAGCTCGTCGTCGATTTCGGTCCAACTGAGTCCGAGAGCTTGTCTCCTTACCTCGTCGGCATCCCAGTGGAGCCACGCCAATTCCGCGGCCGCCGCGCCGAAATCGGCGTCCAGCGCCAAGGCCTGGCGAAGGTAGCCCGACGCTTCCACCGTGCCCGATGGTGTATCCCTTCGTCGCGCCTCGATGGCGCGTCGAAACGTCTGGTAAGCTTCCGGGTCGTCAGTATCGCCGGACACGGCGAGGTTTGCTTTTCCCGGGACGAGCTTCAGCTGCAGCGCGGCGACAATTTGACCGATGACCTGATCCTGGAGCTTGAACACGTCGGTGAATGGACCTTCGAAGCGCTCGGCCCAGATCTGCCCAACCGTCGAGGCATCGACCAAATGCGCATTGATGCGCACCTCATCGCCGAGACGTCGAACGTAGCCCTCCAGCAGATAGCGGACGCCGAGCTCTTTCGCGATCTTCGCCGGCGGCAGACCGCTGTTGCGATATGCACGCGCGGCATTGCGCGAGACCACGAACAGGCCGGGAACGCGCGCCAGCTCTGTCGTCAGATCGTCCGCGAAACCGTTGGCAAGATAGGCCTGCTCCTCTGCTTCGCTGAGATTTGCGAACGGCAGAACCGCGATCGAGAGGGAGGTCGGCACTCCCGTGTCAAATGTGGGGCTCCAGATGAACACCGCGCCTGCGGCACCGATCGCCAAGTACAGCGGTTACAAACATCAGGCCGCGCCTGCCCTTAATCTCGCGCGGGTCAGGAGAGCCAGTGCCGTAAATCTGCGGGTAGCGATCGTGAGGTATGCCGGGCGCTTCGGTTTCGGGGACAAAGCGGTATCCCCGTCGCGCGACTGTCTTGAGCAGGCTCTGCTTCTCGTCGCCGATGGCTTTCCTGATTTCGCTGATGCACTGGGAAAGGCTGTTTTCCGTCACCGCGATGCCGGGCCAGACGGTGTCCAGGAGCTCCTCCTTGGTCACAACACGGTTGGCGTTGGCGACCAGATGCTTCAGAACCGCGAGCGATTGAGGCCTCAGCGGGACATCTTCACCATGCTTGCCGTGCAGGAGACCGGCGTCGAAGTCGAACTCGACACCGTTTAGAACAAGGCTCGGCTGATTGACCAGGTTCAAAGCTGCTCTCGATCATCGTGCTGATCGTTCGGGCGGCATGTTGCTTGGCAGGCCGCATTGAACTTGAGGATCGGCGCCTGCCGCCGAAAGTCAACTGGAGTTTGAAAGTCGGCATTGTCTCCCGGGACGAAACCTTCGCGCTGCGATCGCAAAAAGTCCGGAAATGGCGCACCGACAAGCGGTAGCGCCCGCACGTTTCTTCTCGGCGTTGCGGCTACCGTTATATTCTGGCGCCGATCAATGAGACCTGAGCTTAGTTCCGCCCGTAAAAAACATTCTCAACATGCACCGGCCAGCGCCACGGCAGCACCGCGACCATGTCGAAGCGCACCGACAATCTTCCATGGTCGGATTGGCGCGACAGCCAGAGATCGGCGGCGCTTTCGATGCGGCGCTCCGATTCGTAAGCGATAGCCTCCATCGCTTCCATCAGTGTGCGGCGCGCCTTCACCTCGACGATCAGCACCAGGTCGCCGCGCCGCGCGATCAGGTCGATCTCGCCGAGCCGCGTGCGGTGGCGGCGCGCCAGGATCCGGTAGCCCTTTACCATCAATGCCGCAGCCGCCAGCCACTCGCTGCGGTGGCCGCGCCGATAGGCCCGCTGGCGGCTGGCGACCGGGCGTTCAGCCATCGCCGTCTTTCCCGGTGTCGCCCTCTTTCCCAGTATCCTTGAGTTCAAGCAGCCGCCGGTAAAGCGCGTGTTTCTGTCCGCCGGTCATCTTGGCGGCTTCCGCCGCCGCCTTGGAGGCCGGCATCTCGGCGGCAAGCGAAAGCAGAAGCCGGTCGATGTCGGCTGGTTCGTCGGCCGTCGCTTCCGATGGGCCGACGCAGATGACGATCTCGCCCTTCGGCGTGTCGGCTGCCGCGTAATGGCCGGCGAGCGACTGCAAGGTGCCGGTCCGCATTTCCTCGAAGGTCTTGGTCAACTCGCGGCCGATCGCGGCCCTGCGCTCACCGCCTAGCGCCTCGACCATGGCACTGAGCGTCTCGGCCAGCCGTCGCGGCGATTCGAAGAATATCAGCGTCGCCGGCACCGCTTTCAGCGCTTCCAGCCGCGCCAGCCGCTGTCCAGTCTTCACCGGCAGGAAGCCGGCAAACAGGAAGGCGTCGGAGGGCAGACCTGACGCCGTCAGCGCCGCAAGCGGCGCCGACGGGCCGGGGATCGGCACGACACGAATGCCCTGGTCAAGCGCCTCGCCGACCAATCGGTAGCCGGGATCGGAGATCAGCGGCGTGCCGGCGTCCGAGATCAGCGCCACGCTCTGCCCGGCCAGCAAGGCTGCGATCAGTTTCGGGCCGGCCTCGGCGGCATTGTGCTCGTGATAGGCAGTGGTGCGGCGGCGGATGCCGTAGCGGTCGAGCAGCACGCGGCTGACACGCGTGTCCTCGCAGGCAACGATATCGGCGGCGGCGAGCGTTTCAAGCGCGCGTAATGTGATATCGGCGAGATTGCCGATCGGCGTCGCCACCAGGTAGAGCGCCGGCGCGAGCGGCCGGGCTGGTATTTCGGTCTGGCCGATCACATAGCTGCGTCTTGCCAACTCGCCGGTCACCGGTGTCCCCCGTCAGGCTCTGACACTTTGAATGCATTCGGCCCTGTTTGGCACGGCTCACGCTCGGTTGCAAAACCCGTGCCGAAGTGAAGCGCTCGCCATGCCTTCGCCACAGTACGGAACGAAACCATGCCCGGCGGATTTACCCCTGATCTCGGGAGGAGCAGGATGGACAGTCTTAAGATACAGGACGTTTTCGAACCCTACTATGCAGGGCGCAAGCGCTTTGCCGCGCGAAAGGACAAGGGTCAGCCAGCCAAAACCGGCGCCGGCTTGGCCAAAAAGCCGCGAAAGCGTCGTCACTCAAAGGCAACCGACCTGGAAATCAAGCCTTCGACCGGCACCGGCAGCACGATGGAGCACTGACCAGACGATGCCCAATCGCTTCGACATTTTCATCACCCGCCTTGAAACGAAAAGCTCCCGCAACGGAGCGCCCTCACACCCGATGAGCGATCAACACCGTGCCCGCCGCGACAAGGGCGATGCCAAGCCGGCTCGCTCCGGTGAGGCGGACGCCGAGAAAGACCACGCCAAGTGTCGCCACAAGCACGACGCCTAATTCCTCGGCCCAGAGGGCGCGCTGTCCCCTTTCCCATCAAAGGGTCTGCACTCCTGCTCCGCCCCTTAATGACGAAGGCATGGTGCTCTACCGCGCCAAATCCGCCACCACCGCATCGAGCACGATCATGCCGGCCGGCGTGGCGCGCAGGCGGGCATTGCCGATCGGCGCCACCAAGCCCTCGCCCTGCAGCACCGACAGCCGCGCCGTCGACAGGCTGCGGCCGGAAAACGCCTCGTAGCGGGAGAGGTCTATGCCTTCGGCCAGCCTCAGGCCCATCAGCAGGAACTCGTCGGCCTCTTCCGAGCGCGTCAGGATCTCGCCGCCGGTGACGCCATGGCCCTTGGCCTCGACCAGATTGGCCCAGGTTTCCGGCATTCTTTCGGCGATCGTCACCACGCGGCGACCGTTTTCGATGAAACGGCCATGCGCGCCGGGACCGACGCCGACATATTCGCCATAGCGCCAATAGGTGAGATTGTGCCGGCTTTCCGCACCTGATCTGGCGTGGTTGGAAATCTCGTAGGCCGGAAGTCCATGGGCGGCGGTGATCTGCTGCGTCAGCGCGTAGAGATCGGCGGCATGGTCATTGTCGGGAATGACGAATTTCCTGGCCGCATGCAGCGCGTGGAACGGCGTGCCTTCCTCGATGGTCAGCTGGTAGAGCGACAGATGGTCGGCGGCGTGGTCGATCGCCTGTTCCAGCTCCGCCTGCCACGCTTCCGGCGTCTGGCCGGGCCGTGCGTAGATCAGGTCGAAGGACAGCCGCGGAAAGATCTCACGCGCCAGGCCGATCGCATGTAGCGCTTCATCGACATTGTGCAAGCGGCCGAGGAAGCGCAGATCCTTGTCGTTCAGCGCCTGCACGCCAAGCGACACGCGGTTAACGCCCGCCGCCCGGTAGCCGCGAAAGCGCTCGGCCTCGACCGAGGAGGGATTGGCTTCCAGCGTCACCTCGATGCCGGCGGGCACCGTCCAGTTCTTCGCCACCGCGTCCAGCACCGTCGCCACGGTTTCCGGCTTCATCAGCGATGGCGTGCCGCCGCCGAGAAAAATGCTGGTCACCTCGCGCGGTCCGGTGCGGTTGCGCATTGTCGCAAGCTCGGTCTCGAAGGCGCGCGCAAAACGCTCCTGGTCGACCGGCTGGTGGCGGACATGGCTGTTGAAGTCGCAATAGGGGCACTTGGCCGCGCAGAACGGCCAGTGGACGTAGACGCCGAAGCCGGGGCTGCGGTCGAGCAGCATGGTCATTTCACGCCCGATCGTGCCAAATCCAGTCTGGCTTGCGCGAATTTCTGGAAGGCGCGGGCGCGGTGTGACAATGCCGTCGGCTGGCCGGGCTTCCAGCCATGTTTTTCCTCTGCGGTCATCTCGCCGAAGGTCTTTTCGAAACCGTCCGGCACGAACACCGGGTCGTAACCGAAGCCGAGTTCGCCGCGCGGCGGCCACACCAGCGCGCCATCGACCTCGCCTCGAAAATATTCGGCTGCACCGTCGGGAAAGGCCAGGCAGATGACGGCGACGAAGCGGCCCTTGCGCTGCGCAGGCGCGACCGCGCCGACTTCCTGCAACGCCACTTCCGCTCGCTGCATCGCCATGCCGAAGTCGCGGGACCCGTCCGGCGCCTCGGCCCAATTGGCCGTATAGACGCCGGGCGCTCCGCCCAGCGCATCGACACACAGGCCGGAATCGTCCGATAATGCCGGCAGGCCCGTCGCCTTGGCGGCGGCAAGAGCCTTGATATAGGCGTTCTCCTCGAAGGTGGTGCCAGTCTCGTCCGGCTCCGGCAGGCCGTATTCCTTGGCCGACTTCGCTTCTATGCCGAATGGCGCCATCAGATCGGCGAATTCGCGCAATTTGCCGGCATTATGGCTGGCAACGACAATTCTGTGCCCATCAAGCGAATGCATCAGAGGCCCCAGATTCTTGGTTCGGCGAATTCGATCGAATTGCCAGAAGGGTCGCGAATATAGATCGAGCGGCCGCCTTGCGGCCATTCGAACTCGCTTTCGATGGCAATCTTCTTTGCTTCCAGATGCGCTCTCCAGAGCGCGATCTCATCCGCGTTTGCCGCAAAGCAGAGATGGCCGTCGCCGACAGTGCCGTGCGGCGGCACCCTCAGCCTGGCATCGGGCGCCGGCGGCACCTTGGTCGCCTCGGCGTTGAAGATGAGCAGCACGCCGTCCCCGCAACGGAAGAAAAGATGCCTGCCGTCGACCTTGCCCAGCAGATCGAGCCCGAGCACATCGGTGTAGAAGGTTTCCGCAGCAGCGAGGTCTGTGACGTATAGTGCTGACTCAAGGATAGCGGAGGGTTGCATCAGGCACCCCCCTCTGGCCTTCCGGCCATCTCCCCCGCAAGGGGGGAGATTGGCAGCTTCTGCGTCGTCGCGCACCCTTCGAGGTTGGAGATTGGCGAAGGCCGAAATGACATCCCATCTCCCCCCTTGAGGGGGAGATGGCCGGCAGGCCAGAGGGGGGCGGACAAGCTCGGCATTTTCAGGACTACGCCACGGCCATCTGCTGCAGGCTGACCAGTCGCTGGATGCCCTTCTTGGCCAGTTCCATCAGCGCCGTGAACTGCTCTTCCGAGAAAGGCTCGCCCTCGGCCGTGCCTTGGATCTCGACGATGCCGCCCTTGCCGGTCATGACGAAGTTGGCGTCGGTGCCGGCCGAGGAGTCTTCGAGATAGTCGAGGTCGATGATCGGCTGGCCGTCATGGATGCCGCAGGAGATAGCCGCGACATGGTCCTTCAGCACCTTGGCGACGCTGGCCATCTGCCGGGTTTCCATCCAGCGCAGGCAGTCATGGAGTGCCACCCAGCCGCCAGTGATCGAGGCTGTGCGCGTGCCGCCATCGGCCTGGATCACGTCGCAGTCGACGGTGATCTGCTGCTCGCCGAGCGCCTGCAGGTCGACCACGGCGCGCAGCGAACGGCCGATCAGCCGCTGGATTTCGAGTGTGCGGCCGCCTTGCTTGCCGGCCGAAGCTTCGCGGCGCATGCGCTCGCCGGTCGAGCGCGGCAGCATGCCGTATTCCGCTGTCACCCAGCCCTTTCCAGAATTGCGCATCCAGCCCGGCACTTTTTCCTCGAGGCTGGCCGTGCACAGCACATGGGTGTCGCCGAACTTCACCAGGCACGAACCTTCCGCGTGCTTGGAGACGCCGCGCTCGAAGGAGATGGCGCGCATTTCGTCGAATTGGCGTTTAGAAGGGCGCATTCAGCCTTTTTTCCTATCTTTTTCGGAATCGTGGCCGGCTTGTAGCCGCATGGGGCGCAGGGCGCAAAGGAAAATGGCCGGTTGCGCGGGTGTGGCCGAAGTCTATATCTTTGGGCCGGAGGTATTTGGCTCGAATGACCAAGGCAGTCGATCCCGGTTCGCAGTCGGCGGCAGTGCTCCAGTCGCCCGCACTCCAGTCGCTCGACATGCGCTCGCGCGACATCTTTCGGCGCATTGTCGATTCTTATCTGAAGGACGGCGAGCCGGTCGGCTCACGCAGCCTGTCGCGTATCCTGCCGTCGTCGCTGTCGCCCGCCACCATCCGCAACGTGATGAGCGATCTCGAGCATCTTGGCCTGATTTATGCGCCGCATATCTCGGCCGGCCGATTGCCGACCCAGGCCGGCCTGCGCTTCTTCGTCGATGCTTTTATGGAGCTTGGCGACCTCTCCGACGAGGAGCGCCGCACCATCGAGGCGCAGGTACGCGCCTCCGGCTCGGGCGCGACGCTGGAGCATCTGCTCACCGAAGCCAGCCAGATGCTGTCCGGCATGTCGCGCGGCGCCGGCCTCGTGCTTGCCGCCAAGAACGAGGTGCCGCTAAAGCACATCGAGTTCATCCAGCTCGAGCCGAACAAGGCGCTGGCCGTGCTGGTGTCGCAGAACGGCGACGTCGAAAATCGTGTCGTCGACCTGCCCGCCGGCATCACCGTCTCGCAATTGCATGAAGCCTCGAACTTCCTCAATGCCCATATCCGTGGCCGCACGCTGGCCGAGGCGCGGATCGAGATCGCCCGCATCAAGGAAGAGACCAAGGCCGCCCTCGACACGCTGTCGCAGGATCTGGTCGAGAAGGGCCTTGCGGTCTGGGCAGGCGCCGAGAGCGGCCTGCCGGCGCGTCTCATCGTGCGCGGCCGAGCCAACCTGCTGGAAAATGTCACCGCGCAGGCCGACATCGAGCTGTTGCGGCATTTGTTCGAGGATCTGGAGACGCAGGACGGGCTGATCCAGCTTCTCGACCTTGCCGAGGAAGGCTCCGGTGTGCGCATCTTCATCGGCTCGGAAAACAAGCTGTTTTCGCTGTCCGGCTCGTCGCTGGTCGTGGCGCCCTATCGCGACAAGGACGCCCGCGTCATCGGCGCGCTCGGCGTCATCGGCCCGACCCGGCTGAACTATGCCCGCATCGTGCCGATGGTCGACTATACCGCGCAGCTTATTTCCCGCATGCTGCGATAATGTATGTCGCCCAAAAGCCTGCCCTCGGTTGAGCAGCGGTTTGGGATAACGACATGCATAAAAACAAGAAAGCAAAGCGCGTCGCAGGAACCCTTCCAACCGCGACGTGCTTTGGGTGGACCTCAAGGAGAAAAAAATGGCGCTGGAATCATTCAAAGCTCAGATCAGCCTGTTGCTCGAGCAGATGATCAACCAGCCTGAGGATCAGCATGAAGTGCAGGAGCAGCTGCGCGAAAAGCTGAGGGAAATGCGCGCCATGGGCCTGCCGCTGCCGGCCGATCTCGTCGCGCTGGAAAAGCGCCTCGACGACGATTTCTACGCGGCCGGAAATTGAGGCGACGACCAAAACGGTCGATTTGCTTCAACTCTCCGTGTGCTGAACCACTCAAAGCGGAACTTGATCGGCGGGTTCGTTCGGCCGGCGGCGCTGGTGCAATCGAATTCGTCCCTCAGGGAGTACACGCCTGCCCGCCTTTGTGCGACAAGGCTCAGTCTTAAAAGGTCGATTCCGATTTCGGGGTCATGCGCTAAGGCCGAAACCATGACCCTCACCGGATTCCTCGCTTATAGCGCGGCCCTCGGCATCGCCGCCGCCATTCCTGGCCCGGGGCTTACCGCGCTTATTGCGCGTGCGCTCGGGTCCGGCTTTCGCTCGGCGCTCGCAATGTCCTTCGGGCTGATGCTCGGCGATCTCACCTATCTCACCGCCGTGGTGTTCGGCCTCGCTCTCGCCGCGCAGACCTTCGGCATGGCCTTCCTGGCGATCAAATGGCTGGGCGTCGCCTATCTCGCTTTCCTTGGCTGGCGCTTCTGGACGAGCGGCATCACGCCCGAAACCGTGCAGGCGAAGAAAGGCAGGGGCGGGCTGGTGTCGAGCTTTATTGCCGGCCTCGCCGTTACGCTCGGCAATCCAAAGACAATGATCTTCTATCTCGCCATCACGCCGACCATCGTCGATCTGAAGACGATCACACTCGCCGACTACGGCATCCTCGTGGCGCTCACGCTCGTCGTGCTCCTGGTGGTGCTGGTGCCCTATCTGGCGCTGGCGGCCAAAGCGCGCGGGTTCCTGAAGTCGCCGCGCGCGCTGAGGGCGCTGAACCGCACCGCCGCCGGTTTCATGGCCGGCGCGGCGGCTGCGATCGCCGCCCGGCAATAGGCCACTTTTGGCCTCGGCTGAAATGCTTTTCCGGGCGACGGTGTTTTCAGCATGCGACCCACTCGGATATTTTCAAACGGCAGACTATCTTGCGCGGCCGAAGGCTTTATCCTGCCTGGTCGAGACTTAGCTGCCTGACTCTTGCCCGTCTGACTCTTGCCCGCCTAACTCTTGGGAGCGAAACCAATGAACAAGCCCGCCACCACCGCGCATGCGCCGGGCCGCGGCCGCATCTACAATTCGATCACCGAGACGATCGGCGACACGCCGCTGGTGCGGCTCGACAAGTTCGCCAATGAAAAAGGCGTCGTTGCCAATCTGCTGGCCAAGCTCGAATTCTTCAACCCGATCGGCTCGGTCAAGGATCGCATCGGCGTCTCGATGATCGAGGCGCTGGAGGCATCGGGCAGGATTGCACCCGGCAGGACCACGCTGATCGAGCCGACCTCGGGCAACACCGGCATCGCGCTCGCCTTCGCCGCCGCCGCCAAGGGCTACAAACTGATCCTGACCATGCCGGAAACCATGTCGGTCGAGCGCCGCAAGATGCTGGCGCTGCTCGGCGCCGAACTGGTGCTGACCGAGGGGCCGAAAGGCATGAAGGGCGCCATCGCCAAGGCCGACGAACTGGCTGCGACGCTTCCCGATGCCATCATTCCGCAGCAATTCGAAAACCCGGCCAATCCGGAAATCCACCGCCGCACCACGGCCGAGGAAATCTGGAACGACACCCAAGGCGAAGTCGACATCTTCGTCGCCGGCATCGGCACCGGCGGCACCATCACCGGCGTCGGCCAGGTGCTGAAGCAGCGCAAGCCCTCCGTGCATGTCGTCGCCGTCGAGCCGGAAGCCTCGCCGGTGCTGTCGGGCGGTCAACCCGGCCCGCACAAGATCCAGGGCATTGGCGCCGGCTTTGCGCCGAAGATCCTCGACACGACGATCTATGACGAGATCGTCAAGGTCTCTAACGAGGATTCGGTCGCCAATGCGCGGCTCGTCGCCCGCCTCGAAGGCGTGCCGGTCGGCATCTCCTCGGGCGCTGCGCTGCAGGCGGCGATCGTCGTCGGCTCGCGGCCGGAGAACAAGGGCAAGAACCTGGTGGTCGTCATCCCATCCTTCGCCGAGCGCTATCTGTCGACGATCCTGTTCGAAGGGCTGGGGGCTTAGGTACACTTCGTCATCCCAGGGTCTCCGCGAGGTCGCTACGCTCCTGCTCCGCCCTCGAAGGTAGGTGGGCTTAAGCCAATCTCGAGGGTTTGCGCTAGTCCACCTAAGGGGCGGCATGCTCCACCCGTGCACCGAGGACCCAGATGGCAGCGCTGGACCGCTGAAAAAACACCTGTGGCGGCCGTCGCTCACTTGAGTGGAGCGGTGCTTCTGGCTCAAATCGCCGCTGACCTGCAGGCCGACGGAGAATTTGATGTACAGGCTTTATACGCGCCCCAACACCGGCGGCTTTGTGGTCGAGGCGGCGCTCGCTTTGGCGGGCGTGCCTTTCGACCAGATCGACGTTCCGAAGTCGGCCTCGCTCGATCAGGCCTTTCTCGACATCAGCCCCTTGAACCAGGTCCCGGTCCTGATCTTGCCGGACGGAAATTCGATGACTGAGTCGGCGGCGATCTGCATCCTGCTCGCCGAACGTCACCCGGAAGCAGCTCTGGCGCCGGCGGCGAGTTCGCCCGCCCGCGCCGACTTCCTGCGATGGATGACGTTCATGTCATCGGTCATCTATTCGGCTGACCTGCGGTTCTTCTACGCTCATCGCTACACGGCCGATCCCGGCGGCGTGGAAGCCGTCAAGCAGGCGGCGATCTCGGAAATGGATCGCGGCTTGGCCATTCTCGATGCTGCCCTCGAGGGCCGCGACTGGCTGGTCGGCGACCGGCTCTCGCTGGCCGACATCTATCTCGTCATGCTGGTGGCCTGGCATCCCGAGATTGAAAAGGTCCCCAGCGCCTGGGAGAATATCGAACGCCTGTGGGCCATGTTGCGCGAGCATCAGGTGATGAGGAAGCTGAACGCCTCCCACGCCATGTGGCCGACCTGAACGGATCGCCAGTCTCAGGCTTTTTCCACGCGGCCGAGTCCCGCCCGCCGTTCCTGCAGGAACCGGCGCACGGCCGGATCGCGTTCGAGGCCGATCGCCCGGTTATAGGCCTCGGCCGCTTCCCGGGTTTTGCCGAGCCTGGCCAGGAGGCCCGCGCGGGCGGCCCAATAAGGCTGATAATCATGCAGCCGTTTGTCGTCGCCAAGCCCATCAAGTGCGCTCAATCCCGCCGCGGCGCCGTCGGCCTCGGCGATGGCCACCGCGCGGTTGATCGATACCACCGGCGAGCCGGCAATCACCGACAGCGCATCATAGAGCTGTTTGATCGCGGCCCAGTCGGTCCGGCCGGTCAGCCGCCTTGTCGTATGGGCGGATTGCACGGCTGCCTCGAGCTGATAGCGGCCGACGACGCCCTTGGCCGCGGCGTGCTTCAGCAATGTCTCCGCTTCGTCAATCAAGGCCCCGTCCCACAGCGCAAGCTCCTGCTCGGCCAAAGGCACATAGTCTCCGGCGGCGTTGCGCCGCGCCGCACGCCGTGCCTCGGCAAACAGCATCAGCGCCAGCAGGCCAAGCGCTTCCGGCTCATCCGGCATTAGCGAGGCTACCAGCCGGCCGAGCCAGATGCCTTCGGTCGCGAGATTGCGGCGGCGGGTTTCGGTGCCGGCCGGGTCGGACCAGCCTTCGGCAAACGCGGCGTAGATCGCTTCCAGCACCGCATCCAGCCGCTCGCCGAGCTCGGTTCTTTCGGGCACCCGGAACGGAATGCCGGTCTCGCGGATGCGGCTTTTGGCGCGCACCAGGCGCTGGCCCATCGTTGCCGGTGACACCAGGAAGGCCGAGGCGATCGTCGCTGCGTCGACGCCCAGAATGGCCTGCAGGATCAGCGGCGCGCGCACGCCGGCCTCGATCGCCGGATGGGCACAGGCAAACATCAGCCGCAGCCGCTCATCGGGCAGGTCTTCATCGATCATACGGGCCTCCATCTCCTCGGCGATCAGCCTGAGATGGTCGCGGCTCGCCTCGCTGGTCAGTCGCCGCCGGATTCCGTCGACGCGGCGTCGGCGCGCCACCGCCAGCAGCCAGGCTTCCGGCTTCTGCGGCACGCCGGTTTGCGGCCAGCGCTCCAGCGCCGCCGCAAAGGCGTCAGCCAGCGCGTCCTCGGCGCCGGCCACGTCGCGCGTGCGGGCGGCGAGGAAGGCGATGAGCTTGCCGTAGCTTTGCCGGGCGGCCGCTTCCGCTGCCGCCCGGGCGACCTCCGGGTCATTCGTCATCACATGGTTTGTTCCCAGATCGGCCGCACCTCGACCGTGCCGGTGCTGGCAGCTGGGCATCGCGCCGCCCAGGCAATCGCCGCGTCGGCGTCCTCAGCCTCGATCATGTAGAAACCGGCGAGCTGCTCCTTGGTATCGGCATAGGGACCGTCGAGCACGTTGGTCTTGCCGTTGGCCATCCGCACCGAGGTCGCGGCCTGGGTCGGCTTCAGCCGGTCGCCGGCCAACCAGGAGCCGGACTTCTTCAACGCCTCGGTATAGGCGCCATAGGCTGCGCTGATCTCGTAGGTCTTCTCCGTCGGCGCGGCCGCCATCGCGGCTTCGTTCACGTAGATCAAAAGCATGTATCGCATGGTCTTCTCCATTTTCGAAGGCCGCATCGTTGCAAGCCGAACGTATGTCGCGCGGCCTCGCGCGATTTCGACAGGCTCTGCGAAAATCTTTCGGCTCCGATCGCACATCGCGCAAGCGGCCATGCGTTGCGGCAACACTCAGCCGTTCGTCTAATGGATATTATTGCGGGTTGGCATTTCCCACCCGCTGACTAAACTCGCCTCGGCTCGTGCTGGAGGGGGCGGTACTGCCGCTGATATTTCAGGGAGGAAATCATGATGCTCAATTTCAGAACGAAGTTTGTTGCTGCCGGCGCGCTGGCGCTGTCGCTAGGCCTTGGCGCGGTGCCGGCCAAGGCGCAGGAGTTCATCAACGTGCTGACCGGCGGGACCTCGGGTGTCTACTACCCGCTCGGCGTCGCGCTGTCGGAAATCTACGGCAAGGGCATCGAAGGCGCCCGCACCCAGGTGCAGGCGACGAAAGCTTCGGTCGAGAACCTCAACCTGCTGCAGCAGGGCAAGGGCGAGATCGCCTTCGCGCTCGGCGATGCCGTCAAACTGGCCGCCGAGGGCAACACCGAGGCCGGCTATCCGGGCAAGCTTGACAAGCTGCGCGGCATCGCCGCGATCTATCCCAACTACATCCAGATCGTTGCCAGCAAGGAGTCCGGCATCAAGACACTCGCCGACCTCAAGGGCAAGAGCCTGTCGGTCGGCGCGCCGGCCTCCGGCACCGAGCTCAATGCCCGCGCCATCTTCGCCGCCGCCGGGCTGAAATACGAAGACCTCGGACGGGTCGAGTATCTGCCCTTCGCCGAATCGGTCGAGCTGATCAAAAACCGCCAGCTCGACGCCACGCTGCAATCGGCCGGCCTCGGCGTCGCCTCGATCCGCGACCTCGCCACCTCGGTGCCGATCAACGTCGTTGCCGTACCGGCCCAGGACGTCGCCAAGATCGGCTCGCCCTATCTTTCGGTGACCATTCCCAAGGGCACCTACGAGGGCCAAACCGAGGATGTCGCGACCGCCGCCGTCGGCAATTTCCTCATCACCCATGCCGACGTCTCTGACGAGACTGCCTATCAGATGACCAAGCTGCTGTTCGAAAATCTCGACCAGCTCGCTGCTGCCCACGCCGCCGCCAAGGCGATCGACATGGCCAAGGCGCTCGACGGCATGCCGGTGCCGCTGCATCCCGGCGCCGAACGGTATTACAAGGAAAAGGGGCTGGTGAAGTAGGGCCGCTCCCTCCCCCCTTGAGGGTGTTTGGACTGGGGACATCGCGAACAGGTGTGCGAGGACATCGCGAACAGTTTTGCGCATTGTGCGCGAGGGG
>NZ_JBVVQY010000028.1:0-79385 GCF_055811615.1 Mesorhizobium sp. WSM4807
GCTTCCGGCTGGAGCATCTTGCCGGGTGGGACTTGCACCCACTGGAAAGCGCCGCCTTGTCACGGCGCACGCCATTTGCTGACCTTCATGGCGCATCTACAAACCTGCCGTTCGCGCTATGACTTGATGCGACCCATTCGAGACGCCGGGGCGATGGGAGGAGTGACTGCGGAACCCTGGGCAGCGGTCGTTTCGGGCCATGGGAGAACCCGTTCGATCCAGACCGGTTGCGATGCCAGCATGCAGAACCGCGGCCTGACACCATCATGTGGATAGGGGATTTGGCGGCAGTCCTCGCAGCCTCGACATGTCCGCGCGGTATTAGAGCTGGAACTCAGCCGAAAATTCAGCTCCATCAGGATGCAGCGTAAGCCGGGAGCTGCCCTTCAGGGTGTGGCGGAACGCTGCCTCCAGGACGCGGGAGCCGTAGCCGGTGCGGCCGGCGCTGGTTATGATCGGGCAACGTTCCCGCCAGCGAAACATTACCCGCGTCGCGCCCCCTTCGCCCGCCTGCACCGTCCATTTAATGTCAACTCGCCCCTCAGGCGAAGCAAACGCGCCATGCTTGACTGCGTTGGTGGTGAGTTCGTGAACGGCCATTGCGAATGCCTGGACCGCATCTTGCGGTAGCGCGATTGCGGGGCCGTCGAGATTGAAATTCCCACCTTCCCGTCCGCCATGCGCCTGCAGCTCCAGCCGCAGAATCTCGGACATATCAACACTTCCTCTCGGCGCGCGCACCAACAGATCCTGCGTGCGTGCCATGGCACCGAGCCTGCTCTCGAAGGCTCGGCCGAATTCCTCAAGCGAACCGCTGTCGCGCAGCGTTCGTCTTACCAGCGCATCGACGGTGGTGAGGACGTTCTTTATCCGGTGATGGAGCTCGCCGACCCGCGTTTCCCGCTCCTTCTCCATGCGGCGCTGCTCGGTGACGTCGCGGATCGCCAGCAGGATGAGGTCCAGATGGTCGAGGCGTCGCCCGTTGAGGAGCATGACGCGGCGGCCGACGTGCTCAAAATCATGCTCCACTTCCACATCATCGAAGGCGTTGTTGTCGGGCAGGACGTTCTCAAGCAGCTCTCTCAGACGCGGGATGTCCCATTGCCCATTGCCGATCTCGTAGATCAGCCGCCCCTTAGTGTCGTCAGGAGACACCTGGAAGGCGTCATAGAAGGGCCGGTTGGCGCGAACCACCTTCAGGTCCCAATCGAGCACCAGGAGCGCCTCCCGGGTACTGTCGATCAGCTTTTCCCCGAACTCGACGTGGCCTTCGAGTTCGAACCGGGCCTGTTCGGTCTCGGTGCGATCTGAGATGACCAAAAGGATCAGTTCAGGGCGGTCGCCCTCGGGCGGCAGCCGCCTCGCGTTCAGGATCATGATCCTTTTGCCGATCTCCGGGAACTTATGCTCTAGTCGGTAGTGCTCCACTACCGACTGCTGCGGCAGGATCTCCTCCAGGAGCCGACGGAGCTCGGGGATATTCCACTGGCCATTGCCGAGTTCGTAGAGCAGGCGCCCGCGGGTCTCTTCGGTGTCGACCTTGAACAGCGTGTAGAACGCCGAATTGGCTTCCTCGACCGTAAGGTCGTCTCTTAGGACCAGCAGCGGCTGATCCATGGTCTGCAAGATCGCTTCGGCAAGGCCAGTTGAACCGAGATTGTACAACCGGGGTGGCCTGCTTTCCCCCGAGGATTTTTGGTTGCCCATTCGTTACAATGAACAGCAGATTGAGCTAGAGTCCAGTTGGATAGCTTCTTGTGAGCCCCACTTGATCGGAAACAGAAGGAATGGCCTCTTTCTAACGTCAACCGGTTCTGCGGCGCGCGCAGCCAGAAAAGTCGGCTCGCCGCCCAACCGCGACGAAGAACGCTCCGCGGCTGTACGGCAGAACGAATCCTTCGGCCGGCTCGGTCGCGCCACGAGTTGCCCTTCAATGACCGTGGGACCTACCGCCGGATTGCGGGCATTCGCGACGTTAGACTGCGACAGACTGTAACTGGACAGGACGCGGAAACAGGCTAGCATGCGGCGTCGTGGATAGGCTTGCCCGCATCTTTGCAATTGTCCTGCTCGCGGTCTTCGCGGCGGGTACGGTTGCGCATGCAGCGAACGCGACGAGGATGTCGCTGGCCATGTCTTCCGCCGCGATGACCGACGGAGACATGGGCGATTGCGATGCCTGCCCGCCCGAGGACGGCAAGGCCCCATTGTGCGGCCAGGCCTGCCTCGCGCCGTTCGTCGCAATTCCGGCGGCCGCCGGTGTTGAACTTTCCCTTGTGGTGGCCGAAACAGCGGCTTCGCCACTAAAAGAGATGGTCGGCCACACCGGCCCGCCCGACCCCTCTCCTCCCCGAATCATCATCCTGAACTGACGCCGGTCGGGCTTGCCCGGCTTTCGGCGTAGACGATCGCTTGCGCATTTTTTGCCACGGCGATCGGGGTTTCGCATGAAGCGTCGTTTCGCGCGTCGCCATGCGAGCGAACGACCGATTTCAGGATGGTTGAACCATGCCCAGTTTTCCCATGCCGACGCTGACGCGTCGAGCCTTTCTCGCATTGGCCGCGGCAGGCGCGATGCTACCCTTCCGACAATCGCCGGCCGATGCCGCGGCCATCCGCGAAGTACGGTTGCGGGCGGCGCCCGGCGGTATCCGCCTCTTGCCCGAACCAGCCGGCGAGGTTGCCGCGTGGTACTACAACGGCACCGTTCCAGGCCCCGAGATCCGCGTCCGTCAGGGCGAGGGCCTGCGGGTCGAGGTCGAGAACGGCCTTGCCGAGGAAACGACCGTGCACTGGCATGGCGTGCGCGTGCCACATGCCATGGACGGCGTGCCTCACCTCACCCAGAAGCCAATCGGAGCAGGCGAGCGCTTTGTCTACGAATTTGACGCCGTCGACGCCGGCACTTTCTGGTATCACCCGCATCAGCGAAGTTTCGAACAAGTCGGGCGTGGGCTTTACGGACCGCTGATTGTCGAGGAGCACGAGCCGGTTCGGGTCGACCGCGACGTGACCTGGGTGCTCGACGACTGGCGGCTGACCAAATCGGGCGCAATCAGCGAGGATTTCGGCAACCGGCACGACATCCACCACAATGGTCGCGTCGGCAACACAGTCACCATAAACGGCCGCGTGCCGGATACCTTTGCGGTCAGAAAAGGCGAGCGCATCAGACTGCGGCTGATCAACGCCGCCAATGCACGTATCTTCAGTCCCGACTTCACGGGTCTTCAGCCGGTCGTCATCGCGCTCGACGGCCAGCCGGTCGCGCCGCACGCGCCGGATGGCGGGCGGGTGGTGCTTGGGCCGGCCATGCGCGTCGATCTCATCCTCGACATGACCGGCGAGGTCGGCAGTCGGGTTTCGGTCTTCGACCGGTTCTATGAAGGACTGGAATACAAGCTCGTTGACCTCGCTTATTCCGACACTCCTCTCAGAGAACGCGCGCCCGACTGGCCGCTGGCCCTGCCGGCCAATTCGCTGCCGGAGCCGGACCTCGAGACAGCGTCCCGCAACGAAGTCGTCTTCACTGGCGGCATGATGGGCGAGATGGTGGCGCAGGACATGGGTGAAAGCATGGGTCCGGGCGCGCCGGGCAGGATGATGCGCGACATGGATTCGATGATGGGAATGATGCAGGCCATGAACTCCGGCACCGCCTGGTTCATCAACGGCGTCGCTGCCGACGAGGCCAGCCACGACATGAAGCCAGCACAGACTCTCGGGCGGAACAAGAGCCACGTCATCGCCATGACCAACGCGACCGCGTGGCACCACCCGATCCACCTGCACGGCCATTCGTTCCGGGTGATTTCCCGCAACGGCCAGCCCACCCGCCACCGCGAATGGCAGGACACCGTGCTCATCTCGCCGCGCGAGAAGGTCGAGATCGCCTTCGTCGCCGACAATCCCGGCGACTGGATGTTTCACTGCCACATTCTGGAACACCAGGCCGGCGGCATGATGGCCGTCTTCCGCGTCGCCTGACCACTCCACAACCCGAAAGGAGAAGCAAAATGTCCAATATTCTGAAAGCTCTTGTCCTCGGCTCGATCCTGTCGGGTGCCGGTCCGGCGCTCGCCGGCGAAAAGGACGTTACCCTCTACAAGAACCCGCAATGCGGCTGCTGCGAAGGCTATGCCGACTATCTCAGGGAGAACGGCTTCGCGGTCACCGTCAAGCCGACGCACGACCTTTCCGCCATGAGCCGCGAAGAGGGCATTCCGGCGGAAGCCGAGGGCTGCCATCTTTCCTTCATCGACGGCTACGTGGTGAGCGGCCACGTGCCGGTCGGCACGGTCAACAAGCTCTTGACCGAGCGCCCCGACATCAAGGGCGTGACGCTGCCCGGCATGCCAATGGGCTCCCCCGGCATGAGCGGCACGAAAGAGGGCCCGTTCGAGATTCTCGAAATCCGGAAGTCCGGCGGGACCGGAGGCATCTACACCACGGAATAGGAGGCTTCGATGATGGAAGGCATGAGCGGCATGATGATGTTCGGCATGGGCCTGGTGTGGTTGCTCGTCGTCGTCGTGCTCGTCCTCGGGGCAGCCGCGCTGATCAAGTACCTGTTCTTCAGCGGCGGCAAATGAGAAGGGTGTCGGTCCTCTTATCTATGCTCGGCGTGGCGGCGGCAGGCCTTGGATTGGCCTGGACATGGCCTTGGCTCACCGACCGGATGGCCGGCGGCGGTGCCTCGGCCGCAACGATTGCGCTCGGCAAGACGGTCTATGCCGAGCGCTGCGCCGTTTGCCACGGCGCGAGCCTCGAAGGTCAACGCGACTGGAAAAGCCCACTGCCTTCGGGACGGATGCCGGCGCCACCCCACGACGCCTCCGGCCACACCTGGCATCACCCCGACGGCGTGCTCTTCCGCATCACCAGGGAAGGACCGGCGACGGTCGTCGGCGGCGGCTACCAAAGCGACATGCCGGGCTTCGGGAATGTCCTCACCGACGAGCAGATCCGGGCCGTTCTGGCCTTCATCAAGAGCACATGGCCCGAGAGGGAACGCGCCTATCAGGCGCAGATGAGCCGTCGGGAACGGGAGCAGACACAGTGAGACCAATCCAAACCGCGGAGACCTCGAGCGCCCGCAACTGGAAAGCATTGCCCATGGAAGCGAAAGCGATGCTCGTGGCTCTATCTTTGGCGCTCGCCCTCGCGACCTCGGCGCAGGCCCACCATCCGGGCGCCGACCTCGACGAGATGATGGGCAGCGAGGAGAAATTCTTCCAGGCGATCGACGAGCAGGCCGCGCCGCCTTTCGAACTGGCCGACGCGGACGGAAAGCCCGTCCGCCTTTCCGATTTTTCCGACAAGATAGTGGTGCTCTACTTTATCTTCGCGAGTTGCACGGACCTGTGTCCGATACATTCCGAGGTGATTGCGGACATTCAGCGCAAGGTCAACGATACGCCGATGAAAAACCGGGTGCAGTTCCTGGCGGTGACGACTGACCCGGTCAAGGACACGTCCGAAGTCCTCAAGGCCTATGGTCCTGCGCATGGACTGGACGCCCGCAACTGGATGTTCCTGACGACAAAGCCGGGCCAGATGGAGGACACCACGCGAAAGCTCTCGGAGGAATACAATGTCCGGTTCGAACAGCTGGAAGACGGCCAGCAGATGCATGGTGCCGTCACCCACGTCATCGACCGCGGCGGGCGCTTTGCCGCCAAGTTCCACGGCCTGAGGTTCGATACGTTGAACATGGTTCTCTACATCAACGGCCTCACCAACAACGTGCGGAAACCGGCAAAGCCCGAGGCCGGCTGGTGGGACAGGTTGAAAGCAATGTTCAGGTAAACGTTGACCAATCGAAAAACCCTAGCCGCGACGCCACGGTTCCCCGAACGACCGGAAAGGGGTTGTTGCTTGCCGTAGAACTTCCCCGAAAGAAGGGCAGAGAAGGGTCACGGAGCGCCGCTTCGGAATGCGACGCTCCGCGGCGCTCTACAGTTCGACTTGTTCAGAAATAGCCAACGCATCGTCCACTTCAATGCCAAGGTAGCGGACGGTGCTCTCAAGCTTGGTGTGCCCGAGCAGCAGTTGCACGGCGCGGATGTTGCCGGTCTTCTCGTAAATCTGCGAAGCTTTCGTGCGTCTCATCGAATGAGTGCCATAGCGCTTCGGATCGAGCCCGATGCTCGAAACCCATTTGTCGACAATCCTTCCGTACTGCCTCGTCGACATGTGTGGTTTCGCCCGTACGCGACTCGGGAACAAATAATCCCTTTCGGTGAGACCACGGCGGGTTATCCAAGCACCGACGGCGGCGCGGGTCTGCTCTGTGATCTCGAATTGGACCGGCCGCCCTGTCTTCCTTTGAACGATCACCGCCCGATCGCGGACAGCGCCGGAAAGCGCAATGTCGCTGACCGCGATGGTGACCAGGTCGCAACCTCGAAGTTTGCTGTCGATGGCGAGATTGAAGAGTGCCAAATCCCGTTCTGCGCCCGACACCTGCAGTCGTGTTCGAATGCTCCAGACCTCGCGCGGTTTAAGAGGAGGCTTCTGACCAACAATGTGGCCTCTGTTCCAGATGGACATGGTTCTTCTCCCATGCCGCCCTCCGCAGCCGCAGCGCTCAACACGAGCAGGCGAATGTAACAATGGCTGAGAGCGTCGCCGAGGATTTCAGGCCGAAAGGGTTACCGGGCTCCCGGTTGATCGAAGCCGCGGGCCGATCAATGGGCGCAAGGCGCCATCTCGCGACATTCTGGCCGCTTCTCCAAAGCTGATCTTCGAGCAACGGCAGCTGTCGACCTTCGCGATCGTCAGTCAAACTTCCGGGCTCTGCATTAGCTGAAGAGTGCCACGATTCCATAACAGCAAGCAGCAATCAGCGCCGTAGAGGGCATGGTGATGACCCAGGCGATCACGATCGAGCCGGCTATGCCCCAGCGGACGGCAGAGATGCGCCGTGCCGCTCCGACGCCGACGATCGCGCCGGTGATGGTGTGCGTGGTGGAGACCGGGATGCCGAGCCAGGTCGCGCCGAACAGCGTGATCGCGCCGCCGGTCTCGGCGCAGAAACCCTGCATCGGATTGAGCCGAGTGATCTTCGAGCCCATCGTGTGGACGATGCGCCAGCCGCCAAACAGCGTGCCTAGCGCCAGCATTGCCTGGCAGGTGATCACCACCCAGAAGGGCACGTAGAACTCGCCCCCGAGCATGCCCTGCGAGTAGAGCAGCACCGCGATGATGCCCATCGTTTTCTGCGCATCATTGCCGCCATGGCCGAGCGAATAGAGCGACGCCGACACGAATTGCAGGGTGCGGAAGGTATTGTCGACCGCGAACGGCGTCTGGCGCACGAAAATCCAGGAGACGGTGAGTATCAGCACCAGAGCCAGCACGAAGCCGGTGAGCGGCGACAGCACGATGGCCGCGACCGTCTTCAGCAGCCCCGACCAGACGATGGCGACGCTTCCCGCCTTGGCGACAGCCCCGCCGACCAGCCCGCCGATCAGCGCATGCGAGCTCGACGAGGGTATGCCGTAGAGCCAGGTGATGATGTTCCAGGCGATTGCGCCGACGAGCGCCGCGAACACGACCTGCGGCGTCACGATGTCGGCGCTGACGATGCCCCTGCCGATGGTCTCGGCGACGTGGAGACCGAAGAACATGAAGGCTATAAAATTGAAGAAGGCAGCCCAGAAGACCGCATATTGCGGGCGCAGCACACGCGTCGAGACGATGGTGGCGATGGAGTTCGCCGCGTCATGCAGGCCGTTCAGGAAGTCGAAAAACAGCGCAACCCCGATCAGGCCGACCAGAAGCGGAAAGGCGAGTGTCGGGTCCATCCGCTCAAACGTTCTCGATCACGATGCCGCTGATCTCGTTGGCGACGTCTTCGAAGCGGTCGACCACCTTTTCCAGCTGGCCATAGAGCTCGCTGCCGACGATCCACGCCATGGCGTCGGTCCTGCCGTGCCTCTGGAAGAGTTCCTTCAGGCCTGCGTCGTGCAGCCCGTCGGCGCGCTCCTCGACCTTGGTGATCTCCTCGGCAAGGGCGCCGAGCCGTGTGACGTTGGCACCGACTTTTTCCAGCAGCGGGATCGCCTCGGCGGTCAGATGCGCGGCCTCGACGATGACGGCGCCCATCTCGCGCATGCGCGGCTCGAAGCTCGTTTGCTCGAACAGCCTCACCATCTTGACCACCTTGTGCATCATATCGATAGCATCATCCATCGACTGGATCAGGTCCTTGATGTCGCCACGGTCAAAAGGGGTGATGAAGCTCTTGCGCACGGCGAGCAGCACCTCGCGAGTGACCGCGTCGGCCTGGTCTTCGAGCTCGACTATCTCACGGCAATGGCGCTCGACGCCCTCACCGCCATCGAGCAGCTTCTGCAGCGCCTCGGCGCCGGCGACCAGGATGCGGGAATGGCGCTCGAAGAGGTCGAAGAACTTGTCCTCGCGGGGCAGAAGCGCACGAAACCAATTGAGCATGTTTTATCCTGTAGCGTTCAGAAATGAGCCAGTTCAGGCGCTATAGATTCCAATAGGGCAGCCAACTTCGGTTCATCGACCAGGAGTGCTGCTTGATCCGGCTTAAGCCAGGCCCGTCTTCGATACTTCTGCTCCTTCCATTCATCCAGCTCCTGCTGCACGTGAAGCGGGTATACTTCAACGGTTACCGGGACAAACGTGTCCTTCAATCGTTTCCAATAATGGAAGCTGCCAACGGATTGCTCATGCAAAGTGCCCACTACTCCGGCTTCCTCACCCGCCTCTTGAGCTGCAGCCTCGCGGTCTGGTCGACCCTTCATCGGCCACCCCTTGGGCAAGATGAAGCGGCCCGTTTGCCGAGACGTTAGCAGCAAGATTTCAGTGTCTCCGTCTGCAGCGCGGCGATAAGGCAAAGCGGCAACCTGTGCGATGGGCTTATCACGGCGCGCTCGCTTCCCCAGTTTCTTTTTCTTCAAAGGCCCGGCCAATCCATTTCGCTGAGACCTTAGCCCGTATTGTCGGTAGCTGGCTAAATTTTTTGCGAAAGCCACAGCTAGGTTCTTGGACGAGTCCGACGTCGCCCCTTGCACGCAAAACTGCCAGTCTTCAATTAAGACGTGAAGGATCTTCCTTGAGTCAATGCTGACATTCACAGTAAGCAGCAGAAACATCCTCATGAAGGGCAGCTCAGGGTCATCAGTGCTGGTTGCCGCGAATGTCGGCTATCGGGTAGCAAAACGGGTTGATGAAGGTCGGCTTGGGGTCATGGGCGTGAATTCGGCAGGGTCAAACGAACGTCCGCAACGGGTCGGAACAGGTAATCCCCATCGGGAACCAAGTGTCAGATTTCTACCACTAAGTCTTTGGCCGGGAAGCGTTGTTGTTGCGGTCAAGAATAGCCAATGCACCAGCCACAACGCCATCAAATATCCGCCGAATATCGCCAGGAAGTGTACCGACACGCCGGTAACCCATAGGTGATTGAAATCGAGCCACTCGGGTTCTTGCGGCAGCCCGACGGGCGCCAGCCACTGGTAGTAGATTTCCAGAATGAGCGTGTGGACCGCAGTCAGGATCAGGCCGGGCACGATGCCGATACCGATAAAGGCCGTGCCGAACAGAAACACCGTGGTGATCAGGAAGGTCTTGATGATCCAGTATGTCCAGTAGGGATCATTCTCCCACAGCAGGCCGTGGGCGATGGAGGCATCTACGAAGATGGCTGAAAAGCCGACAAGAATGCTGAACTTGATTGTATCTTTTGCGAGCAGAAACATAGCGCACTCCCGCATTGCGCGATATCAACCCCGAGACCGAAGGTAAGTTCCTTGACCTGATCATGTCTCAGCCCATCCAAGGGGCAGCCGCTAATCCTCCCTATCCAAACTCAAAGAAGCGCCGGTGCAGTCAAGTGCCGGGTCAGATCGATTTGAGGTACTCGATCAGATCACCCTTTTCCTGATCGGTCAGATCAAGGCCCAGATGGCCGTCATAGTGCTCGACAACATCGTCGAGGGTGGCAAACCGTCCGTCGTGGTAAAAGCCGCCCTTATGGATCTTCTCAATGTCCCACAAAGCTCGCAACGACGCCGTCCTGTAACGCTCGTCCGGGGATCGCATCGCCTGGAAATCATCGATTCCTATTTCGTCGGCGGTATGCAAATTCCAGCCCGGTTCGGTGAAGAGCGGCGGCACGTGGCATGTTCCGCATTTGGCCTTGTCGTTGAAAAGAGCCTCGCCTTTTTCCGCGGCCGGGCTGTCGAACGTGCCCTCGGGCGGCTTCGGGGTGGGCAGCGAAAGTTGATAGAAGTGAAGCGCCGGCAGCTTGGCGGTGATCCGATCTTCCTTGTCCTGTTTGTGGCCCTGCTTCGTTCGTGCTGCGACCGGATACTTTTCGGCGTCATCAAGGCGTGGGTCATAAAACACGCCTTTCCCGTGCATCTCGAGATTGCCGACATAAGCGTTCCAGTAGCTCACCGTGCCCCAGGCTCCGGTCCAGGTATGGTTGTTTACGCCGGCCAATCCGAACGCCGGCGGATTGAGCGTGGCGGCCGTCTTGCCGTCCGGCCGGAATGCCTTGCCGTCGAGGTTCAATTCGGCATCGAACTTCCCGGGACCCCAAGCCTCCACCGCCTTCTTCACCTCCGCTTCTGATATCTGCAGCATCTCGGTGAATGCAGTGAGATCAGGTGCGAGGGCAACGATCGCCCCGATATTGAGGTCGCGGTTGGGCCAGCCGTCGAGCCTTTGCCCGATGCCAGGCGCGTAGGCGTCGTCGACGGTCGAATGGCACACCGCGCATTGGATGCCCACCGAAGTCAGCGTCTTTCCGTCCTCAGCGAAGAACCCGGTCACCCCGACAACGGCATTGGCTTTCAGCAGAACAAGCGTGCTCGCGGGATCCGCGAGGTCGACCTCGCCCTTGTTGAGCGCATCGGCCACATCCTTGGGAATGGCGTTCACATCGACCTTGAGGCCGAGTTCGAGGGCTTTCTCCGGGCTCAGGCCGGGTCCTGTGCCGCCCAGCTTCTCACCTGCGATTGCCTCGTGGAGTTTAAGTTCGCCGCCCCAGAAATCCTCGCTGCCGAAAGTGTCAAAGCGGAATGTCTCGCGACCTTCCTCGAGATATCGCTTGGCCTGCTCGGCGGCAGCGTTGTCGAAATCCTTCCCGCTTATTTTTCCTTTCGCGCTCATTTGAGCCGCGGCGGGGATCAAGCTTGAAGACAGGAGAAGAGCGAAAATTATTCCTGTACCGTTGAAACGCAAAGGCATGTCACGTTCCTCCCAAAGACGATTGCCAATCGGCGGTCATCTCGGGTTCGCGAGTTCTGGCCGCGCAAAACGGAATGCAGCCGAATGAATATAAACGTTGCAGGCGATCAAAAAATTCCGTCACCCCCCGCCGCCTCGCGAGCCATGCCGATAACATGGTGCGGGGGCTGACGGGCGCGCATTAAGGACCTCGCCATGGCAGCTCTTGGCCTCGGGGGCGCGCTAAGTCTCAACCCGATGCTCCTCGCGCTCGGGAACGCACGGCATCTTCGTGCTCGACCCATCAACGTCTTCTTATCGGTAACAGGAAGCTGCTCGGCGGCTCTGACCCGACCCGGCAGATCACGGTACAGCTCACGATAGTATGGCGAACTTGCCCGGGCATGGGCGACGATGTCGGCGAGACGGGCGCGCTGACGTTGCGCGATTGCGCCCACGCCCTTCTTTTGTGTGCGCCACGCGTCCCAGATCAGCCTTACAACATGCTCGGTCACAATCGTTCTCGGGTTCACACACCTCCAGCCAGTAGCTAGTGGTGAAAGCCTAACGCTTGGTACCCGCAATGAACGGCAAGATCCGACCCTGAGCTGCCCTTAAATGCTTCTGCTGGAAGGTCGTGATTGAGCCCGAAGCCGACAATCAAAAACGGAATTGCTTTCAATAAGTTGTCCATGCCGGCAGCCGAAATTTCCGCAGCCATCAGGAACCTATCGTGTAATCATCTTCCCATTTCCGGCCGCGCAAGTTCGATGCTTCGGCGGTGCGGATGTGTTATCTAGTTGCTTGTAGGAGTGGGGAGCGCCGATGGAACAGAAACTCTCCGTCATCATGGCCACTGACGTAGTCGGCTACAGCCGGCTGATGGAAATTGACGAGAAAGGTACTTTGTCGGCCCTGAAGAAGCATCGTCAGGAACTATTGGACGTCAAGGTCGCATTGCATCATGGCCGCATCATCAAGCTCATGGGCGATGGCATGTTGGTGGAGTTCCGCGCCGTCGAGGAAGCGGTTCTCTGTGCGGTCGAAATCCAACGGGAGATGCGGACGAGGAACACGAACGTCCGTCGCGATCGGCAAATAGAATTTCGCATCGGCATTAATATCGGCGACATCCTGTTCGAAGACGAAGACGTCTATGGTGACGGCGTAAACGTGGCGGCGCGCATCGAGAGCATCGCCAGGCCTGGGGGCGTCGCGGTCTCGGCATCGGTGCGCGATACTGTGGGCAACCGCCTGTATATCAGCTTCGAAGATGCGGGCGAGCAGGCGTTGAAGAACATTGAACGTCCGCTCCGGATTTTCAATGTCATCATCGATGATGACACGCCATCCAAGCACACGCCCACCGCCCTCATGGCACCGCCGTCGCTCGACGTTCAGGATAATCCTGCTATCGCGTCGAACAGAACGCTTCTCTATGTCTCGAGGTTTGTGAATTTGAGCGGCGATCCCGACCAGGAGTATTTCGCCGCCGGCATAACCGAGGATATCGTTGCCGCATTGTCGCGCTTCTCCGGGTTAAACGTGATCGTTCGCTTGCCTCGTTCAGAGCCGCAACAGAATGCTCCGGCCACGCATTACACTCTTGAGGGCAGCGTGAGGCGGCTCGGCAATCGCGTCCGGGTCAATGCCAATCTGACCAATGCGTTACACGAACACATCTGGGCGGAGAAATACGATTTCGACCTTGTCGATGTGTTCTACATCCAAGACGAGCTGTCCCAATCCATTCCGGCCGCCCTTAACATCAAGATCGAGGAGGCCGAGCGCCACCGTGTTCTCGGCAAACCGCTAACCGCACTGAGGGCATACGACTTTTACCTGCGCGGCAGGCATCTTGAGATGAGCTTGAATCCGGATGACGTCAGACTTGCCAGGGAGATGTTCGTCGCCGCGATCGACGACGATCCGGGCTACGCGCGCGGATACCTGGGACTCGCCTGGCTCGAGATACACAGGCTGAAATGGAATGAGCGCGTCGATCTGGAAACCACGCTGGCAAGTGCATTCGCGTCGGCGAGCAAAGCCCTTGAACTCAGTCCCTACGACGCCAACGTCCACTGGGCGCTGGGCGTCGTTTACCTCTGGCGGGGGGAAGCTGAAAGAGCAATAGGCTGTTACGAACGCGGCCGCGAGCTTGCGCCCAACAATTGCGATCTCCTCGCCGAATATTGCGATGCCTTGGGCTATCTCGGGCGTCTCGAGGACGCGACCAGAATCGGAGAACTGGCTTTACGGCTCAACCCCAGCCGACCCGACTGGTACCTTTGGAACATTGCGGCCAGCAAATACCTTTCCGGAAACTACCTCGAAGCCCTGTCCCTTTTGGAAAAGATGGCGGATCTTGGTTCCGCCTACCGCTTGCTGGCGGCAACATATGCCCAACTTGGTCGCTTGGAGGACGCCCGTCGCGCCGCTAGCGAACTTCTCAAGCTCAATCCGGAATTCTCGATCGAGCGATACAGCTCCCGCGCGCCATATCGGGATAAGGCTCTCCTTGCCCGATACGTCGAAGGCTTGCGGCTCTCTGGCCTGCCGGAATGAAACGCTGGGCATTCGTAGGTAAATCACCATCGCAGCAAACGACGTGACTTTCCGATCGTCCGCAACTGTCGCTTCTTGCCCGTTCAGACCGTCAACGCGAACTCTCCACCCTGAACTGCCCTGCGCGTCGGGTACCAAGCGTCAGGCTTTCACCACTAGATCATCGGGTTGGATGCGCGTTGGAATTGCCTGCAGTGCGTCAGTGCGAGGGCGACGGGCGATTCCGTAACGTGAAGTTTCTGCTTCAGCTGTTTCGAAGGGTCTGTTGCGCAATTCGCCAGGCCTGCTCCACATGTCGCCGGGCCGCCGCTTCGGCTTCCTCGCCGTTGCGCGACTTGATGGCGTTCATGATGTCGGTCATTTCGGCAATTGCGGCATCGCGGCGGTCCACCGAAGCGATGGTCATGGAACGCAGCTGGTTGATGCGGACGTTCAGACCCTGGACGATCTCCCAGGCGATGCGCTTGTCGGCGGCATCGAAAAGCACTTCATAGAATTTTGTCGTCGCCCGCATCACCTCGATCGGATTGGCTGAGGCCCACGCCGTGAGCAGCACATCGAATGCGCGCTCAAGCGCAGCGATCTGGTCCTCAGTCGCCGTCAGCGCGCAGGCGCGCGCCGCGATGCCCTCCATCAAAGCGCGGAGTTCATAAATCTCATCGGTGCGGCTGAGATCCGGCCTGGCCACCGCGGGTCCGTGGCCTGGTATCATCTGGACAAGGCCCTCAGTCTCCAACTGCCGCAGAACTTCGCGCACCACCGAGCGACTGACGCCGAGCTGGTCGCAAAGCGGCCGCTCGACCAGCCGTTCGCCGGGCTGGAAGTGGAACCCCATGATCGCGTCGCGCATGCGCTCCAGCGCCAGCGTTCTCAGCGTCTTGGTGGATCGTTCGATCCTCAGTGTGTCGTCGGCCAATTCATCTACTCCCAGCATCCGCAAACAAACAGATTCGACGATCCGTTGACAAGGGATTTGGTCTTCAATAGTATGGTATACCATAAGATAGTCGAGGCAAAGGAACTTTTCCGGACGTCTCAGCCCGATCGACCACAGAGGATTCGATGAAGCCGGCCATCCGAAAGATCGTCACCTATGTTGAGAACACGCTGATTGAAGGCGGCAAGGTGGCCCCCCGGCCGCTGCGCCTGATCGGCGTGGCGGCAGTGCTCGACAATCCCTGGGCCGGGCGCGGTTTCACTGAGGACCTTTCTCCCGAGATCCGCGCCTATGCGCCGGTTCTGGGGGAGGTGCTGACCCGTGAAATCCTCGCGGTTGCGGGATCCGGCGAAGCGATCGAAGGCTACGGCAAGGCCGCAATCTGCGGCACATCAGGGGAGATCGAGCATGCTTCCGCGCTCATCCATACGCTGCATTTCGGCAACCACTATCGGCGTGCCGTCGGCGCCAAGACCTATCTTGCCTTCACCAACCTGCGTGGCGGGCCGAACACGCCGATCATGATCCCGCTTATGGACAAGAACGACGAAGGCCGACGTTCCCACTACCTGACTGTGCACTTCCAGATCGGTGACGCGCCGGCGCCAGACGAATTGGTGGTGGCGCTTGGCGCCTCGATCGGCGGACGACCGCATCATCGCATCGGCGACCGCTACCAGGATCTCAAGGAGGTCGGCGACCTGCATGGCTGAGCTGACGGAGCCTGGCTGGCATCGCGGAACGGCGCCTGACGGTACCGGCTTCATCCGTGCCGGATCCGGCGCGCCGGTCCTCCTCATCCACGGCGTCGGCATGAATGCGGCGATCTGGAACCCCCAGATCGCGCTTATGAAGGGCAGATGGGATGTGATCGCGATCAACATGCTGGGACACGGCCTGTCGCCGCTACCACCTGAAGACGCGAGCCTTGCCGACTATGCCGGACAGGCAATCCGGCTTCTTGATCACCTTGGCCTGGGTGCCGTCTCGATCGTTGGCCATTCAATGGGGGCGCTGGTCGGGCAGGAAATCGCTCTCAACGCACCCGAACGGGTCCGCCGCATGGTGTCGCTCAACGCGGTCTTTCGCCGCCCGGCGGACCTTGCGCAGGCGGTGCGCGAACGCGCCGCCGAATTGAACGGCGCGGAAAACCCGTCAGGGACGGACGCAACGATCGCGCGCTGGTTCGGCAACCCCGTCCCCGACAGCCTGGCCGAGGCCGCAAGGACAACGCGCGCGGCACTGCAAAGCGTCAACTCCGAAGGCTATGCGCGCACATATCGACTTTTCGCCCATGCCGATGCGGCGCATGGCGATCGTCTTCCCAGTCTCGCGATGCCGGCCCTGTTCATGACCGGCTCGCAGGACAGGAATTCCTCGCCTGCGATGTCGGCGGCGATGGCGCGCCTCGCGCCGCGCGGTCGCTGCGTCGTTCTGGAGGGCGAACGACATATGATGGCCGTTGCCTCGCCTGACGTGGTCACACGGCGCATTGTCGATTTTCTCGAGAGCAACGACGGCGCAAGCGCATCGGCGCGACCGGCGATGGACACAGCCTTCGACGCGGGCGAATTCAGGCGGGCGCTCGGTTCCTTCCTGACCGGCGTTACCATCGTGACCGCGATCGGGCCGGAAGGAGAGCCTCGAGGCTTCACCGCCAATTCGTTTACATCCGTTTCGCTCGATCCGCCGCTTGTGCTGGTCTGCATCGCCAAGAAAGCGCTGGGCCATCCGGTGTTTTCGACCTCGAAGTGCTTTGCCGTCAACGTGCTCTCGGAGGAACAGCGAGCCGCGTCCGGCGTCTTCGCTTCGAAATCGCAGGACAAGTTCTCGGCTGTCGAGTGGCGCTTCGGCCCGACCGGCAGTCCACTGCTCGCTGGATCGGTGGCTACGTTCGACTGTGACATGGAGCAGTTGGTCGACGCCGGCGACCATTCGATCCTCATCGGCCGCGTTCGCGAATTCTCCCACAATTCATCGCAGCCCCTCGGCTATTGCCGTGGGGCGTATGTCTCGCCCGGTCTCAGCCAGGAAGCGTTGGCGGCCGCGCCTCCGGACATGGAAGTCGGCGCCATCCTCGAAGATGAAGGCCGCGTGCTGTTCTTCGAAACCGCCGACGGCTTTCTCGAACTGCCGGCGGGCCGAGGGCTCGGAACGCCCGGCGACACGCGAAGCCTTAGGGGATGCCTCGCTGCGAAAGCCATCGAGGCTAATCTCGGATTCCTGTTTGCGGTCTGGGACGACGCCGCAAACCCATCGCGAACGCATGTCTACTACCGCGGCACGGTGGACGCGCCCCACTCCAGCGATCGCCAGGTCCGGCTCGTCGACATCGACAGGATTGCCGGACTGAACATCGCCGACGCTGCTGTGCGCTCGATGCTCGCCCGCTATGTTCGCGAATGTCGGGAGGATGCGTTTGGAGTCTATGTCGGCAACGAGGTCGAAGGTGAAGTCCGTCCGCTCGCCAAGCCGGTATCCATGAACACTTCGGGGTGAACAGATATGAAGTTCTCGCTCTTCGTCCATATGGAACGCTCGGACCCGGCAAAGCCGCATGCCGAACTCATCGACGAGCTTGAGGAACTGGTTGTGATGGCCGAGGCGGCAGGCTTCGAGACGGCCTGGATCGGCGAACACCACGGCATGGAGTTCACCATCTCGCCAAACCCGTTCATCAACATCGCCTATCTCGGCGCCAGGACGAAGCGCATCCGGCTCGGCACAGGAACGGTCATCGCGCCGTTCTGGCATCCGATCAAGCTCGCCGGCGAGGCAGCAATGACCGATGTCGTCACGGCTGGCCGGCTCGACATCGGCATCGCGCGCGGCGCCTACAGCTACGAATACCAGCGCCTGTTCCCGGGGCTCGACGCCTGGGGCGCGGGCCAGCGCATGCGCGAGATCATCCCGGCCATCAAGGGCCTCTGGGAGGGCGACTTCGAGATGTCCGGGGAGTTCTGGTCGTTTCCCTCGACCACCTCGTCGCCCAAGCCGGTGCAAAAACCGCACCCGCCGATCTGGGTGGCGGCGCGCGATCCGAACTCGCACGACTTCGCCGTGTCCAACGGCTGCAACGTCCAGGTGACGCCGCTCGCCTCGGGCGATGATGAAGTAACCAGCCTGATGGAGCGCTTCAACGCGGCGTGCGCGGCGCATCCCGACATGGCCCGCCCCGAGATCATGCTGCTGATGCACACATTCGTTGCAGAAGACGCCGCCGATGCGGAACAGCTGACGAAGGACCTGTCGCTGTTCTACTGCCAGTTCGGCGCGTGGTTCCAGAACAAGAAGCCTGTTCGCCAAGGCATATTGGAAGCGCTCACCGGCGACGAGATCGCGGCCATGCCGCAATACGCGCCCGACAAAATGCGACAGAACCTGGTCATCGGCGAAGCCGAAGAGGTGATCGCCCGGCTGAAGGCATACGAGGCGCTCGGCTACGACCAATATTCGATCTGGATCGACAGCGGCCTACCGCACGAACGCAAGAAGAAGTCGCTGCAGCTGTTTGTCGACAAGGTGATGCCGGCGTTCGGGCATGGGAGGCCGCAATGACCCTTGTGGCATTCAGCAACTTCATAAATGGAGCGTTCGATACGCCGACGGCCACCTTCGAAAGCATCGATCCGTCCACCGGAGCGCCCTGGGCGACGATGCCCGCTGCAACCGAAGCCGATGTCGACCGCGCCGTCGAAGCGGCGCACCGGACTTTGCACTCCGCCGCGTGGGCATCGCTGACGGCGACGGCGCGAGGCAAGCTGCTGGTGCGCCTCGGTGACCTGGTCGTCGCCAATGCCGGCCGCCTGGCCGAACTGGAAACGCGCGACACCGGCAAGATCATCCGCGAGACCCGCGCCCAGATCGCCTATGTCGGCGACTATTACCGCTACTATGGCGGGCTTGCCGATAAGCATGAAGGCTCGCATCTGCCCATCGACAAGGCCGATATGGACGTCACCATCAGGCGCGAGCCGATCGGCGTCGTCGCTGCCGTCGTGCCGTGGAATTCGCAGCTCTTCCTTTCGGCCGTCAAGCTCGGTCCGGCACTGGCGGCCGGCTGCACGGTCGTCTTGAAAGCCTCGGAAGACGGCCCAGCGCCGCTGCTGGCCTTCGCCGAACTCGTTCACGAGGCCGGATTTCCAGCCGGAAGCGTCAACATACTGACCGGGTTCGGGCACGATTGCGGCCGGCGCCTGACAAGTCACCCGCTGGTTTCACGCGTCGCCTTCACCGGCGGACCTTCGACCGCTCGCGCTATCGTCCGCAACACGGCGGAAAATCTCGCCTATACGACGCTGGAGCTGGGCGGGAAAAGTCCCGTTGTCGTTTTCGCCGACGCCGACCTGGACAGTGCGGCCAACGCGGTCGTGGCCGGGATTTTTGCGGCGTCTGGACAAAGCTGCGTCGCCGGCTCCCGGCTGCTTGTCGAGCGTTCGATAAAGGCCGAGTTCCTGGACAGGCTGAAGCACAAGGCCGAGGCCATCAAAATCGGCGATCCGCAGGATCCGGCCACCGAAATGGGACCGCTGGCAACGCCACGCCAGCGTGAATGGATCGAGAACGTCGTTGCCGAGAGCCTCGCCAAGGGCGGGACGCTGGTCACCGGCGGAAAAAGGCCCGACGACGATCATCCGCACGGCTTCTACTACGCACCAACCATCATCGACGCCGAGGATTCAGCGCTGCCCTGCGTGCGGGAGGAATTGTTCGGTCCGGTGCTCAGCGTTCTCGCCTTCGACACGGAAGCCGAAGCACTGGCGCTTGCCAACGATACGCCGTTCGGCCTGGCCTCGGGCGTATTCACCACCAATCTCGCCAGGGCGCACCGCATGGCGCGCGACATCCATGCCGGCGTCGTCTGGGTCAACACATACCGCGCCGTTTCGCCGCTCGTGCCGTTCGGCGGCTATGGTCAGTCGGGGCTCGGCCGTGAGGGCGGACTTGACGCCATCCGCGATTACACGCGCTCGAAATCCGTCTGGATACGGATATCCGACGAGCCCATCCCGGACCCGTTCGTCATGCGATGAGGGCAGCGCCAATCGCGCAATTTCATAAAAACAAGAAACCAAGCAACCAACAGAGGAGAATGACATGAAACTGATTTTGACCAGCATTTTGGCCGGACTCTTGGCAGCCACCGCCGCACGGGCCGATGAAATGGTGTTCACCAGCTGGGGCGGAACCACCCAGGAGGCGCAGACCAAATCCTGGGCTGCTCCGTTCGAAGCCAGTTCCGGCATCAAGGTCCTGCAGGACGGCCCGACCGACTACGGCAAGCTGAAGGCCATGGTGGAAGGCGGCAGCGTCGCCTGGGATGTCGTCGATGTCGAAATGGATTTCGCCATCAAAGCGGCCAAAGACGGCCTGCTGGAGCCGATCGATTTCAACGTCGTGCCGAAAGCCGATCTCGATCCTCGCTTCACCACCGAGCATGCGGTCGGCAGCTTCTACTTCTCCTTCGTTCTTGCCTGGAACAAAGGGGCGGTGTCGGGCGAGCCAACCGGCTGGGCCGACATGTTCGACCTGACGAAATTTCCCGGCAAGCGCACGTTCTACAAATGGTCGGCGCCAGGCGTCATCGAGATCGCGCTTTTGGCCGACGGCGTGCCGGCAGACAAGCTCTATCCGCTCGACCTCGACCGGGCGTTCAAGAAGCTCGACACGATCAAGTCGGAAATCGTCTGGTGGGACAGCGGCGCGCAGTCGCAACAGCTGATCGCCTCCGGTGAAGCGGCCCTCGGACAGCTCTGGAACGGACGTGTCTTCGCCCTCGAGCAGGACGGCGCCGATGTCGGGGCATCCTGGAAACAGAACATGACTGCCGCCGACGTACTCGTCATCCCCAAGGGTTCGAAGAACAAGGCGAGCGCCATGAAATTCCTGGCCACGGCGACAAGCGCGAAAAGCCAGGCAATGTTTGCTGAAGCAAGCGGCTACGCACCCATCAACACGGCAGCCAAGGCCGAAATGCCGACCGATGTCGTCAAGTCGCTGCCGGACGCCTATGTCGACGGGCAGATCAACCTCGACATGAACTACTGGGCTGAAAACCGCGACGCGATCGCGGAGCGTTGGTACGCCTGGCAGGCCAAATAGCCGCCGACCTCACCCATGAACCGGCGGGGCGCCGCTAGGCGTCCCGCCTGAGCTGCCGGGATCATCGCCATGTCGGGCAATTTGCTTCATCGACAGCCAATCCTCCGAAGGCCAGACGGCGTCGGCGGCGCCTTGCCGGCGCTGACCCTCATCACCCTGTTCTTCGTGGTGCCGGTCGTCGCGTTGCTGTTGCGCAGCGTGACCGAACCCGTACCGGGCCTGCAGAACTACGCCACCCTGTTTGGCGACGGCACCTACGCGCGGGTCTTCCTCAACACATTTCTGGTCGCCACCGTCGTCACCGCCGTCACCGTCATCGTGGCGTTTCCAGTCGCCTGGATGCTGGCGATCATGCCGCCTGCCCTCGGCTCGATCGTCTTCGGCATCATCATCCTGTCGATGTGGACCAATCTGCTCACCCGCACCTATGCCTGGATGGTGCTGCTTCAACGCACCGGCGTCATCAACCGGACGCTGATGGATATTGGCCTGATCAGCGAGCCGCTGCCGCTGATCAACAACCTGACCGGCGTCACCATCGGCATGGTCTACATCATGCTGCCCTTCATGATACTGCCGCTGGTCGGAACCCTGCGCGCCATTGATCCGATGACGCTGCGCGCCGCCGCTCTGTGCGGTGCGAGCCCCTTCGACGCCTTCCGCCGCATTCTGCTGCCATTGTCGCTTCCCGGAATCGCTGCAGGCGGCCTGATGGTTTTCGTCATGTCGCTCGGCTATTTCGTGACGCCCACGCTGCTCGGCGGCACCTCCAACATGATGCTCGCCGCAATGATCGCCCAGATGATCCAGTCCTTGCTCAACTGGGGGCTCGGAAGCGCGGCGGCTTTCATCCTGCTTTTGGTCACCATGGCACTCTACGCGCTGCAACTGCGCCTCGTCGGCGCCAAGCGCATGACAGGAGGCATCTGAGATGCTGCTCGACTACGACCGGCTGGGCTGGCTGCGCGCAGCACTTCTGGGTTTCACCGGCCTGGTTGCCGCGTTTCTGCTGCTGCCGGTAGTCTTCATCGTGCTGCTGTCGTTCGGATCGTCGCGGTGGCTGGCTTTTCCGCCGCCCGGCTGGACGCTGAAATGGTATGAGGAGCTCTTCGCCGATCCGGCCTGGCTCGAAGCGGCGCTGATCAGCGCGCGCATTGCCACCATGGCCGCGATTCTTGCCGTCGTCATCGGGCTCCTGGCTTCTTTCGCCCTGGTCAGGGGACAGTTTCGCGGGCGCAACACGCTTCGCGGCCTGCTGCTGACGCCAATGGTGCTGCCGGTCGTCGTCTTTGCCATCGCCATCTATGCATTCTTCCTGCGGATCGGGCTCGGCGGCACCACGGCAGGTTTCGTCATCGCCCACACAGTCCTGGCACTCCCCTTCGCCATCATTCCCATCACCGCGGCACTCGAAGGTTTTGACAAATCCATCGAGGATGCGGCGATCGTCTGCGGCGCAAGCCCATTCGAGGCAAAACTCCGGGTCACCTTGCCGGCGATCAAGATCGGGATTTTTTCGGCGGCGATCTTTGCCTTTCTCGCCTCATGGGACGAGGTGGTGGTCGCGATCTTCATGGCCAGCCCCACCTTGCAGACCTTGCCGGTCAAGATCTGGGGCAGCCTGCGCCAGGATCTCAGCCCGGTCATCGCCGCGGCATCCAGTCTTCTCGTTCTTCTGACGCTGAGCCTGATGATCGTAACCGCACTCATTCGGCGGAAACTGTCGAAATGACCGAACCGTTTCTCTCCATTCGCTACCTGCGCAAGACATTCGGCAGCTTCGTCGCCGTGCACGATGTCACGATCGATATACCCAAGGGCGAATTCCTGACCTTTCTCGGCCCTTCCGGCTCCGGCAAATCGACGACGCTCTACGCGGTCGCCGGCTTTCAGCATCCGACATCCGGCGACGTTCTTCTCGAAGGCAGGTCGCTGCTGTCGGTGCCGTCGCACAAGCGCAATATCGGCATGGTGTTTCAGCGCTACACGCTGTTCCAGCATCTCACCGTCGCTGAGAACATTGCCTTTCCGTTGCGCGTGCGCCGCCGGCCGGACGCCGAGGTGAAACGAAAAGTCGCCGAGATGCTGTCGCTGGTGCGGCTCGAGAGTTTCGGCGGCCGATATCCTGGCGCGCTATCCGGCGGACAGCAGCAGCGCGTGGCGCTTGCCCGGGCGCTCGCCTACGATCCGCCGATCCTTCTGATGGACGAGCCGCTTTCGGCGCTCGACAAGAAGCTGCGCGAGGAGATCCAGGCCGAGATACGGCGCATCCACCGCGAAACCGGCGTAACGATCCTGTACGTCACCCATGATCAGGACGAAGCCCTGCATCTTTCCGATCGCATCGCGCTGTTTCGGGACGGGCGCATCGAGCAGATCGGTACCGGTGAGGACCTCTATCTGAGACCTGCGAGCGAATTCGTGGCCAGCTTCATCGGAAATTCCAATTTCCTGCCGGCCGAGCATCTTGAAACCGTCAACGGCTCCGCCACGATCCGCCTGGCCGATGGCTCGGTCGTCTCCGGCGTCAGGATCGATCAGCAATTCAGCCATGGCCAGAAGACCAGGCTGATGGTGCGGCCGGAAGCGTTTCGACTGAGACCCGGCCCGGCCACTGCCGGGCTTGCGGTCGAATTCATCGACACAGCCTTCTTCGGCGAGCGGCGGCGCGTTATCGCGCGCACGGCCGCCGGCCAGGAGATCGACGTCAGGCCGACATCCGATGTGGCGCAAGCACATGAAGGCATCGCCTCGAGCAGACAGATTTTTTTCGATCCCGCCGCCGCATTTCTGTTTCCGGCCTGACAGACGACAGTTTGACCTCAGCGCGGCGGATCAGCCGGCGGCTCGATGGTGACGCCGTATTTGGCGGCGATGGCCACGAGCTTTGCCATCTCCGGCATGCCGGCGGCGGTCGCGGCATCCAATTCCGCAAACATCTGATCAAGGCCGCAACTTGGCGCGCAGAAGACGAGTACGCAAGCTGGCTTGTCGGCGACATTGCGGATGGCATGGCGCCGGCCGCGTGCGCCGAAGAAGAAGCCGCCGGGCGCAACGCGATGTGGCGCGGAGTCGCCCTCGAATTCGATGACGAGTTCGCCGCTCAGCACATAGAAGGCTTCATCCTCACGGGCATGGGTGTGCGGTGGTACTCGCGCGCCCGGCGGAACCACGGACTCCCAAAGCGAGAAGGACCCCGCGGTTTCGGCGCCGGTGGCTTTGTAGATATGGGTGACGCCCAGAACGTTGAGCGTCGACCGGGCCGCCGGCTCGCGAACGAACGAATCGGCCGCTGTAATGTTGGCATCCATCGTCGATCTCTTTCGTGGTTCGGGTCGCTCACCAAGAGATAGGCCGTTCTCGCCCTTTGATTAGCCGGAATTGTATGGACATGCTGTCCGGATTTCAGGACAATTCGATGATGGACCCGCTCGACGGCATCGCGGCGTTCGCTCGCGTCGTGGACAGCGGCAGCTTCTCGGCTGCGGCAGATCGGCTCGGAATCTCCAAATCCGCTGTCAGCGCCCATGTGCAGCGGCTCGAACAGCGCCTGGGCATTCGCCTCCTCAACCGCACCACGCGTCGGCTCTCTATGACCGAAGCGGGCGCAGCCTACTACCGCCACTGCACCCGGATTCTCGCCGAAGCTGAAGCGGCGGAACAAGAAGCGAGCGCGCTGCAGCGCGAACCGCGCGGCACGCTCCGCATATCAGCGCCCGACAGCTTCGGCTGGATGCATGTGGCGCCGGCCGTCCCGGAGTTCCTGAGGCGCTATCCGGAACTTTCCGTCGATATTGCTTTGAGCCCGGCGCATGTGAGTCTGGTCGATGAGGGGCTCGATCTGGCGATCCGCATCGGCGTGCTCCAGGATTCGCCGCTTGTCGTGCGCAAGCTCGCGCCATCCCGGCTCGTCGCCTGTGCTGCGCCCGCCTATCTCGACAAGCATGGCATGCCGCGCGAGCCGGGCGACCTTGCAAAGCACAACTGCCTCTGCACAAGCCTCCTGCCTTGGGGCGATGAATGGCGCCTTGCCGGCAAAATTGGCGAGGCGCGCGTGGCCGTGGGCGGCAGCTTTCGCAGCAATAATGCGGAGATGCTGCGCGTCGCGGCGCTCGACGGCATCGGCATTGCCCTATTGCCCACGTGGGCGGTAGCGGAGCCACTGCGCACCGGCGCGCTGCGACGCGTGCTTGATGCCTGGGAGCCTCCAGCCAGCACGATTTATGCCGTCTATCCCAGCAACAGGCTCATGTCGATGAAGGTCCGTGCCTTCGTCGACCACCTTGCGCGACGCATCGGGCGTACGCCGTATTGGGACGAAGGCCTTTGAGAGGAGCGCCGTTTTGGATCGTTTTTGAGCTACGGCAATCCATTGATCCAGCTTTGGCAACTTTCTCTCTGAATGCGCTCAAGAACCGTCTCCCATCGGTCAGAAAACGTGCGATCTTGACTTCAACACGGGATTTGGGCGGCTTGAAATTTCCTCGGTTTCGCCCACGTAGTGAGGCTACGTCGGCTGCAAGGCGAGTTTTTTGCTCAAAAGCGTCGCTTATGGGGCCGTCAAACCGGCAGCCGCGCAGCCTTCAGTAGCGACGACCGCCCGGTTGCGCCGGTTCTTACTCGCGATAGCTGGAGTATCTGATGCCGACCCGCCCCTATGCCATCCTTGAAGCGCCGTCCGCACTGGGTCTGGCGACCGACGGCGTGGAGGGCTTGCCCGGTCGGCTGCTGGAACTGGGCCTCGCCGAACGCATCCATGCGCGCCGCGCCGGGCGGCTGGCCGTCCCGCCGAAAGACCCGAAGCCCGACCCTGCCACCCTGACGCTGAATGACAACGCGATCGCGGCGTGGTCGCCCAAGCTCGCCGACGCCGTGGAGGAGGTGCTGGACGCGGGCGAATTCCCGGTGGTGCTGGGCGGCGACTGTACGATCTTGCTGGGTCCGATGCTCGCGCTGCGCCGGCGCGGTCGATACGGCCTGTTCTTCATTGACGGCCACGCCGACTTCTTCCAGCCGGAAGCGGAGCCCAACAGCGAAGGCGCGTCGATGGACCTGGCCTTCGTCACCGGCTACGGGCCGGAGCTGCTGACCGACCTGGAGGGCCGCCGCCCGTTGGTTCGCTCCGAGGACGCTGTCGCCTTCGCGTTTCGCGACCACGAGGACCAGGCCAAATTCGGCAGCCAGCCTTTGTCAGCGGAGATCATGGCCGACGATCTCCACGCCATCCGCCGCCTGGGCGTCGAAGCCGCCGCCCGGGCGGCCGTTGGCCACCTGACGCGGGCGGAACTCGACGGCTTCTTCATCCATCTCGACGCCGATTGTCTCGACGATGCGATCATGCCGGCGGTCGATTTCCGCGTACCGGGCGGGCTGTCGTGGGACGAGCTGTCGGCGGCGCTCCGGATCATCCTGGCGAGCGGAAAGGCGGTTGGACTCGAGGTCACCATCTACAATCCGCGTCTTGACGAGGACGGCAGCGCCGGCCGTGGCCTTGCTGATGTCCTGGCCGCAGCCCTCGGTACAGCCGCGCCCGCTTAGGCGGACGGGAGCTGGCGGCTATCGGGTGGCGTTGAAGCGTCACATGCAACCACCTGTCCGCCGAACGAGAACCCCGCGCCTTATCCGCCGCCTGGATGATGGCAACCTGGCGATCGTTTCGAGCCGGAGCATTGAGGCTCTCCGCCTGAGGGCCACCGGCCCCCGCCAGGGCAAACCTATAAATAGTGCTAGCTGTAAATGCGCCGGGCCGCTTAGTACCGTCGGCCGCAAACAAGGCTTGGGAGGGTCCGTCACTATGGTTCCTGCCGCGCCATGACGCGGAGCTTGGAACTGTGACGGCACATGCGACCACCGAAGGATTTAGCGACTACAGGGATTACCGCACCTGGTATCGCGTAATCGGAGATCTCAACTCGGGCAAGCTGCCTTTGGTCGTCGCTCACGGCGGGCCGGGTTGCACCCATGACTATGTCGATTCGTTCAAGGAGTTGGCCGATACCGGGCGGGCCGTCATCCATTACGATCAGATCGGCAACGGTAAATCGACCCATCTCCCCGACAAGGGCGGCGACTTCTGGACCGTCGATTTCTTCCTGGGCGAACTCGATGCGCTGCTCACTCACATTGGCGTAGCCGACCGTTACGCCCTGCTCGGCCAATCCTGGGGCGGCATACTCTCGGCTGAACATGCCGTGCGACGCCCCGCCGGGCTCAAGGCATTGATCCTAGCAAACTCGCTGGCCTCAATGGCGCTATGGGTGGAAGGCGCGCTGCAATTGCGCGCCGGGCTGCCGGCCGATGTGCAAAGTGCGCTTGACCGGCACGAGGCAGCCGGAACCACCGATCACCCGGACTATGTTGCGGCAACCAAGGCCTTCTATGACCGCCACGTCTGCCGTGTCCTTCCGACGCCGCCGGAAGTCGCCCGGACATTCGCGGCAATCGACGAGGATCCGACGGTTTATCACACCATGAACGGACCCAATGAATTCCACGTCATCGGCACCATGCGGAACTGGACCATCGTCGAGCGCCTGCATCTGATCGAGGCGCCAACCCTGGCGTTCCGCGGATTTTACGACGAAGCGACCGAGGCGTGCGTCCAGCCCTTTCTCGATCATATTCCCGACGTCGAAGGCATGGTCTTTCCGAATTCCAGCCACATGCCGCATGTCGAGGAGAAGGACGATTGCCTCGCCGCCGTTGGACGTTTCGTGGCCAAATACGATTGAGGTCCGCGCTCCACAGCAGCCTATCTTTGCACAAGCTTATCGTGCAGGGCTTGGCCTTGCATTTATCCTGATGCGTTCCGTCGTTCCTTGAGCGCCTGGGCCAGGAAATCCTTGACCGGATCGAGAACCGCGTCCCGTTCGTGGGCTACCCCGGGCAGCAAATCAAAGCGCACGCGCACACCTGCTTCCTCGAACGATCGACACAACGTCCCGAGGCGTTCCGGCCTCGTTTGTCCTGCATCGTTGGCGCCCGGCATCCAATGGGTGCTGCCCTGGATATGGGTGATTTCCCAGGTCTCCAGGTCGGCATCGCCGACGATCATCTGGACAGGCACTTTTGCCAGCGCGGCGGCATCGAAGGTGATGCCGAACTTCTCCGGCAGGTCGCGAATGCCCACCCACCAATCCCGCGCGGGATCGAGCAAGGTCACTGAGCCCGGCGCGCCGATCGAAGCCGCCCATAGCCTGTCGGGATGGACGATGGCGAAGCGATGGGTGAATTGCCCGCCGCCGGAAAATCCAAACATGGCAAAGCGGGTCCAGTCCTGACGGTATTTGGCGACGACTTCCTCGACTATGGCGAGCAGCACCTGATCGTAGCGGATGTCGCCCTCGATCATGTATTTGTACCCGCTGCGGGCATCATCGCCGAGAACGCCGATTGGAAATAGCGGGCACAAAATGGCGCAGTCGTTCCAGCGTCCGAACTCGGCGAACGCGTCGCGGAAACCCAGGAACGAGGTGCGGCCAGTACCATGGACGGCCACCAGCAGGTCGACTTGGGCGCCTTCCCCAACCGCGGGCGGTACATACAGGCAATAGTGGAAGCGTGGGTCTGATTTGGAAGCAAAGATGGCGGTCGCGCCAAGATCGTATGTAGCGCGACCGCGATCCGCGACGGATCCCGTGGCGATGTTCGTCAAGTCTACAACTCCTCAGACAGTCTTGGCATTCATGGATAGCGTATACTGGTCGGCCCGCGTCGTGAACTGGAAGGTCCTTTCAGGCAGCCACGACGAGGACCTCGTGGTGCATCGGAATCAGGGCAACGTCGTTGAAGACGATCTCGCTGAGTTCCGAGAGCATCTTTTCGCGCTTGGCATCGTCCAGCATCCGCTTCGCCACAGCCAGTTTGGCATCGAGATCGGAATTTGAATAGCGGCCCGAATTGGCGATACCCATACCGGCGTCCGGATTCTGCGTCGCGAGCAGCGCTGTCATCGGATTCGAGGTTCCGCCCGTGTTGACGCCCCAGGAGTCCAGATTGATGCTGAAGTCGTGGGCATCCGCCTTGTTGGCATAAACCGACCAGCATAAGCGAGCTGGGCGACATGGTAGCCCGGGCCGCCCATCGTATTTCCGCCGCCCTTGGCTTTCGCTCGCCGGCTGCCAATGAGGTAGCGAGTTGAACTGGTGCCAAGCATCACACGACTGCCTCGGCAGATTGCGACGAGGGGTGTATCTCCGGAACGGTGAAAACCGGCACCTCGCCCTTGAAGCCTTGGAGTTCAAAGGCGCCCGCCTGGACAACCGGCATCGATGCTCCTTGGGCAAATCCGGGACCAAGCACCAGAGGGATGCTCAGCTTTTTGGTCGTTGACTCGAGCCGTGCCGCGCGGTTCACCGGCGGGCCGATCGCGGTGTAATCGAAGCGCCGTTCGGAGCCGAAATTCCCTACGGAGCAGATGCCAGTCTCGATGGCGACGCCGATTTCGATAGGGGGGTGCCCGCGCGCGGTGAACGCGGCGTTTTCGCGCTTCACCCGTTCGATCAGGGCGAGCCCCGCTTCGAGCGCGCGCTCGCGATGATCTGGCTGGTCAAGCGGCGCGTTCCAGAAGGCTAGCACGGCATCGCCCATGAACTTATCGATGGTCCCATCGCGCTTGAGTATCTCATCGGTCGCAAGGCCGAGGAAGTGGTTGACTACCTTTCCAATTTCCTGGGCATCGAGTTGTTCGCTCATCGTCGTGAAGCCGCGTATGTCACTCAGCAGGATTGTGATCTCGCGCTTCTCTCCGGACAGGATCGCTTCGGTATCCGAATTTGCGAGGCGTTGCACCACGGAGGGCGACAGAAATTGCGAAAACTGCCGGGCCAGGGTGGACCGGCGCTGCTCGCTGCGCCTGTAGAGGGCATAGCCTTCGAAGCCGGCTACGAGGATCGTCGCAAGCGCCGGCTGCAGTGGGTCATAGAGCTTACCCTGCAGGCTGTATTCGAGAGCGCCGAACGCGAAGGGCGTGGCAGCCAGGAGCGCCAGAGCGAGGGCGCCAAGCATGACACGCTGGGCGAGAACTCCCGAAAGTCCGATGAAAACGATGCCACTGAGGACCAACCACAGCCGCTCCAGCGTACGCGCTTGGGTTGGCTCTACAAGATACCGCCCGGCAAGCATCTGGCCGATTGCATCTGCGTGGATGTCCACGCCTGGTCGTGCCGGACGCGCCGGGGTGGGCAGATACTGCGTCAATCCCACGGCTGACAGATCAACAATGGCGATCGCGTTCCGCAGCAGCGGATCGCCGCGACCCGAGAGGATATTACTGGCAGATATGCGCGGCGTATTGGTGTCGGTTTCCCAGAGGCGGATGCTGCCCTGCGGCTCGAGTGGCACAATGGTGCCGGCCATCCTGAGCGCGTCAAAGCCGGTGGCATTCATCCGGGCCACGTAGCCGTTCTCTCCGGCGTAGAGGCGCAGGAGTTCGAGCGCGAAGGACGGCCAGAGCTGCACGCCTTGAGCCGTATTTCGGAGCCAGAGCAGCGGCACATGGCGTAATACCCCGTCGGGATCGGGCAGAGTGCGAATTACGCCGAGGCCTGCAGCGGCGCTCGAGAAATCAGGAAGCGAGCCTGTCAGACCGGTGAAGCCAGGAAGCGTCTCGGGTACTTGCCCAACGATCGACCAGCCGGCTTTGGGCTCTGCTTCTGATACGGTCGCCTCATTGCCTAGGCTGACGGCGAGCGCCGTTCGATTTTTCGCCAGCGCGCTGGCGAGGCGCTTGTCTCCGGCGATGCCATCAGGAGAGAGGTCAGCCTCGGGCAGCACCAGCGCAAGCCCGATCACCGCGGCACCAGACTCGGCGGCACCATCGACCAGATCGGCCAAAAGGCCACGGTTCCAGGGCCATCGCCCATATGCCTTAAGGCTCGCGTCGTCTATCGAGACTATGACAACAGGATTGCTCGTCGCCTCGCGCGGGGCGAGGAACTGGTAGAAGTCGTACGTACGCTCGCGCAGGCGCGACAGCGGCCCGTCGAAAGCAAAATGGCAAGCGAGCAGCAAGAGTACGACCGCAAGACCAGGTATTTTCCGCCTGGCAGCCCGCCGCCAATCAAGCGAGGGGCTCATGCCAGTCGGCCGGCCTTACCGGCAGTCGGGAAAGCAGTCATCATCCTCATCATCCACCCCGCTGCCTACAGGGGGCGTTGGGCTGTCAGGGAACTCCATGGCCACGCCGGGCAATGCGCCGTCGGTGGACTTGCAGGCTTTGAGCGAATTGCCGAGTGCTGACGCACAGATTGCGCTTACGTTCAGCCCCGGGCCCGGTTCGCCTGGCAGGCCGGTGCCGGCTATTCGATCGATGCTGTCCAATATCGGGAAGGCGTCGATACCGCCGTAGCCGGTCAGCAGTTTGTCATTGTCCGACGTGCAGGCGTGGCCCGGGTTTGTGATCACGAGCTTGCGACCATTCATCATGCAGGTCATGCGGCCGGCGCGCAGTATGCCGACGGTCTGACCAGCTATCACAAGCACTTCAATGATGCCGCCTCTGGCTCCGAGCACCATGTGTGGCGTCGCAACTTGCATGTCGCCGCCCTTCGAAACCTGACCGCCGTAGAAACGGGCCAGGCCGCTGTTCATCCCGATGCCGATCTTTCCTGACCGGGAGCCCGGATTGTAGACGAATTCATCGATCGTCAGCCTGGTGTTCGGACCAATCTTGGCGCTCGACTCGTCCTGGAACACGAGCATTCCGAGACCGGTGGTATTGCTGCGCAGCTGGTCGCCGAGTGCGACGCCAGCGCCGACGTACATCGCCTCGCCGCCATTGCGGAAGATGTTGGTCTGATAGGCCGTCATGGACCCGACCGTTTCAGCGGCAGATGGTGCCGCAAAGGCAAGGCAGGCGATACAAGTGGCGATCTGACGATATAGGGTCCTCATCGCGACCTCCTTCAGTTGAGCGTCAACGTGTAGCTCACGAGCAATTCGAACGAATTTCGGTCGCGACCAGCGATATCGAAGTCGGTTTCGCGATAGGCGAGGTCGGCACTGATCTTCTGCCACTCCGTGAGCTGAAAATCGCTTTCTGAGGCAATGAGCCAGAAGTCGCTGTCTATGTTCGTGCCGATACCGATGGACAAGTCGGGCGTGTCGCTGTGACCGGCCGAGAAGGCGACCTGGTGAGACCATACGAGAAGGTCCGGTACTTCCATCACTATGCCGCCGTAGCGGACCTCTCCCATGTAGCCGCGGCCGATTTCGCCAACTCCGGAGGCGAAGTCATTCGAGCCGACTAGGCGCAGCCCGAGCGCCTGGCCATTGCGGAAGCGGTAGCTGCCGCCTGCCTCATAGAAAACCCCGCTATCGGCGAAGATGCCTTTCGAGGCGCTTAGATCGATGTAGCCGCCACCCGCGAAAAGCGTCGTCTCGACCGTGGGGCGCACGAGCAAGCGTCCACTGAGACCGACGCCGGTCTCGTGGATATCGCTGTCGAAGCGATCTGTGACGGCGAACGCGGAAAGCAGCAGCCGTAGCGAATCGATGCCACTGTTGGGCAGTCCCTTGTCCAAGGTAATCGCCGCGTCGCCGTGGATAAAAGTCTCCTCATCTCCGGGAACCGAGAGGTCTTCGGTGAAAAAGCGCTCTGTCGCCGCCAACGAGCCCGAGAGGACAAGCGCGTCAGCACTTGGCGTGCCGAGGTCCCGCCGGACAAAGCCTTCCGCCCACCCATAGGGCGAGACGAAGGTGCGGTCGTCTTCGGCCCCGCCCGGCTCAAAATCGGTGGATGCGCTGAACATGCCGCCAGTCAGAGCGATCTCCCAGGTGACGCCACGTAACGCGAGCTCGATGCGGGCGAGCAGGCGAACGGCTTCCTGCTGCTCATCTGCGGACAGGTCCCCGGTCTCGATGCCGTACTGCACCTGCCGCCGGGCCAATTCATAGGAGCCGACATTGTAGTACAACCGGCCGGCCGCGAGGCGGGCGCGCGCATCGCGAGGATATCTGATGAGATACTGCTCGATTGACGAAATCGCCTGATCGTACTGCCCTGCGTTGACAGCGACCGTGACGAATTGGGCTAGCGTCGCGTTGTCAGTCGGATTGGCAATGCGGGCCGAAAACGCATCGTCATAGGCCGGATAGAGACCTTGTGCGCCGGCCGGCAATATGCCGGTACAAAGCAGCGCCGCGGCGAGGCCGAGGATCATTGAAAACGAGGAATGCATGCCGAGAGCCCACCCAAACCCGACTAGTGCAGCGGATCTAGCACGCCGCCACGAAAAAAAGCGACAGAACTGTCACGCGGCCTTCCGAGTCTTCAGCAGCTGTTGCAGCTGCGCAACAAACTATCGGATTCATTCGCATTTCTCCTACGCTGGTTGGCCAAACATCTTTTCAGCGTTGCTGGATCCGAGAAAGTATTCTCTACAAACGGCAACTAAGACACATCATAATCAGCCGTGGATTGCGTAGCCTCCAAGATCAATATTGTTTGCGCGATTCTGCACGTATCTGGCCGCGCCTGACGCATCAGGGTCAAATGTGGCTCATCCGAAGGTCTTCGGTACAGTCGGTCCGCCAGATCGCCAGCACGGCACAGCACAGCGCCCGGCGCTCAAGTGGCGCGACGGACTACAGCACCAGCATGGTGGCCAGTCCCAGCATCAGGCCCATGCCTACGATATCGGTCACGGTGGTTAGGAAGATGGCCGAAGCCACGGCCGGATCGGCGCCGACACGCCGCAGGCCCAACGGGATCAGCACGCCGGAGATTCCGGACATGAGGCACGATCCGGACATTGCGAGCAGGATCACAAGTGCCAGCATGGGCGCCTGGGATGCCGACTCCGGCTGCCGTGAAGCGTAGAACCACATGGCCGCAGCCGCCACCAGACCGACGAGTAAGCCGTTGGCGATCCCGAGCGCTCCCTCCCTCAGCACCAGGTGCAGCTTCGGTCGTTTGTCCACATCCCCTAAGGCGAGGCCACGCAGCGTAATAGCCAGCGCCTGGCAGCCGGTGTTTCCGCTCTGTCCGGCCAACACCGGGAGGAACGCCGCCAACGCGACGATCTTCTCGATCGTGCCTGTGAACGAGCCGACCACGAAAGCGGCTATGAAGGCCGTCAGCAGGTTGAGCTGCAGCCACGGATGACGTTTCAAGAAGGCTGAAAACAGCGGAGTGAAAGAACGCTCCTCCTTCTGGACACCCACCATCTGGCCAGGCTGGGCAGAAATCTCGATGATTTGCTGCTCGAACAGCCGCCAGCCGCGAACCTGCCCGAGCAGCCGGTTCTCCGCGTCCACCACGGGATAGACAGGGTAGTGACGGCGTACCGCCGCCTTGCAGGCTTCGCTCAAAGGCATATCGACGTGAAGGGCGAACGGACTTGCCAGCATGATCTGATCCACCGTCGCGTCGGCCTCGCTCAGCATCAGATCGCGCAAGACCACCAGGCCGACCAGTCTATCACCCTCGTCCGTGATGTAGAGGTAAGTCAACTCGGTCGGCACCTGGGCTCGTCTGACGGCCCCCACCGCGGCGGCTACCGTCGTCCCGACAGCAACGCTGGCGGGGATCGGGTCCATCAGCTCGACGATGGCCTCGGGGATCGCGAGATCCTTGCCGTCGGTATGAGATTTGATGGGCCTCCCTTGCGATGGCAAATACTCCGCCACCTTCCGGGCGTGCCTATCCGGTAACAACTCTAGTGCGTCGCGGATGAACTCGGGAGACTCTCGGGCTAGCAATTCAGCCGCATCGTCAGGTGCTCGAACACGCAGCGTTCGCACCAACTTCTGAATGTCGTTCTCTTCCCTCATCTGTTCCCCCAACCTCTAATGTTGCGCCTCTGAGCTTATAGACGGGACCGGTTCGCTCTGCCCAGGCGCACGGTGGCCCAAGCGCCTCGATCCGGAAATCTTCGCCTTCTCAGGGCGCCGAGTAGACCGACCCAGACAAATCGGAGCCATTGCGTGGGTGCATACAGGCGGGCTGTAACGTCAGCGTGTCGCCAAGAGAATTGACGTGTTGCCGAACTTCACCGTCGATTCCTGGGCTCTGCGAGCACGTCGCATCAACGACAAGGTCGGCAATGGGCCGTCGTGGCCCTGCTCATTGGGGTACGCTCAGCCCGACAGTTCGCGGTGTGAACGGCCGCGATTCAACCTGGGAAGATGGTGAAACCGCCGTCGACGCGAATGACCTGCCCGTTGATGAAACGCGCGCGCGGACCGGCGAGGAAGGCCACCGCTTCGGCGATCTCTTCAGGCTCGGCATACCGGTTCAGCGACTTCTTGCTCGAATCCATGCGCTCCGGATCGACCACGCGGCTCGCCTGGAACCGTGCCGTCTTGGTGGCGCCGGGGCTCACCGCGTTGATGCGCACGCCGTCGTCGATCAATTCCTTGGCGAGGCAGCGCGTATAATGGACGACGGCCGCCTTAAGCGTGGAGTAGACCACCTCCGGCGAGCATCCGATATGCGCTGCCGCTGAGGCAATGTTGATCACCGAGCCTGAGCCGCGCTTGACCATAGGCGGAATGAACGCCTGGCAGACCAGCATCGTGCCGATGAGATTGTTGTCGGTCAGAACCTTGATGTCATCATAGTCGATGTCGAGCGCGTTGTTGGGGCTGGGCTTTACTCCCTTGGCGCCGATGTCGCCGCCGGCGCAGTTGACCAGAACATGCACATCGCCGAGCTCCGCCTCGATCTTCCTCTTCATTTCGGCGACGGCTTGCCTGTCGCCTATGTTACCGGTGACCGCGGTCACCCGTGTCCCATGTTTTTCCAAACCTCTGGCGGATTCGCCGAGGTCTGCGAATTCGCCATACTGTGATGGCCGAGTCCAATCGAGATCATGGATCGCGACGTTTGCTCCAAGTTCGGCCAGGCGGTCGGCCATGACGCGGCCGAGGCCGCGTCCCGAGCCGGTCACGAAGGCAGTCAGGCCGCTGAGTTCTCGGGCAGTCATGCTGATTTCTCCATTGCAATGAAATCGAACTTCTTCATGTTGGCGGCGCTGCGCCGGATCATGTCGAGCTCATACGAAACCAGCGCACCGTCATCGTCGCGCTCCCATGGCGTCCGGTAGTCGGCGTCGTCCGCAAGGCGGTTTACCCGCGCAGCACTCAGGCAGGCCGCGAACTCGCGCGCAGTCTTGGGCGCATATCCGTTCCACCAGTCGTCGGTCAGACAGCGAACGTGACGGGCTTCCAGTGCGCCTGGCTCAAGCACGGCCGTCAGCGTGTCATGGTGCTCGGCGAGGATGGCTACCAGTTCGGCGAAAGGCACGGCGCCGTCGCCTATCGCGCAGCGGACCAGACGATAGCCCTCATCCGTGAACTGCACGCGATAGTCCTTGAGGTGGACATGGCGGACGTGCGGTGCAATCCGCCGCGTGAAGGCAAGCGGTGCCTCGCCGACAGGGAAGGTATTGCCGGTATCGTAGGTGATGCCGACACCCGGCCCGCCGAGTTCGCAGAACGCGACCAGTTCGTCGCTGCCGAAGTCCTGATGGTTCTCGATGCCGAGCACCCGGCCCTCAGCCGCCCCACGCGGCCCCCATTCCGTCAGGGCAGCGCGGATCGTCGCGTTGAACTCGCTCCATTTTGGGCTCCACAGGTTGCGGTCGCCGCACAGGACGGGGGTCAGTGCGATACGGATCGTTGTCGCCTCGAGCAGGCGCGCAGCCCGAAACGCGTTGTCCAGCGGACCGGCCACGATAAGACCGCCGCTGACCACCGGGACGATGTCGAGCGCGGCCAGACGCCTGCGCAGTTCGACGACCTCGGCGTCCGGCAAGTCGGTCAGCCATGGTTCGTAGATCTCGAGCGTGCGTGCGCCGAGTTCCTGCGCAAGCGCTATGAAGCCTTCCAGCCCCGCCCCATCCGGATTGTGCCGCGGCGTATCGCGCCCCTGCAAGCCGAGATGGTAGGTCAGTCCGTAAGGGTTGAGACCGAGGCGAAGCATCAGTTTGGCAGTCCCGTTGAAAGATGTGGAAGCGATCGCATCAGCGCAAACCGGCATCGACGGTGATGGACTGTTTCGTGATCATGCGGCTGTCATCGGCTGCAAGGAAGAGCACGGTCCGTGCAATCTCCTCGCCCAGGAGGACGCGGCGGATCAATTGTCGCTGCACGGTCTGGTCGATTGCGTTCTGCGTCTTGAACCACAGCTCGCGCTGTCGCTCGGTGATGACAGCGCCAGGCTCGACTGCATTGACGCGGATGTTGTCAGGTCCGAATGACCGCGCCAGTGCGCGGGTCAGGGCCACCACAGCCCCCTTGGCGCTGGCATAGGCCACCATCTGGTCCGCGCCGAAACGCCAGGCGATGGAAGAGAAGTTTATGATCGAGCCGAAGCCGAGTTCCTTCATGTGCGGATGCACCGCCTGCGCGGCGAAGAAGTGATGCCGGAGATTGACGTCGAAGCTGCGGTCCCAAAATTCGGCTGTCACCGCGTCAACGGGATGGCGCTGGTCATCGGCAGCGTTGTTCACCAGGACGGCGACCGGACCAAGCCGCGCACGCACGCCTTCAACCGACGCCTGCAGCGCAGCGACGTCGGTCACATCGCAATGGAGGTACAACGGGGCATGCTTGGCGGTGCCACCGAGTTCGCGCACCAACGCCTCCGCGGGCCCATCCTGCACATCGAGAAAGCCCACGCGGGCGCCATTCGAGGTGAAGGCGCGGACCATGTCGGCCCCGATCCCGGAGGCGCCGCCGGAGATCAGCACGACGCGATCGGTCAAGCTCGGGTACGTCGCGAATTGCATGGACATCAGATCACAGAAGCGCCTTGGTTGTTGGATCGAACAGACAGGCGCGCGACATGTCGATGCCGAGCGTTATCGTCTCGCCCATGACGGGAGCGTCATCCGGCTCGAAACGGCCGGTGATCTCAAGGTCACCCAGCCTGAGGACGGCATGCGTCTCGGCCCCGGTCGGCTCGACCAATTCGACCGGGGCCTGCATGGACTCGACGGCAGGTTTCCGCGACTTCAGGTCCGTCGTGAAACGGTAGATGTGTTCTGGCCGAACACCGAGCACTACATCTTTTGGCGCGCCGGCGGGCAGCGGAGCGGCAAGGGTGAGAGCAGCGTCGCTGCCGTCAGCGGCGCGCACCGAGATGCTGGTCGAGTTCGTAAGCCGGGCGGGGATGAAATTCATCGCCGGTGATCCCATGAAACCCGCAACGAACATGTTGGTCGGCCGGTCATAGATCTGCTTCGGCGTGTCGAACTGCTGCACCGAGCCCTGGTTCATCACCGCAATGCGGGACGCGAGCGTCATCGCCTCGACCTGATCGTGGGTGACGTACACCGTCGTCTTGCCTACGCGATGGTGAAGCTTCTTGATTTCGGTGCGCATGTCCACGCGCAGCTTGGCGTCGAGATTGGACAGGGGCTCATCGAACAGAAACAGCTTCGGGTCGCGTACCAGTGCGCGCCCCATCGCAACGCGCTGCCGCTGGCCACCCGACAGCTGCCCGGGCTTGCGGTTGAGCAACTGCTCGATCTGCAGGAGTGCGGCAACCCGCTTTACGGCTTCCGCTTGCGCCGCTTTGGGCACGCCCCGGCTTTCCATGCCGAAGGTGATGTTCTCGCGCACCGTCATCGTGGGATAGAGGGCGTATGACTGGAACACCATCGCTATGTCGCGGTCCTTGGGCTGCACGGAATTCACCAACCGGTCGCCAATCCAGATCTCGCCCGACGTGACGGTTTCCAGGCCGGCGATCATGGCGAGCAAGGTTGATTTTCCGCAGCCGGAGGGGCCGACAAGGGCGACGAATTCTCCGGTCTGCGCCTCAAGATTGATGCCGGCCAGAATCTCGACCGCGCCATAGCTCTTGTGAAGATTGCGGATGGTCAGTGTGGACACGGGCGACGCCTCATTTGATGGCGCCCTGTGTCAGGCCGCGCACGAAGTATTTTCCACCGAACAGGTAGATCAGCAACGGCGGCAGTGCGCCGATCAGCACGGCTGCGCTCATCACGTCGTAAGCACGGGCGGTCGTGCCGCCGGCAGTGAGCGCGACCAATGCCGCCGTAATCGGCTGCTGCTGGCCCGATGTGAAGACGACGCCGAACAGATACTCGTTCCAAATACCTGTGAATTGCCAGATGACGGTGACAATCAGAATCGGCGGCGACAGGGGCAGGATGATCTTGCGGAAAATCCGCCAGAAGCCGGCTCCGTCGATGCGTGCCGCCTTGATAAGGTCGTCCGGTATGCTGACGTAGAAGTTGCGGCAGAACAGGGTCGTGAACGAGATGCCCTGGACGACGTGAATCAAGACCAGCCCGTATGTCGAATTGGTTAGGCCGAGTTTGCCGAGCAGGAACGCCCACGGCATTAGCGAGATCTGGCCGGGCATAAAGACGCCGAGCAGCATCAGATTGAACAGGACTTCCGAGCCCTTGAAGCGCCATTTCGACAGCACGTAGCCGTTCATGGCGCCGAGGAGCGTCGAGATGACCGTCGCGGGGATCGCCATCCAGAGCGAGTTGAAGAAATTGCGCTTCATGCCTTCGCAGGTGCCGCTGACGCAATAAGTACCCCAGGCCTCCGCCCACGCGTCGAGGCGGAAGCTGCGCGGCAGGGAGATGAGGCCGTTGCGGGCAATTTCGGACTGCTCCCGCAACGAGTTGAAGACCACGACCAGCAGCGGTGCAAGGTAGATCACAGCGAAGAGCGTCAGCACCGCATAGATAAGAAAGCGGTTCCAGAAATATCGCCGCGTAGCCGCGGCCGCTTCGGGATCATGCCGGGCGTTGAGAGCAATGTCAGCCATTGCGACCCTCCTCCCGCTTGCGCCAAACGATCCATAAGGAATAGGGCACCAGCACAACAGCAAGGGCCGCGAGCATCATCATCGCCGCAGCGGCACCCTCGCCGATCTGGCCGCGCTGGAACATCAGGTCGTAGACATAGATCGCCGGGAACGTAGTGGACACACCTGGCCCACCCCGCGTCAACGCCGCCACCAGGTCGAACGTCTTGATAGCGAACTGGATCTGAATGACCGCCACCGCCAGGAAAATCGGGGCGATCGTCGGCAGGATGACCTTCCGATAGATCCGGGAAACCGACGCACCGTCGATTTGCGCTGCTTTGACGAGATCCGGATCGACGGACCGCAGGCCAGCCAGGAAAAGCGCCATTGCGAAGCCGGACGACTGCCAGATACCGGTTATGATCACCGCATAGATCGCGGTGTTTCGGTTGGCCGTCAGCGCGAAGCTGAAGTCGGTCCAGCCGAGCCCCCGCACGAAGGCTTGGATGCCGTCGACGGGATTATAGAGCCAACTCCACACCGTGCCGGTGACGATGAAGGACACTGCCAGCGGGTAGAGGAAGATCGTGCGCCAAACCGCCTCGCCGCGAACGCGCTGGTCGATCAGGATCGCGAGAAGCAGCCCGATGGCCATCGAGCCGACGATATAGAAGCCGCTGAACAGGAAGAGGTTGGTATAGGCGATGTTCCAGCGCCGGTTCGCCCAAAGCGAAGCATAATTGTCCAGACCGACGAACCCATAGGTCGGCATCAGCGACGAATCGGAAAGCGAAAGATACAGCGTCCAGAGCGTGAACACGAAAACGTAGATGAAGCTCGCCGCGAGCGACGGCGCCAGCACCAGAATGGGCACGATCGTGCCCAGGCGCTCCCGCCACGGGGTCGCGGGAGCCGCAACCGGTACAGTCAAATCATGCGTGGGCATCGGCTGCTCCGGCGAAGGTCAGGCCGGGCGACGCGCGCCAGGCCATCATCGGCAGCTTCTTCACATCTGCGCTTCGGCCGCATCAGCCATGGCACTAGCTGCGTCCTGCGCGGTCATGTCCGGCGTCGCTACGAATTCGGTGACGGTATCCATGATCGCGCCGCGCACCTTCTGCGGGATCGTCATGTTATGCGCCATCGAACGGACAAGCGTGCCGGCATCGATCGACGCCTGCAGATCCTTTTGGGAGAGCTGCTGGCAGGGATTGAAGCCGTTCGAAAGATCGACGTCGAGACGGGCAGGGATTGAGCCCTTGGTCTGATTGAAAATCGTCTGGAACTCGGGCGAGAGGATCGTGCTGGCGAGCAGTTTCTGCCCCTCGACGTAGTCCGGATCCTTCTGCTGGAAGAACACGACCGAGTCGGAATTCAGGATGAAGCCCGGCTTGCCCCAGTCAGTCGGCGCCTGGGCGCAGACATAGTCGGTGCCCTCCTTGAAGCCACCGGCCGTGAGCAGACCGAGCGTCCAATCGCCCATGATGTGGAAGGCGGCCTCGCCGCGGCCGACCAGATGCGACATGGTATCCCAGTCGCGCCCGTTCATGCCGGGATCCATGTACTTCGTGATCATGGTGCGGAACTGTTCGAAGGCCTTGACCATGCCTTCGCTGCGCATCGCCTCGACGTCGCCCTCGACGAAGGCCTTCTTGAAGAGATCGAGATCCATTCCGTAGACCACGACCTCGAAGACCGTCGAATCGGTCCAGTCGGCAGTCGAGTGCGAGATGCAGATTTTGCCTGACGCCACGATCTTGTCGCAGGCGGCGTTGAAGTCTGCCCATGTCTTCGGCACCTCGGCGACGCCCGCGTCCTTCATGACCTTCGGCGATGCCCACAGCCAATTGATGCGGTGGATGTTCATCGGCGCCGCCACCCAGCTGCCGGTCGGCTTCATCACCGGCAGCAATTCGGGAGCGACGACCTTCTCCCAATTTTCCGCTGTCGCCAGTTCGTCGAGATTGGCTGTCATGCCGGTCTCGTTCCATTCGGCGATCTCGGGCCCCTTGAGCTGCACCGCGGGAGGTGCGTTGCCGGCGATCACGTCGGCGCGCAGTTTCGCCAGCGTGTTGGCTGTGTGGCCTGCGATGGAGGTCTGCTGCCAGGTGCCACCCTTCGCGGTAAACATCTCGCCGAGCTTGGCAATGGCCTGGGCGTCCGATCCGGTCGCCCATTGATGTAACAGATTGGTCTTGGGCTCTGCGAATGCGGCTCCCGCAACAAGGGTGTACGCCGTAGCGGCCGCAAGGGCCGTCCTCAGGTATTCCATCGTTTCACTCCCATATGTGATGTACGGTTCGTATCGACCGCTTGTGACCGCGATTTGAAGCCGCCGCCGGTGAGATGCAGGTATCTCTGTTCTTTCCAAGATGACATATTTGAGCTATCAGTCAACGTCCTTTGTGCTCATCATGAACAAACCTTCGCTTAGAAATTGGCTGATCGACAAGCCCTCCGCATCACCGGAGAGCCTGATCGTGCGATGCCTGCGTGAGCGCGGCGTGCTTTCCGCGTCGCAAATCGCGCATATCACCGGTTTGGCGCGGTCGACAGTTTCAACCGCGCTCAATGGCTTGAGAAAGTCCGGAATGGTGATCGAATCCTCGGCCCATCATGACGGGATCAGGGGTATCGGCAGGCCTGCCGCGACCTTGACGCTCAATCCCGCTGCGGGCACCTGCGTCGGAATCCATCTGGGCCTCGACGAGATACGGTGCGTCGTCGCCGATGTGTCGCATTCTGTCATTGCCGAACAAACTATCCCTATGGGGCTGGACTACCAGCCGCAACAGGCGGCCCAGCTCGCCAAGTCAGCAATTGCCCAATGTTACGACGAGAACGGTCTGCCGATGGCGGGGCTCCTGGGGGTTGGGGTTTCCGTCTCGGGCCCTGTCAGCCGCGAAGGAGTGGTACTGCGTGCGAGTATTGTTCCGACCTGGGCCGGGGTCAACATCCGCGATGTGTTCGGGCCGGTTCTCGAACAGCCGATTTTCGCCGATAACGAGAGCAACTGCTCGGCCATTGCGGAGTTGATGTGGGGCGCGGCCGTCGGCCAAGACGATTTCGTGCTGTTCAAGATCGATCTGGGCGTCGGCGGGGCCATTGTCCAGCATGGCCGGCTGGTGACGGGCATCGCCGGCGGCGCCGGCGAATTCGGGCACATCAGCATCGATCCCGGCGGCGATCTTTGCCGGTGCGGCAATCGCGGATGCCTGGAGCTCTATGCGAGTTTTGCCCGGCCGCTTGAGCAGATTTCGCGAATCGTGCGGCGGCCGGTCACGATGGACGACGTGATCATGATGGCTGAACAGGGCGACGTCGGGGCGTTGCGGATGATCGAAGACACCGCCGAGTTTGCCGGCCGTGGTCTTGGCTTGATCGGCTCGGTGATCAATCCGCCGCTCATCATCATCGGTGGCCGCATGGCTTTGGCAGGCGACATTCTCCTGGCGCCGCTGATCGCGTCATATGAACGCCACACGCTCATCAAGTCCCGCGATATCGCGCCCGCCCTGCGGACGCGGATAATTGTTGGCAAGCACACAGAGAACGACGCATTGCTCGGCGCGGTCGGCCTCGTGCTGCGACACAACAGCCGACTGCAATGAGCCAGCTTTGCGCCGGGTGCCGCCCGACCGGTTCCCCTCACTCCCACCTACGAAACCGTCAAAAAAACTGCGCCTTTGATTGTCCCAATAGTATCTCCCAGAGCCGGCCTTCACCGAGCGCGACGTCAAGTTCTCTGAACGCCAGATAGGGGATCAAATATCAGCAACATGATGAGGCTGGTCACAAGAATCTGCGGCAGCGAGCCACCGCCGATCTCGGAGATCGAAGCTGCGATTGACCGCCCGTGGATGATCCCGGCGACGGCTTCCTCGACGATTGTCAGAACGATAAGCAAGGCAAGGTAGAGCAATGCCTTGGCGATTATGACGTAGACGACCCTACGCATCCCGAATCGCTCGCCCAGCCCGACCGCGTGCCCGAGAAGTATGAATTTCGCGAGGATCAATGCCTTGATAACGGCAGGCCATATAGGAGGTAGCTAACCCAGCTCCACCCAGAATTGTTGCCTTATAAAGAACGAGCGCCACGAACAGACGTACAGATACGCGGACGGTAGAAAATACTCTTGCAGCTCGTGCTTTAGCTTTTTTGCAAAGGTCATAAAGCTTCCTTCCAATGCGCTCGCAGTGGGAGGCAGCAACGCTCCCGCCAAAAACGCGCAACCGAAATCCCCTTGAATATTGACGCGCAGATCCGGCATCGACTCGCAGAAGACCGCTGCCGCCTCGACCGATCACGCATGTGTTCATGCCTCCCTCATAGAAACATCGCGTCCAGCCGCTCGATGCTCCAGAACGCCGCGACGGTTCCGATCACATAGGCCGAAGCGACGATAGCCCGCCGCGGTATCGTGATGATGCGCTGTATCGAATGAACGGCGAGCAGGATCGCCGCGATGAATAGGAGTTGCCCGATTTCAACGCCGATATTGAACGACAGCAAAGCGAGCGGAATATCGCCGCGCGGGAGCCCAAGATCAACCAGGGCGCCAGCGAAGCCGAAGCCGTGCAGCAGGCCGAAAGCGAAGGCGACGACCCAAGGCCATTGGATGGTCAGGCTCGACTGCCCGCACTCCATCCTAACGATTTCGGTCGCGACAAGCAGGATGCTGAGGGTGATCATTGCCTCCACCGGCGCAGACGGCAAAGTGACCCAGCCAATGGTGGCGAGAGTCAGCGTGATCGAATGGGCGACGGTGAACGCGGTGATCGTCTCGACTATCCGTCGCCAGCCGCGCACGATCAACATCAGCGCGGCGACGAACAGGAGGTGGTCGAGGCCGGAGGCGATGTGCTCGATGCCGTGGCGAAAATAGGTCGCGGCCACCTCCCAAGGGTTCTGCGTCGCGGGGATCGCCACGTCGGGCGCGCTAGGGGTGAGCCGCTCGACCCATGTGCCGCCATCGGCGAACTCGATGCGCACCAGCGCGTCGGTCATGGTCTGCGATAGGCCCTCGATGCTCACTTTCTGGCCGGCGAGCGGTTCGATCGCTGCAATCCGCCACGTCTGAACCATGGCGTCGCCCGTCGCGCGCGACACCACCGGCGTCAGATTCTCGACCGCGCCAGAAAAGCGCGGCGAAAGCGCGAGCCTGAAATCGCCCTGCATCGGTGTCTTGAAGGTTACGCTGAACTCACCCGGGTTTTCCTCTCGAAGCTCTAGAAACGCCGGGCGCATCTCGTGTGTCAGGGCCGGGGAGGCCCCAACGCATGCCGCAACCAAAAGCAATGCAGCGCGCCCGAACCGCAGGAGTAAGGCTAGGAACCGGACCGGGCTCATCGCGACGCCACATCGGCTTTCGGGCCAGGAGAAAGCAGCTTCGCCACCTCGTCACCATAGACGACACCGTATTTCTCGCGCAGCCGTGCAATGTAGTCGCGGCTGACTTCGTCCTGGCGATCTCTGAGCCATTCGGCTGACACGGCCTCACGCGCCTCTTCGAAAGGACGCGAACCCTGTTCGTTCCGCTCGGAGACATTGATCAGGTGGTAGCCATAGCCGGACTTGAACGGGCCGGCCCAGCTTCCCGTTCTCGCGGCATAGATCTCGCGCGAAAGCTCCTCGCCGAGCATGCCGGTCGCCTGCTGTTCGCCGAGGTTCTCGAACTCGGTGCCGAGCAGAAATCTGTCGCCGAATTCGGCCACGTCGCCGGCATCGCCGGCCTGGAGCCGTTCGAGCATATCGGCCGCATCGGCGGCGGCGTCCTTGCGGCCGTCCGGATTGAAATAGACCTGTCGGAAACTGGCCCTGCTTGCGACGCGGAACAGGTCGAGATTGGCTTCATAGTATTTTCTAAGATCGGCTACCGTCGGCTCGACGACCTTGGCAGTGTCCTTGAGCAGGAACTCCAGTTTCTGGGCCAGCCGGCGCCTGACAATCGTGTCGTGCTCTTCGAGACCCATTTCCCGCGCCTCGCGAGCGAATAGTTCCTCTTTTATCAGCTCAGTAATCAAGGCTTGCAGCTCCTGGCCGTCCGGGGGACGCTGCCACTGGCCCTTGAAAGTTTCGGTGAGCCACTTCAGCTCGCCGTCGCCGATACGCACCGGCTCGATGCTTTTCGTCTGCTCTTCGCTGTCGCCAAGCCATGCAAAGGCAGCGAACAGCACGGTGCCCGCCACGACAAAATGCAGCAATGGTTCATGAAAAAGTTTCATTGGGCGGCGTCCTTGCTAGCTAGGCGGTGTCGATGAGTTGGTGCCGCCTTGGCGAGTGGCGAGCGGTAGGCAGACGCCTCTGGGCGTCTACCTTGTCTTGATGCGTCGCTTCCTTCCTCAAGTGCCTGGCGTGTACCAAATCGGCGAGGTGTAGGCCCGTTCGGTGATGGTCATCGCCGTGCCTGGCAGGGCCTTTACGCCGAACCGCTTGACGTCGTAGGCGGTCCAGCGCGGGGTCGGGATCTCGATCACCCGTCCATAGTAGAAGGCCGGCTGGCTCGCGTCGAAATCCGGGTCCTCCCACACCGCGCTGAGCTCCGGGGAGCCGATCGTATTGGTCCAGCCGGCGTTCGCGGCGTCCACAGTGTCGCCGACCGATGGCAGCTTGCCGGTACCCGCGTCGGGCTTCCGGTCACCGGACCAAGCCACGTCATAGACCTTCTCGTTCAGTTTGCCGTCCGCCTCCAGCCAGCCCTTGACGATCTGGTAGCGGTCGAGGTTGGCGCCGAGCGGATCTTTCAAGGCGGCGACCAGGAAGGTCGGTTTCTTGCCTTCAGGGGCTGCGCGAAGATCGCCGCCCATCGGCACGCCCTTGGTGTAACCGATCTGCCCCGGTAGCCGACTTTGCGCATCCTCACTTGCAAACTCCCAACCGCCGAAGAACCGAACCGCCATGCGCGGGCCGGTGGTGGCGTAGGTCTCCTTGCGCTGCATGGCATCCCAGATCGATGCGCGGGTGTTGTCCTTGGCCCAGACGGCTGCGTAGCCGGAGGCGCCGACCTCCCAGTCCATGATTTTGACACCGGTCTGGGCATTGTTGATAAAGGTTGCGCCGATGCGTTCCGGGCTCGGCTCCTGCGGTGTGGTCTTGCCGAAGAAATTGTCCTCCTCCATGGCGGTGAGGCCGGTGTGCGCATCACTGCTGCTGATGAGGCCGAACTTGTAGGGATTGGTGCCGAGCTCGCGCTCGAGCTTCAGTCCGTTCTTGAGGGCCGAGCGGGCATACTCGAACTCGAGCATCTCCTTGGTCTTGGGAACGCTGCCGTCCAGATTGCCCTTGTCCCAGATCTCGAAACTGGCGAACTCGTCGTTGGGCGAGAGGAACGGATGCGACTCGCCGGTGCCCTTGGTCTGCGAGGTCTCGTAGAGCCGCTCCCATTTCGCCCGCTGCTCGACATATTCGCGGTCCACGGGCTTGCCGAACTGCTCGACGGTGGGGAACATCAGGCCGCTGCTGAGATTGCCGTTATGCGCGATCGCGAGCACATCGCCGCCAGTCTTCTGTTCATAAGCGCCCATCCATTTCCACAAATCGACCGGGTTGTCGCTGCCGTAGGGCGGATAGACGGTGAACGGCTCGACCTGGCTCGCCTTGTCTCCATTGTCGCGGAAGATGACGTTGCGGTGCAGATTGTTGCCGCCGGTGTTCGACGTCCACTCGAAGCCGATGAAGGCGGTGAAAAGGCCGGGATTGTTGTAGTCCTCCGCGGCGGCGATCGTTTCCTGCCACGCGCCCTTGTAGGCGGGCGTGCCCGGGAAATACATGATATCCTTCGGGAACGTCCCGTGCGAGAAGGCGACGATGATCTCGATCGCCGCATCCGCGCCTTTGCCGGACTGTATCATGTCGTACCATTTCTTGCCGGTAGGGTCAGCCAGCACCTCAGGCTTGCCGGCGAACAGATCCGGGAAGAAGCCCATATTGTCGGAGTGATCGGCGACCACGAGAAAGTCGAGCGGGCGGGAAAGCTTCACCGGCTGGCCGGTGGACGAGGTAACCTCCTCGCCCCTGGCGAAGCGGTAAGCGTCCCGCGGTGTCAGCTTGGCGCCGAATGCGCCTGCGTCCATGGAAAACGCGGTGTGCAGATGCGTATCGCCGAAGAATGGGCGCGTCGGGAAGTCGCGCTCCGCGTATGGCGAGTAGGCCGGCGGGTGCTGGTGCGCGGCGTCGGCCTTTCCCTTGTCCAGGGCCCCGGCGTCCTGCGCAATCGCCGGAAGCGCGAAGCTCATCAGGCTTGCTAGTGCCGTCCCGTACAGCAATGTCTTGGTCATGGATTCCCTCCTGAAGGTTGAACTGAGTCAGTGATGAGCTGGGCGGCAGGCGGCATCGCCGCATGGCTCGCGCCCCACTTGGCAATAGGTTGGCCGCCGGCGTGTCGATAGGTGCTGATGAAGTCCGACTTCTGCTTCTCGGATCCGTAGAAGCGAATGAGGCCGCGCTCACCGGCCTCGCCGACAGCCAGCCGGCCGAGCGCGATCTCGCTGATGACAGCCTCGCCGGTAACCAGAACCAGATCGCCCGGTTCGGCGGAGGCAACATGGACCTTGGCATGCAAGCCTTCGGCGCTCGGCTCGAAGCGGGTCCAAAGCACCGGCTCGACAAGGACAAGGGAAAAGGCTGGCTGTGATGGCTCGGATGACGCGGCGCGGAGCAATTCGGCGAACCCGGTGAGCGCCGTCTGGGTCGCGCGAAATCGCTGCCCGAACAAATCTGCTCCGGCCCGATTGAAATTCGCCAAGGGCAGCCGCCGCGCCGCGACCTCCCGCGATATGGCTCCAATGACATGAAGCGAATCCGGATAGGCCCAGTTCAAAACGCCGCGCGAAACCGACTGCGGGCTGTCATAGCCGCACGCGACTGCTTCCGAAAAGGGGGCCATCACCCCCGCCATCAGGGTTAGCCAGACAACGCCGGAGTTTCTCAACGCCAGAACTCTCATAGTGCTCCCACCTAATAGGAAGGTCGCGTCGTCCAGCCGGGCTGGCCGCTCCGAGGGGCTTTGCCTGCCCTTGGTGAGGCTCGCGCATTGTTCGGCGGCACGGAACGTAATTAACTGTATCCTACAGGCGGAATTCGTTGGGGTGGCCAGGCAGGGATCTCATGTGGATCTCATGGGCCACACCCTCAGAATTTCTGCGGTGATCCAGGTTGGAACGAAAACCAGGCGTGAACAAAAAGCAGGCCCAGCGCGGCATGGAGAACAACGGTCGGCCACAATAGTTTTCCGACCTGGGCACCTTCCATCCCGAGATAGGCGAGATAGATGGCGGCAAGGACGTTGTAGGTCAGCATTCCCGCCAGCGGCGAGCTCCTTCCCTGATCCTGCCGGCCCATCCAACTGCTTACTGCCAGAGCGAGCAGCGCGACGCCGGTGACGCGGGCAACTGTCAGCCCGTACCGGTCAGACCGTCGCCGAGCAACAACACGGCGACCGTGTTCGGAACGACGATCAGGGCCACACCCATGGCGGCCTCGATGACACCTGCTGCCGCAAGTAACCAAACAACCGGCACCGCTATCAATGCTCGCCGCGAACTCAACAGTACACACCGGCCGCGCAGCGCCGTACCGTGCGCCGCGCCACCCCGGCGACACTGACCGGCGTCAGGGGACGCCCGACCCTGGCCTCGGCGCTGGAGACAAGGCTGCTAAAGCCGGGAAGCGCTAGCTGCTGCGAGGCTTCAAGCCCGAACAGTCCAACGGCTCCAGCGAGCACGACGATTCTCAGTTTTCTCGACACGGTCATTTGGGGGCTCCTGGCGAAAGATGTGTGGGCAGTTCATCGAAGTCGACAAGTTCCTTCAGATCGACCTTCTTGGCACCGTCCGGCGCCTTGAAGGCGAAATCGTCCGCGGCAACATCAGCGCCGGTTTTCCAGTCGCTGATCTGAATGCTGTATTGCGGACCTTGGTCGACTGCGTTGGACGTGATGACATAACGGCAGGGATAGGGATGCTCACCTTGCGCGATCCATATCTGCCAATCGACTTCCTTTTTCCGAAACGCCAGATGATCGCACTCCGTGCCGCCGATCACGCCGCTGCCGAGATCCTTGACGTCGGTGACGTCGCGCATCAACTCGTCGTAGACGTTCGACAGCAGAAGATCGGCGCCGGGGACTGGCCTCTTGTATTTGTTCCGCAGCTCGTCGACCAGATGATCGAGTGTGCCGGGGATATCGACCTGCGTATAGAGATTGGCGTCCTTGCCCAGAAGCGTTAGCGTCTTGCCGTCAAAGACCATTTCGACATTGGCAAACCCGCCGTGGCGGCTGCCGCGGAACTTGTCGGGCCGGCTGAGATCCATCATGCCCGAACTCGCCAGCAGCAGCTTCTGGTGATCCTTGGTGACGATCTCGAGATTGGTGTCGTATGCGAACGATATGGTCGTCTGCGCGGTCAGGTAATCCGACATCGCCTTGAGCATGCTCTTGGCCGCAGCCTCGTCGGCCCTTGCGGGCGCTCCCAGGCCAATTGCCAGAACCAGCGCCACAACAGGTGCCGCAAAGCTTCCGACCAATGCTTGACCTGTAAAAGATCGTCTGTTGGTTTTCATGCCAGTCACCTTCCGGCTTGTTGCGCCGAGGTGACGTTGCGGCATTGCCGCTCCGTGCGCAACGTAACTAACTGTATCCTACTCGAAGAATTACGGTCAGTCTGCGATCGTGAGGCCGGCTTTCTCAGCGAGCCAATCAAGAAGTCGACGTCTTGCGAACAGGCTTATCCTTGCCGCGCGATGCAGCGCCGAGGCGGAGACCGCCGCCGCCCAGAGTCGCGCGTGTCGACGATACTGTCCGCAGACAACTAGAACGCTTTCTCTCAGTCGGCCACGACCTGCCAGGCATCGTCCGGGTTGAAGCGGTCGATGTATTTGACGATCTGCTCGGTGGTTGGGCCGAGGTCGGTTTCGTAGATGACGCCGTGCTGGTTGACGGCGAAGGTTTTTGCGCCTGTCTCGCCGTATTTGGCAGGCCAGGCGATGAGGCCGAAGCCGGCGATCATGTTGCCGTTTATGACGTAGTCGTAGGCGCCGCCGGCGATATGGTCGCCCTGGCCGGTCAGGATCTTGTACTTGTAGCCGAAATAGCCTTCGCCCTTGGCCGCGTCCTCGAGCTCGGCCTGATCGATATTGCCACCGGCCGGGCTCTCGCCGTTGATGTCGTCTGTCGGCCAGTAGAGTCCGTCGGTCGCGCCTTCCGAGCTGATCAGCTTCTGCGCGAACTCCTCCACGCCATCCTCGTCGCGGTCCTGCGACGCATAGTCCTCCTGCGCATCGACATAGGCGCGCATCGTCTCGATCGCGGTGAGCTCGTTCTCGCCGACATACCGGTTCACGATCTCTTCGAGCCCGGCATAGGTGTCGAAAGCCCACTTGCTGTCCTTGCCCTTGACGATCGGAAACGGCAGCGGCCACAGCTTGTCGCCGATCTGCAGCGTGCGGCGGTCGCCCTCGCCATCGAGGACAAGCTGCTTGGCCACACCCTCCTTGATCGCCGCCAGCGTCTCGTCCGAGTTCTCGTCAGCTTTCAGCTTTTCCGCATCGAGGCCGAGAAGGGCCGCAACCGCACCGTTGCCGGCGTCGTTGAGGGCCTGCTTGAATGCTTCGACCGCTGCCTCGGGCGTATCGAAGACAGGCGGCTCGGCGGCGGCCGCAAAGGCGGTGATCTCCGGCGCCTCCGGCGCATCCTGTGCGGCGGCTGGCTGCCAGACAGCGATGCCCACTGCAAGCGCCACGGCGCAGACAGAGCGGAGAAGGATCGTATGCAAAACTCCCGTGTGACGGGTGGTGCTGAACATCTGTGTCATAATCCTGTCCTCCCGTTCCGTTAACGCCCGCGTCCGCCGCCGCCGCGCTTGATCTGCTTGTGGCCGCCACCGCCGCGCTGGCCGCCGCCCATCGACTTGTGGCCACGGTTGGAGCTGACCTTGGTCGCCTTGCCGCGATCGACGTTGCCAAGCCCCGACGGTTTCTTCGGCCGGTTGTCGACCCTTGCCGCAGGTTTTGGCTTGCCAGCCGGACGGTTCACCTTAGCCGGCTTCGCCGCCGGGCGATTGGCGGTAGGCCTGGCCGCAGGTTTCTGGATGTTGGCGGGCTTGGCGGGGCGGGTGACGTTGGCGGGCTTGGCCTTCAGCCCGTCCAGCGTGCTCTTGCGGATGTCTCTCGTTGCAGCCGTCTTGCCCGGCACCCTGTTGGCGAGTTTGTCGTTCTTCTTGATGTCGCGGGCGCGGTCGCGGATAGCGTTGTCGCCATTCTTCTCGATCCGGTTCTTGATGTTGGTCTGGTCAAACTTGTTGATCTGGTTGCGGTCGATATTGATCTTGTCGCGGTCGATGTTCTTCCAGTCGACGTCGTTGAAGTTGATCTTGCCGTTGAAGTCGCGGTTGTTGAAGCAGTTGTTGCAATCGATGTTGATGTCGTTGCCGTTCCAGCGGCCGCCCCACACGCCCCAATCATCCCAGTCGACGGCGGCGGCCCAAATGGCGCCCGTCACCGCCCCGGCGAAAAAGGTCGCTCCCGGATACCAATAATAGGGATAGGGGTCGGGATAATAGCGGATCGGCTCCCACACATAGTTGGGCTCATAAAACATCTGCGGCGGATATTGCGGGACGTAGATCACTTCGGGGCTCGCCGACTTGATGACGAAATTGTCGTTCTCCTTGACCACCTGGATCTTGTCGTCGGTCTTGATCACGCCCTTGGCGACCGCCTCGTCGCGCAGCTGCTGGATGGCAACCAGCACGTCCTTCTGCTGGTAGGCGATGGCATCGCCGAGCGTCTGCGTCCATTCGAGGTCGTCGCTCATCATCTTGACGATGTCCGGATAGTTGAGCAGCGACACCACGGAGCCGTCCCAGCTGTCCTTGGGTTTCAGGCTCTTGTCTTTCTCGTACCGGTCGAGGAAGCGCGCCGCCTCGACGATTTGTAGCGGATAGAGTGCAGCAGCCGTGATCACCGCGATCAGCTCGTCCGGATAGAGCGCGATCCGCGCCACAAGCACCTCCATTTCGTCCGCGCTCAACGGCTCCGGCGAGGCCGCCGCATCGCCGGATGCGTCAGCCGCCGCGATCTGTTCTTGTGCAAAGACAGGATGCGCCGAGTCAAACCCGGCAAGCAGCAGCGCCAGCGCCGCAGCGCCGATCTTCAACATATCATTGCCCGTCATGCTCTATCCTCCCTGCTTGTCGTCGTCCCGGCAGGCCTTTGTGCCGGGCGGCTATTTTGGAAATAGGAACGTCACCGCGCCGCGGAATCCAAACCCGTCGGGGCCGCTGTCGGGGCTTTCGGCCCAATAGCGCACCCCGGCGGTGAAGCTCACTGGCTGATGGCCAAACTTGGTAAGCTTAGCCACGGTGAAGTTCACTGGAACCGACCAGTCCTCGGTTTCCCAATTGTATGTGCTTTCCGTGTTGACGCCGAACGTCCACGCGTCGGCAGTCGTGTAGGAGACGAAGGGCTGCAGGAAGGTGGAGCTGATATCCGCCCGGTCGCCCTCGCCGGCAAAGGACCAGATGTGGTTCCCCAGCGCGCCGAACGTCCAGCCCCCATGCTGCTTCAGCACGACGGCGGTCGGGCCGGCGCCCCACTTGCCGCCGCCCAGCAGGTCGTCGGTCGCGGTCGGAACGAGGAACACCGGACCTACGCCCCAGATGATGCCCGATGGCCCCGGATTCTTCGGCGAGAAGAACAGGCTCTGGGTGATATCGCCGAGGCCGGACTGCTCGCCCGACGGTCCGGCGATGTCGTTTTGCCAGATCACCGGCAGGATGGTGCGCGAGATCATGTTCCAGTCGTCGTTCAGCGAGACAGGGATGACTGGCTGGATGTTGAGATAGGCGCGCTCGCCGTCGTTAGGCCCGAAGCCGCTGTCATAGTTGAACTGCAACGGTACGCTGATCAGCGACGCGATCGGATTGGAAAGCTTCTTGGCGAGTTCCTGGCTGTCGTCCTGGGCTGCAGCGAAATCGCAAAAGACAGATACGACGGCAAAGGCGATACCCGTAGGAATGGTTTGGATTGCTTTCATGCAAGCGCCTCCCGGCAGCGCGAAGTCACTTATTCGTTAGACAATCCCAACAAGGCGTCATCGATAGCAGACAGCAAAAAAGTGGCTGCGAAAGGCTTGCGAAGAAAGGCCACGCAGCCCGCGTCACGCGCCTCCGCTTCAAGCGCGTCGTCGTCAACTGCGGTGATGAAGATAACCGGCAGGCTGGAGCCGAAATCGCGAAGCCAACGCCGCAGCTGGATTCCGGACATGTTGCCAAGATGAATGTCGAGCACCAGGCAACCGATCGTGCCGGCGAAATCGGATTCAAGAAACGTCTCTGCCGACGCGTATCCATGCGTTTGGTGACCGTGCGCGTTTAGCAACCGTTCAATGCTTCTCCGCACGCTCGGATCGTCTTCCACGACAGCCACTGTTCGTGGCGGGCTTTCCACATTTGGCTCCTCGAAGGGGCGACGCGTGCGAGTATCAACGGAGAGATTGTGAGCCGAGTTAACGTCACTGGATATTGGCCTTTGGGGAAGCACCGAATGTTGGATTTGAGCCTGTTTGCGCTGCCCGAACGGCCCCCAGCCTCTCCGCGATCGATACCATCTCGGCGAGGGACGTAACGCCCAACTTTTCCATGACGCTGTGCCGATGCGCCTTGACCGTGCGCTCGGAGGTGTTCAGGTCGTATGCAACCTGCTTGTTACGCCTGCCGCGAACGACCAGATCGAAAACCTGGATTTCGCGTGGCGTTAGGCTGAACACTTTGGTCTGGAGCGCCTGAATCTGATCGTGTCCGGCGCGCCGTTTTTCATTCTTGGCGAGCGCGCGCTCGATCGCCTCACGTAAGATTTGGGACGAAATGGGTTTCTCCAGAAAATCATCGGCACCTGCCTTCATTGCCTGAACACTCGCGGCAATCGTGCCTTGGCCCGTCAAGAAGACGATGGGTAGCAGCGGGACCGCCAGTACGAGCCTTTCCTGCAGCTCCGGACCGCTGAGCCCTGGCATGCGCAGATCAAGAAGGATGCAGCCGGCTTCCGATTCCGGCAGCTGCGCCAGGAAATCCTCGCCCGACTGGTAGCCGCTAACCCGAAAACCATAGGTTTCGACGAGACGTCCGAGCGCCGTTCGAAACGATGCGTCGTCATCGATAATGTGAATGAATGGTTCCATAGGCGTTCAAGTGGCCTCCGCGAGCGGCAGGACGAAGCGGAACACCGCGCCGCCGCCGACGCGATTGTCCGCCCAGATCTTTCCACCGTAAGTTTCCACGATCGCGCGAGCGATGGAGAGCCCCAGCCCGGTTCCGGTTGGCTTTGTCGTGTAGAATGCTGCGAAGATACTATCGAGATGGTCTTTTGGGATGCCCCTGCCGGTGTCTGAAATCGACATCTCGACCCTGGCATCGCCCTGTAACGCCGTCTGAAACACAAGCTTGCGGTTCGCTGTTACCGATTCGACCATCGCGTCCATTGCATTGGTCGCGAGATTCAGGATGACCTGCTGCAGATGAACCTTGTCGGCGCGAACCGGCAGTCTGCCCGTGGATTGCTCGGCGCTTACGGCCACCTGTTTCTTAGCGGCTTCAGCGCGCAAGATACAAATGGCGCCGTCGACGACCTCATTGAGGTCAAACTCCTGCCAGTCGATCTCACTCCTTTTCTTCAGCATACCCCGAAGGCGAAGAATAATATCGCCTGCTCGCTGGTCGTCGTCCCTGATGTCAGCCAAAATCTGCTGGATGAGATCCAGATCAGGCGTCTTTCCCTTGAGTATCATCTCCGCTGCCTCGGCATTGCTGAGAATGGCGCCCAGCGGCTGGTTGAGTTCGTGAGCGATCGATGCCGACAATGCGCCTGCGGTTGCAGACTGATTCATGTGGACCAGCTCAAGGAGACGTAGGCTGGATTCACCTTCGGCGGCGAAACGCCGGCGTCGCTCGAAGAGCAGCCCAGTGATGATCAGGGCCTGTAAGGCGACCAGGGCAATGGCTCCCGCGACCAAATCGCCATGCTGCTCCCAAAGCGTAGGTTCTCTGAAACTCAACGCGGTCTCTGCAGGAAGCGCGCTTTCCGACAGGCCCCATCGCTTTAGCTGCCTTGCGTCGGCAAAGAATGTTTGCGGCACTTCGATGTCTGTGATCGGCTTTCCCGCGAGTGCATCCAAAGCCAAGCCGGCGACCGCGTTTCCCAAGGACTCGAAGGTTACCGAGTTTCCGCCTACGACACCTTGACCAACGTAGGTGTCATAGGGTCCATAAATCGGCGCACTGGCCTTCGCCGCCATTATTCCTAAAGCGTCTTTGGGCAGGAAGTTGCGGCCTGTACTATCGGCAAGAATGGTGAGGAACAGGACAATACTGTCCGGTGGGAAGTGGGAGGCACGCTCCACGAATTCATCGATCGAATAACCTTCCAAGTAGGTGGTTGCGTAATCTTTTGAAGCGACCGCGAGGTCGGTTCTAGCGCTGTCAAGCCAAGTGCGATCGAAAGCTGCCGAACCACCAATGATGAAAAGATTTTCGGCGTCGGGCTGGAGGGCGCGGGCCAATTCGAGCGTCTTGGCAATATCGAATTCGCTGAAAGCCCCGACGACATCTGCCGGCAAGTTGAGTTTCGAAGCACTGTCACGCCCGAAGCCGCAGAACACGATCTTTGCGTCGGGCGCGATCGCCTCACGGTTATTGACGATGAAACGGGTTGCCGATTCTCCGAGCGCGATCACGACGTCCGGGCGATGATCGAAGTATTTCTCGGCCATGTACCGTGCCATGCGGTCGATGTGAGCAGGCTCGGGAAACCTCGATAGGTCCAGATATTCCGAGAACAGATCGATTTTGCCGGCCGTCGCCTCCTGCAGTCGCTCCCTGGCGTTATCTCCGGCAATCGCACTCGCGGGCAGCCACTCGTCATACGGATGGAGGATGAGCACGCGCGGGGACCAACCGACGATTTCAGCGGTCGCAAAGCCGCAAGCCAGGAAAATGGCGACCAACATAACGGCAAGGAACCCGACCGCGTTCTGCACGCGTCGGCGCGACCGAACAGGCGGATCGCGAAGCATGACGGATGTCCCCTCGTAGCCCAAGTTCTTAGCCGGGAAGTAGATCGGGCAGCGTTACCGCATCTGCACCTGAACAACTTCCCCAAAGGACAATATCACCATCGCATCGTCGGGGCTACCGTGGCGTCAGCTTGCGCGCTCCGTCTGATTAAAGGCCGGCGCACAGGCGCAGAATCGTTCCAATTCGAGCGATTGGCGATTTTATTTCGCCCAGCAGGAGGAGCTGACATGAGTTCTAAAATTCTTACTTACAGCATCGGGATCTTGACCGCCGCGACGGTTCTTTGGGGCGCGCATGCGCCGGCACAGGCCCAGGATGCGCAAAAGCCCAACATCCTGTTCATCATGGGCGATGATATCGGCTGGATGCAGCCCAGCATCTATCATCAGGGCCTGATGGTCGGCGAAACGCCCAACATCGATCGCATCGGCCAGGAAGGTGCGAAATTCATGACCTACTATGCCGAGCAGAGCTGCACTGCCGGGCGTACCGCCTTCATCACCGGCATGCAGCCGGTGCGCGTCGGCATGGTCCTGCCGGAAATTCCCGGAAGCCCGTCCTACCTGCGGGCCGGCACGCCTCACCTCGCCAGGTTCCTGAATGATCTCGGCTACTCGACAGGTGAGTTCGGCAAGAACCATCTCGGCGATACCACCGAATCCCTGCCGACGGCACACGGGTTCCAAGAATTTTGGGGCTACCTCTATCACCTCGACGCTATGCAGGGCGTGAGCTTCCCCGACATCAACAAGTCGCCTACCGAGCAGGGGATCGCGCCCGCTTGCAAAAACACGCCAATCCCCGGCTTGGCGGAAGACCCGGCGGCCGTGGACCCGAAGACCACGACCTGTCTGACGCCGCCCCGTCCAATGCTCGCGTGCACATCCTCCGACGGATCCCCGGCAAATCAGTCCTGCAAGGACGAGGGTCCGCTGACGCTGGAGCGGTCAAAGACCATTGACGAGGAAATCTCTGCCAAGGTCGTCGACTTCCTCGACCGAAACGACCCGAAGAAGACCGACAAGCCTTTCTTCGTCTGGTACAACCCGGCGCGCATGCACATCACGACAGTGTTGCCTGACAAATATTTGAATATGATCGGCGAGCCCGGCGGCAAGGACTGGGGCATGAACGAAGCCGGCATGAAGCAGATGGACGACAACATCGGCGTCGTCCTCAAGAAGCTGGAAGACATGGGCCAGCTCGACAACACCATCGTCGTCTTCACCACCGACAACGGAGCCGAGACGATCACCTTCCCGGATGGCGGCACCACCCCGTTCAAGGGCGGCAAGCTCAGCACCTGGGAAGGCGGCATGCGGGCACCACTGGTCGTTCGCTGGCCGGGGCACATCGAGCCCGGCACCGTCAAGAACGACATGTTCTCGGCGCTCGACTGGCTGCCGACGCTCGTGAACATCGCAGGCGGCCCGAAGGGTGATGGATTGAAGAAGGAGATCGAAACGGGCAAATATCCGAATGTCGTCAAGACCACTCTCGACGGCATCGATCAGCGGGACTTCCTGGAAGGGAAGTCGCCATCCGTGCGCGACACTTTCTTGTACTATTCCGGCAAGGAGCCGTCGGCGGTCCGCTACAAGAACTGGAAGATGTACTTCGCGATGGTTTCGGATGACCCAGCCGGGTTCATTAACGGTGTAATGCCCTTTGCCTGGACCCAGGTCGTCAACATCAAGCGCGATCCGTTCGAGACCTCGGTCGGACAGCAGATCAAGACACTTTTCGGTATGGGCGGCTCCATCGCGTCACCGTCCACCGCCTACGTCTATGACTGGAACATCCTGCCCATCGGCCAGCAGTTGTGGCTGAAGCATCTCGAGACCTACATCGCCTTCCCGCCGCTCCAGGACCCTGCAAGCTACAATCTGGAGCAAGTGATGGCGCAAGTCCGGAGCATGAAGACAGGTCACGACTGACGCACCCGCCAATGCCGGACGCCCCAGGGCGTCCGGTCGTGCGTGAGCCCGGCTGCGCGCCACCCAACAGGCGCACGGTCCGATCGACTTCCCCAAAGGACAATATCATCAAGCGTTGCTCGGATTTACCGTAGCGTCAGCCTTGTGTGCTGACTGATCAAGCCAGGGGCGCACGGGCGCGGAATCGTTCCAATTCGAACGGTTGGCGAGATTTTATCCCAGCAGGAGGAGCTGAACATGAGTTTTAAGATCCTTAACTACAGCATTGGGACCTTGGCTGCCGCGGCGGTTCTATGGGGCGCGCAAGCGCCGGCGCAGGCTCAGGACGCCCAAAAACCCAATATCCTCGTCATCATGGGCGATGATGTTGGCTGGTTCAATATCGGTGCCTATCACCAGGGCATCATGTCCGGGAAGACGCCGAACCTCGACAAGCTTGCTTCCGAAGGCATGCGGTTTACCGACTATTATGCGGAAGCGAGTTGCACTGCGGGCCGCGCCAGCTTCATCACCGGAGAAATTCCTTTGCGTACGGGCTTGACGACTGTCGGACAGGCAGGCGCGGACGTCGGCATGCCTGACAAGGCGGCGACCATCGCCTCTGCCCTCAAAGTCGAGGGTTATGCCACTGGCCAGTTCGGCAAGAATCATCTCGGCGATCTGAACAAGTATTTGCCGACCCTGCATGGGTTCGACGAGTTCTTCGGGTATCTGTACCACCTCGACGCGATGTCGGACCCTTATTGGTATTCGTTCCCCGACGACCAGTCTTACCGCGACAAGGTCGGGCCGAGAAATCTGGTCCATTCATTCGCAACCGAAACGGACGACCCGACTGAACAGCCGCGCTGGGGCAAGGTCGGCAAACAGCGGATCGTGGACGAGGGCCCCCTCGCGCCATACCCGGACATGTCCAATGTCCCGAACATGCACGACATCACGCCGAAGGCCAAATACGACATGACGACCTTCGACGAAGTCCTGGTCAAGCATTCGTGCGATTTCATGGACAAGGCCAAGACGGACGGCAAGCCGTTCTTTGTCTGGCACAACACCACGCGCATGCACGTCTGGACGTTCCTGTCTCCGAAATACCAGGCCATGATGAACAGCGATACCAACTATGGCCTGGAAGAAGCAGGCATCGCGCAAATGGACGACAGTATCGGTGCCCTCACGAAGTGCGTGGAGGATGCGGGCGAGGCGGACAACACCATTCTCATCTTCACCACCGACAACGGCGCTGAAGTCTTCACCTGGCCCGATGGCGGCATGACCCCGTTCAAGGGCACCAAAGGCACGGTGTACGAAGGCGGGTTCCGCGCTCCGGCGATCGTTCGCTGGCCGGGCAAAGTCAAGCCGGGCACAGTCGAGAACGGCATCTTCTCCGCCTTGGACTGGTTCCCCACTCTCGTTGCAGCAGCGGGCAACCCCAACATCACCGACCAGCTTCTCAAAGGCGTGAAGCTGGGAGACGCAACCTACAAGAACCACCTCGACGGCTACAATCAGTTGGACCTGCTGCAGGGCAACGGGCCGTCCGCACGTCATGAATTTTTCTACTTCGAAGGTCCTGAGCTGGGTGCACTTCGCGTCGATAACTTCAAGTTCCAGTTCTATCAGCAGCCGCAGGGCTGGCCTGGCGGGAAGGTCACGACGAACATGCCCACCATGGTCAACCTCCGTCAGGACCCCTTTGAACGCACGCCGTCGATTGGCGAGCAAAGCCTCAACGACCAAGGCGCTGGCTATATGATGGACTTCATGGGGCGCGAGTTCTGGCGGTTCGTCTCTGTTCAGGAGGTGGTCGGGAAATTGGCCCTCACTGCAATCGACTATCCTCCGATGCAGGACCCGGCCTCCTTTAACCTTTCGGAGGTCAAACAGAAGATCGATGCAGCCATCCGGAACAAACCCGGCAACTGATGCCTATGGCGGCCTCGGAGGACCGGGGCCGCCACACCGGAAGCTGACATTCACTTTGAATCCGCCAAACAGCAGGGATCTTCGATGTCCGCAATCAATGATTTCCTCAAGCTGATCCGTAGCATGGCGCTTGGTATCGCGGTGGCGTTGCTTTTGTGTGTTCCGGCGATTGCCCAGTCTGATCCGCTGCCTTCCTGGAACGACACCTCGCCGAAGGCTGCGATCGTCGAGTTCGTCGAGAAGGTGAGCAAGGAGGGTTCGCCCGACTTCGTGCCGGAGCCCGAACGCATCGCGGTGTTCGACAATGACGGCACGCTGTGGGTCGAACATCCGATGTATGTGCAACTCGCCTTCGCGCTCGACCGTGTAAAAGCCGAGGCGCCAAGTCATCCCGAATGGGCGACCACCCAGCCGTTTCAGGCCGTGCTCGAAGGCGACATGAAGGCGCTCGCAGCAGCCGGTGAAAAGGGCCTGGTGGAACTCATCATGGCGACCCACGCCGGCATGACCGTCACGCAATTCCAGACAATCGTGACCGACTGGATCGCCAACGCGCGCGATCCACGCTTCAAGAAGCCTTATACCGAGTTGGTCTACCAGCCGATGCTCGAACTTCTCGCCTATCTGCGGGCCAACGGGTTCAAAACCTTCATCGTGTCTGGCGGCGGCGTCGAGTTCATGCGCCCCTGGACGGAAAAGGTTTACGGCGTTCCGCCGGAACAGGTGGTCGGCTCTTCGATCAAGACGAAGTTCGCGATGAAGGACGACGACCCCACGCTGTTTCGATTGCCCGAGGTCAACTTCATCGACGACAAGGCCGGCAAGCCGGTCGGCATTCAGGAGCATATCGGTCGCAGGCCTATCGCCGCATTCGGCAACTCGGACGGTGATCTTGAAATGCTGCAATGGACGACTCTCGCCGACGGTCCGCGGTTCGGCTTGATCGTTCATCATACCGACGCAGAGCGCGAATATGCCTACGACCGGAAAAGCGAGTTCGGCCATCTCGACCTGGCTCTCGACGCCGCGGCCATCAACAAATGGACGATCGTGGACATGAAGGCCGACTGGAAGCAGATCTTTCCGGGAAACTAGCCAGCGTGGGGACGCTTGGATTCCGCCACTTAAACGAGAGGATAATTCTATGAACGTCAATCGCATCATGACCACGATAGCCCTCGCAGGCGGACTGGCTTTGGCGACTGCCGGCGCAATGGCACAGGATTCCGCAGAGAAGCCGCACGTGCCACTGCAAAAGACGATCGGCCAGGCTACGGCGACAGGACCGATTCCGTCGCTCGCCGTCATCAATTCGCAGGGCGCCACGCTCGACGGCGGCAAGCTCGTCCTGACCGGCGTTTCGAAAAACTCAATCGTCTTTGCCGATCGGCCGGTGCGGGCCGCCGGTCATGTTGCGACCGAGCAGTTCATTATGCAGTGGGATGAGGGCAAGGACAGCTTCGCCGTCGACCCGCCGAACGCAACGGTCTCAGTTCTTGGGGGAGACGGCTCGGAGGTGGATGATGCCGTGGTTACGCTCAAAGCGCCGAAACTTGAGGGGAACACGCTGACGTTCGACGTTGCCGTTCTGGAAGGCAGTCTCAACAATGCGAGCGGGCCTGCGGCACTTTTCATTGACGCCTTCGCGTTTCGCGGACCGGGCGGTGGCGGATTCGCCCATGTGGGCGGCTACGGCGGCGCGGTCTGGCATGGTGGCGGATACGGTTATCACGGTGGCGCATACTGGCATGCTCCTGTCTATCGTGGAGCTTGGTATGGTGCTGGCGCTGTGGCGGGGGCCGCAGTTGCCGGAGCCGCTCTTGGCGCTGCCGTCGGTGCCGCCGCCCCATACGCATATCCGCCCTACTGTGGATATTATCCTTATCCCCCGTGCTATTGAGACAATCTGCAACAAGGACGCTGAGCATGGTTTACAAGATGATTTTCAGCGGTCTGATCCTGATGGCCTCCTTTGCGCTCGCCGGCCCTGGGCGAGCGCAAACGATCAGCTATGGCGACGCCATCACGGTAACTGCCAAAGACTGCGGCGCAGACATCAAGAAATATTGCAGGGGCCTCAATCTCGGCAACAACGAGATCCGCAATTGCGGTGAACAGGCGTGTGCAGCTCATCAATTTGGGCGTGGCAAACTGAGTGCGAGCGTAACGTGAACCAACATGCTCGAATGCGCGTCCCGCTTGTCGTTGAGCATCCTCGGGAGGCGAGAACTATCAGGATTTTGACGGTGCTGGCAGTGTTGGGCGCAACATCCGACGCGATGGCAGAAAGCACGTCCCTAGGAATATCGGTGACGTCCGACCGGCAGGAACAGGACCTGGGCGTTCCGCAAAGCACCAAGGTCGATATCAGCGCGTCGCACACGTTTGATGTCGGCGTCATTCTGGGTGCCTCGGTCCAATATTCCGACACTGCCTTCAGCAACTCCGCGACCGCAAACCTCGAAACTACGGCAGGCTATCGAGTTCATTTCAACGATATAGTCTCTGTCATGGGCAGCGTCGGGGTTGGCGCACGGATGCAGGTATCGGGGGACGGCGACGACATTGCATACTATGTGCTGCGCGGAGAGGCTGATATAAAGCTCAACAACACAGTGACCTGGAATGCCATTGCGTTTCGATACCGCGATGCATTCGATGTCGATGACGACTACCTAACGCCGCAGCTTGCGACCGGCTTCACTTTTAAACTGGACGAGCACAATTCAGTTTCGAGCAAGGTCCAGTATAACTGGAAGGACTGGAACCCGGACACGATAGGCTTCGAACTAAGCTATGCCCATTCTTTCTAGACGCTCGTTCGAGCGCCTGCCCCATCACCCGTCCTAGCTGGTGATTGGCATTACAGCGTGCTCATGCCAACCGAGCGAAGCCCATCATGAATGACCGTAACTTGCCTGGCCGAGCCGCTGCTAGTCTGGCAATAGCAGCGCTGGGCTCCTTGCTTGTGATAGCTACGCCCAGGGCCGGTCTGGCTGCAGAAATAGGTGGTTCCACATCTGATCCACGGATCTCCATTCACGACGGGTTCGTCGACGAAAAAAGATGCGTCTCATGCCATGCGGACCAGGCAGCGGCCTTCGCCAAATCGAACCATGCCAAGGCGATGGCTGTGGCAGACGACAGCACGGTGCGCGCGAACTTCGATGGTGCTCGCTACGAGCATGACGGCGTCCTGACGACCTTCTTCAAACGGGGAAGCCAGTTTTTCGTTCGGACCGAGGGACCGGACGGCAGGCAGGGCGAGTTTCAAGTCAAATACACCTTCGCTTACGAACCGCTGCAGCAGTACCTCGTCGACATAGGCGGCGGCAGGCTGCAAGCGCTCGATATCGCCTGGGACACGATCAGACGGGAATGGCTCTGGCTCGGCACAGGCAAGCCCGCAAAACCCGGCACGACTTACCACTGGACCGGACCCTTCTATCGCTGGAACCGGACCTGCATCGACTGTCACTCCACCGATCCTCAGGCGAATTTTCAGCCGGAGACCGAAGAGTACAAATCTACCTATGTCGCGACGAGCATCGGCTGCCAGTCATGCCACGGTGGCGGCGCGAAACATGTGGAATGGGCTGAGGCGGGTACTTCTGAATCGCTCGCCAACTTCGGCCTCGCCCCAGTCGACCAGGATGTGTGCCTAGGCTGCCATTCGCGGCGCACGAAACTTCTCAACGGCCACGGGCCAGGAAGGGCCTTTCTCGATCATTTCTCGCCGAGCCTGCTGCGCCCGGACCTATACTTTCCAGACGGTCAAATCCTGGACGAGGTTTTCGAGTACGGGTCGTTCCAGCAGAGCAAGATGGCGAGAGCCGGCGTCGTGTGCCTCGACTGTCACAAGCAGCATGAAGCGACGCTCAAGGCCGATGGCAACGCTGTCTGCACGCAATGCCATGCCGAGACAAAGCCGGAGCGATTTACCAACTTCGACCCGAGCGGCAGTTTCGATACGCCCGCGCACACCCACCATCCGGCAGGCGCGGCCGGCGCCCTTTGCGCCAACTGCCACATGCCCCAGCGCGCCTACATGAAGGTCGACCCGCGGCGCGACCATTCATTCGTCATTCCACGGCCCGATTTGTCGATCGCCTACGGCACTCCGAACGCCTGCACGACCTGCCATGCAAACCAGACGAACGCGTGGGCGGCGGAAACGATGGACGAATGGTACGGCACGGCCTGGCGCGAGCGCCCGACGATTGCCCATGCCTTCGCAGGTGCCGCCCAAAACGATCCGGCAGCGATCGAAGCTTTGCGTGCGCTCGTCGCCGACCGGGAACAGGCGGGCATCGTCAAAGGCAGCGCCATCGTCGAGATGGGACGCCTCGGCGGCGATGCCGTTTTTGCAGATGTGGCTGCCGCGGTAGCAAGCCCTGATCCGCTCGTCCGGCTGGGTGCGGCGCAGGCTGCAAGCAATCTCCCGCCTGAACTGCGGCTGGAGGCTATCGGGAACCTCCTGGCAGACGAGACGCGCGCTGTCCGGGTGGCCGCCGTGACCGCTCTCGGCAATGCGCCGACGAATGATCTGCTCGGTGATCAGCGTCGCAGTTTCGAGGTCGCGCTGAAGGATCTGCGCGTCTATGTGCAGGCCAATGCGGACATGGCCGAAGCACAGAATGCCTACGGCCTCTTCCTGATGGGTCAGCGTCAAGCGGATAAAGCGGAAGCTGCGCTTCGACGCGCCATCTCGCTCGACGGCAGTCTCGCCGGAGCGCACGCCAATCTGGCCGAACTTTACAGGGCGACCGGCCAGATCGAGAGATCGGAAAGCACTTATGCTGAGGCCATTAAGGTTTCGCCCCAAGATCCGCTGCTCCGATACGGTCACGCTCTGTCGCTGGTTCGCGCGAAAAACATGACAGGCGCGATCAGCGAGTTCGAGGCGTCGGTGCGGCTAGCTCCAGCCAATGCTCAATACAGGACCACGCTTGCAATAGCTCTCGACTCGGTCGGTCGCACAGGCGATGCATTCCAAATGCTTGGCGAATCGGTCACCAACGGCCCCGCCGATCCGAACCTGCTCGGCACCGCCATTCAATTTGGGCTTAAGTTGCGGCGCTACCCCGAAACGCTGAGACTGGCTGAAGAACTTGCCCGGCAGCAACCGGACAACGCGCAACTTGCCGACTTGATCGTGCAATTGCGCGCTAGCCGATGAGTGGGAACGCTTGCAGATATTCAGCCAGCGGCAGCTACTGGCCTAACTTTCCTGTTCAATGAGCATAAGCTCCGCCTTTTCTGCCGTCAGCTGACGCGACCTGTTATTGTGCAAAGACAGGATGCGCCGAGCCAAACCCGGCAAGCAGCAGCGCCAGCGCCGCAGCGCCGACCTTCAACATATCATTGCCCGTCATGCTTCGATCCTCCCTGTCTGTCTCGGCAAGCCTTAGGCCGGGCCTTTTTTGCAGTATTTGTCACGTTCTGCGTGCAATGCAGCGGAAACCTAAATGGCACGTCGACGTATCGATCGGCTGCGCCATCCGCGCGGCCGGGCGGTAGCGCCGGCAATAGTTGGGCGCGCAAAGATGCGATTGGCCGGCGACCGATGTGCTGGTGGATGCCGACAGGCTTGCCCGCCTTGTCGTCAATGAAGTTGATTTCCGGCAACCGCATGAGCACCGGTGACCCGTCGCGCATTTCGAAACTGGTCTTGCCGCTGCTGCCGACGACCTGCTCGGGCGGTATGCCGGTGTTCTTCACCAAATCCGGCACGTTTTTCGAGCCAGGCGCGTTCACACTGAGCGGTCCGTGCGTGAACATCTTGGTCCGCCAGAGTCGCACATTTACAAGAGTCAACAGATCAACCGACGTCCTTGCTTCAACCATTGCTTCTCGACGCCGACTCGATGATCGCCGCTTTCTATTCACCCTGTACAGGCTGGGCTGCTTTCTGCTGGGCAAGCGATATCACATTAGCCGCAGCCACGGCCGCCTGCTTCTCATCGGTTCCCACCTGGACCGTGGGCTGGGCAAAATGGATGCCGTTCTCTGCGAACGCCTGCTGGATCATGGTGTAGGCCTTGCGCCTGACGCCGAATTGGTGACCGGGCTTGGTCATGAAGGCGAAGCTCAGCTCGATGCCGAAGTCGCCGAACTGCTCGACGCCCTTCATCTTCACCGTCTCGATGATCTCCGGCGCCAGTTCAGGATCAGCAAGCAATTCCGCGCCGATACCCTTCAAGAGCTTCTTCACCTTCCTGATGTCGGTGTCGAACGACACCCGGATCCTGAACTTGTCGATCACCCAGTCGCGGCTCATGTTCTGCACCGCGCCAAGGTCGCCGAACGGAACCGTGAACACCGGGCCGCGATGATGGCGCAGCTTCACCGAGCGTAGGCTGAAGGATTCGACGGTTCCCTTGTAGCTGCCGCTCTCGATGTACTCACCGACCCGGAAGGCATCGTCGAGCATGTAGAAGACGCCGCTGAGCACATCCTTGACCAGGGTCTGCGAGCCGAAGCCGATGGCAACCCCGAAGATTCCCGCGCCGGCGATCAACGGAGCGATCTGCACGCCGAGCCCCGAAAGCACCATGAGAACGGCCACAGTAGCAAGCAGCACAGCCAGGATGTTGCGGAAGATCGGCAGCAAGGTCCTGAGCCGGCTCCGGCGTGCCGCCTCAGCCGGCGTGATTGTGTCGTCGACCGCGGCCAGTTCCAGCGTCCGGCCGATATAGGCTTTCGCCAGTTGCCAGATGAGATCGGCAACCAGCAAGATCAGGACACCGTGGAACAGGCCGCGCACGATGCGGTTTATCGTGGTATTACCTTCTGCCATTACACCTGGGTCCAGGCGCCAGACCACGCTCAGCCACAGCACCGCGAGCAGGATCACCAGCGCGCGAACGCCGCGGTTGATCAGCACTGTGCGAACGGAATTCGCCGAGGTGGCATTGTCCGGCCGGACCACCAGCGCCTCTGCCACATGGCCGGCGATGGTCAACGCCTTTGACAATAGCAAGGCATAGATGCCGAGCCATAGCGCGCCGTTGAGATCGGCGACCCAGAGCCCCCAGAGGAGAACCAGGTAGATGGTAAGGAGCCATTCCCTCGTGCTTATGCGCTGTGTGGTCGCTGGGCCGCCTGGACGCCGCCAGACCATCTCGACGGCGAGGACCAGAAGCCCGATGCCCAGCAGATAGGCGATCAAACGCGTTGCATCCGGCGAAAAGCCCAGGTGCGGAAGCAGGCTGACGGTCGCCCATCCGGCCATCAGATAGCCGGTGAAAACGGCCAGCCGGCGATACCAGAAATGGGCTTCGGCATCGCTCGCCGGAACAAGCCGGAGCGGTTTCTCCTGTCCCGCCGGAATGGCGCTGCCATTCGGTGCAAGCAGGATCCTGCCGATGGCCATCACCACCCGCGCGACGATGAATGCGACCAGATAGGTCAGGATGACAACGCGCAGCAAGGCGGGCCAATCGAAGGCCAGGAAAACCCCAGCGCTGACGAGGGAAAACACGACGAGCGGTGCCAGTTCCGCGAGTAATCGGGCGGCACGATTGGCCTCGCGTGCGGCGCTTGCATCGGCTGCCTGGCCCGAGCCAGGCTGCTTCACTCCGCCCACCGCACGCTTGAATAGCCACTCCGCTCCGAAGCCAAGCGCCAGCAAGGCTGCGAAGAGAACAAGTATGGTGGCGAACCCACGGTTGTTGATTTCTGACCTCACAATTCGGACGGCGTTTGCGGCCTCGCCCGGGATGCGCGGAACCGCGTTACGCAACGCAACGAGATGGCTGCGAATGAGGCTGTCCCAGACCGCCATCTGCGAGGCGGCTGGCGCACCTGGTTTGTCCGCAGGGGGCACTGCCATGGCGTCCAGCCGCGCGCGGATGTCGGGATCATCAAGCATCTTGATGAACGCCTGAAATTTTTCATCCGCCACCGGCATGGTCGAAGTTTGCTGCGCCTGCGCCATCGAGGCGCTGCCCATTGCCGTCAACCACACCAATGCCAGCGCGGCCATGACGCACACCGCCAAAAATGGCGACTTTTGCCGGGATATCTCGATCGCTCTCATGCTGCCCTCCCGCGAAAATCCGATCTCGATTGATCTACCCAGCCACCGAGCAGGCTCCCAAATAACAACCAATCCGTCGAACCACATTATCACCAAAGCTCCACTTTCTTTCATGCTTTGAGGCATGCTTGGCGAGCTGGATCTCGCGATTTCGTCCCTCGAGTAGCCCGCTGCCTCCCCGTCAGTCAGCTCGGCCGCCTAGCATGCCGGTCGAGTTCATCCGCCGAGCGGATGGAAGGGTCTATGTCACGGGCCTTGGCGGCGTTCTCCTTTGCCCGATCATAGTCGCCTTTTGCGTAGTAAGCGATGGCGATGACCGCATAGGCCTGAGCGTTGGCGGGTTCATGGCTGGGCAGCTTTGCCCTGACTTCAATTGCCAGGTCATAGTCTCCGAGCCGCAACGCCGAAACTCCAAGCCCGGCGAGCGCGTTACGCTGGGAACCGTCAGCGTCAAGTATCCTCCGATACCATTCAATGGCGCCTGCATCGTCTCCGCGCGCCGCCGCCTGGCCGGCAATCTCGATCATCAGGTTGATGCTTCCCGGCATGGTCATTCGGGCAAAGTTTACGGCGAATCCGGGCAAGCAATCCGAGATCCGTCGGGCGGCACTGAAGGCGGTTCACAACGCATTCCGAGAGAACGGAATTCGGGCCGTGCCAAACCGACATCCGACCTAAGGGCAATGGCTATCGCGTGATAGTCGTTCGCAGGATGGCTTACTGCGTCAACATTGCGGTTCGTAGCGACATCATAGGACCACAGCGATGTCAGGATCAGACCGATAGTGTTGAAGAAGTCGGAGATGAAGCCGTGGGTCCATTCGCACGGAGCGTCTTGATTAAGGTCGACGCGACCTCCTCGCCCTGAGTGGCTTGGGCGATGACCCGCGACCGCGGCCGGCGGACCTGGTGCTCCGCGCCACCCAAGACATACATAGCGCCGGTGCCCGATTAGGCGTCAGGTGAAACAGAATTACCAATCCTGTTTCAAACGCCAACCTAGCGTCTACTTTCACGGTTCTCCGGACCCATGAAAGGCAAATGAGTGGTCAGAGCGGCGGTCATTTCGTAAGGCACTTGCGGCCCATTGCCATTGCCTTGAAAGTCCCCTTCAGATCGACGACAAAGGTCCCCTCGGTTTCCGGAAACACGATCATTTCGTATTTCTTCGCCACGTCGCGCTTGAAATTCGGGTCGTCTGTCAAGATGTAGCCGCCAGAATATCCGCCCTTGAGTTCGCCGCTCGTGCTGGTGGCCACACCCTCGTAGAGACGGCCGCCGATGGAGACGAAGATTTCCGACTTGGTCCCGTTCTGAAGGCCGATATCCTCCTTCGTGAACACGCCAAGATACCCGACCTCGTGATTTGCGGTAACGCCCATTTGCACCGAACTTGGCCCATCTTGGCGCACGATCAAGCAATCTCCGCGAGTTTGATTTGCATAGACCGTCCAGCCCTCGACGTCGTCCCCGTATCGGACAAGCACATCGCTGGCCTTGGGAAGGGGATTTTGATCTTGTGCGTTGGCTGCCATCCCAGACGAAAGTGCTACTGACGTTGCCGCGATCAGTGTCACGAAGTTTCGCATAAAGATTCTCCTCTTGTGCGGTTAAATTGTTCTGTGGCTGAGCGACCTTGGCCGATTGGCTCACGTGAGGAAACGTAAATAACAGTAAGCTACGGGTTAATACTGGCCAGCGCGCTGCGGACCCCTAGGCAGACGTTCGGCAAAGTTGGCCACCGGCAGCCCATGGGCGCTTAGCGGAAGTTTCGGGGTCGATCTGAAAGCGTCGTTTAGTTAGCCGCAATGTCACCCGAATGAACGCGCCCACCAGTAATCTCATGAGCGCTGAGGGAAAGATCCGGTCATGGAAAAATGGCAGGCAACGCTGCCCGCCATCTCCGACTTCCGGCTGCGTTTACTGGTGGCCAACCATCGTGCAGAAGGCGCCATGCCCCTGGTCATCACTGGGTATGTCGCCGCATTCCTGCTTTATCGTGGCGCGATCCTCGTCTTTCAACCCCTCCCAAGCGGCCTTGAAGTCGCCTTCCGATTTTAAGGTCTTCATGTCGGCAGCGGTGTAGAAGGGCGCCATTTTCGTCGGCTCGTCGAGGGCGCCGCCGTGCTCGGCAAGTGCGGCGCCGGTCATCATCGAAAGCGCCATCGCGCCCGTGCAAAGCATCTTGAGATTCATGGTCATTTCTCCTGGTTGCTTTTAAGTTCGTCCAAGCAGCGATCCATGCAGGAACGCGTCACCTTGGCCGATTGCTTTGCTTTAGGGAACGTAACTAACTGTATCCTACAGGTGGAATTGCAGGCGGGACAAAGACAGTCAGCCTTGATGGCAGTCAGTTCGATGTCCGCGAGATCTTCGAGGCCTCAATCTGCAAGGCGTGTACGATCTTGTAGGGACTACGATCCGGTCAAGCATCGATCCATGCAGGAGCGCGCCGCCAGGGGCGGGTTTACTTAGCTTCGGTCACTTGAGCTGCTTGATCTGGAATCAGAACCACCCGGTAGGTCACGCCCTCGCACTTGAGCAGGTAGACGGTGTGATTGGGGGCGGACTCCGCTTCGATACGCTCAGCCGAGCTTGGATTGTCGCAAGGAAAGGCCTGGCTTCGGACCTGGTCGCCAACGATCCTTACGTCAGCGCTCTGGTCTTGGGCTGTGGCGGTCGCAATAGGACCTCCGAGACTAACCGATAAGAGAACGCGCGTGGCGAGGGATCGAATCCACAACGATCTTGGACGGCTATTCATTGCGCTCTCCTTGGCACGCGGCACGCAGTTCCCGAAGCGCCGCTGCTCCGTGCCCCCAAACTGTTTCAAAAGGCGGCGAAAGCCTAAACTGGCGCACTGCAGCCGAGACCGCTCTTCGTCTATCGGGCGGTTCGTCTTCCATCCTCATGGCGCAATTCGTGTTTTCCCGGGACCGCAGTAGCCTAATCGTATGGAGGCGGTAGCGGAATGTAAGTTACGTGGGTGACGGGGTATTTGCTGAACATCTCGCAGCGAGCGCGGTCGGCATGAACGCCCATAAAAGGCGCACAAGGCAGGGTACACGGCGTTCGGCAAGGCAATCCACGAAATGGACGGCAGTAACCGCGACCACGACAGAGCCAGCCGGACTGAGGGAAGGGCGCTGCTGGCTGTATGCGCTATCCTGCGGTCAGGGAAGGTGATCGCCGGGCCAAGGCCCGATATCTTCTGAAGATCGGAGGCGCGCGGTGAGCACGATCTGGCAGAGCATATGCAGGCTCTTCTCCGTTCGACGATGTGGAAAGGATAGGACCGGCTTCCGCGTCATGTAACTTGGACGGCCGCGCCTTAACTCGGCGTCCATGTTTGAGAGGTTCGCGTTAAACAGCGCTAACGGAGAACAAACGCTGATTTGGTGGGCGATCATTATGATCGCCGCCCGGGTCACTCGCAGTCTACTGTGCCGGCTATGGAACGAGCAGGGAGCGCCAGGAGCGGTCGTTAAAGCGATCAAGGTCGAGCGGCAGTAGCCGACCCCTTGCGGACACTCACTCAATATTGGCACATGGCCGAAGTAGCGCATTTTGCGCACGCTCCGAGTTGCCCTGCTACGCGGCTTTTGAAATCCAGTATGCGTCAGTGACCAGCCAAGCATCTTTGATTCAATTGTCCGATTCGCCCTCGATGGTATTGCGCAAGATCAGTGACGTTGCCTTGTGCAACCTTGAGGGCGTCAAAGCCTTTTCTTCGTCACTGCGCCTGGCGTCGCCGCAATGGTAAAAACCGCATGGCACAAGTGATCTTATAGGAAACGTATCGCCGGCCCTTTCCAGAAGCATCATGAGGCCCCATTGGTCTTCACCTGTGAAGGGCAGCGCCAATTTCAACACTATCCACCCGTTGCCGACCTTTACATGGTCAGGTTGCATCGTCCTCAGGACGATTGCTGCCGTTCGGACTACAGTTGCCCACGTAAGTTACACCCCCGCGACTTGCCCTATGGAGTATGGGCTGCCTTACTCTACGCCAGCAACGGTTGGCTAGCACTCAGGGCAGCGGAGCCCCGGTCCAGAATTACACTTCTGTTCCCGAAGAAATGACCCATGGTAGGACCTGCTCGATACTTCAGAATAGCCTGTAGTTTACCGTTACTTACGTTTCCGCCCAAAACGCGCCAACCATGCCGTTCACACACGCGGACCGGACAAGGAGTACGACATGCTCCCGACAAGACGGAATCTTCTGCTGGCTGCCTCGGCTCTCGGCGCGACAGCTGCTTCACTTAATGCTCGGCGTGCGCAAGCGGCCGATGAGATGGCCGATTTCCTCTTTGTGCAGACCGCTGACGCGATGACCTACCACAAGCCGACGAACAGGCTGACACTGTGGGATGTCGGCAGCTCGACGCTGTTTTTCTCGGACCGCCCGGAGCGCGTCGCGGGGAATATGAAGACCGCCGCCTTCATCCCGTTCTGGAGCAAGGGAAAGGACAGCTTCCTTTCCGATCCGCCGAACGCCGACCTGTCGATCCTCGAGGGAGACCAGCTCAGGCAGGTCGTGGTGGTCCTTAAGGACCCGGAGCTGGAGGAAAACCAGCTCTCCTACGCAGTCCAGGTGATCGAGGGGGAGATGCCCGAAAAGGGCTCCGAGGTGTCGGTCTTCATCGATGTCATCGGCATGCCGCTGACGCCAGTATCCTATGCCGGTGTGGCAAGACGATCGTTCAGAAGAGCCGTTTTGTACTAGCGCGCCCTGGGACCGAAATCGGAACCCGCGCAGTCACGAAGGTCAGAGCTGTTTCCGCTCGCGCCAACAACGCACGGGATGAACACGATCAAATTTGTAACGAAATGAAAGGACCGACCATGAAATTCTCAAGACGCACTCGACTGATGATGTTTCTTGCGGCATCCAGTTTCCTCGCCGGCACGTTTGGGGCCACCGCCCAAACCGAAATCCCGCCGGCCTTGATCACCCCCGACAAGCTTGAGTCGTCGCTCGGTACGCTCGAATTCAAGGACGGCGCCCCAAGTGCGGAGACCGTCCAGAAGGCCTTGGATACCCTGGACTTCACGCACGCGCTCGACGCCTATGTCAACAGTTTCGGCGGAGCGTCGGCTTATGCGCTTTGTCAGGGGTTTCAAGGCATCGGAGCGGACCCCAACACGATTATCGTCTTCTCCGAGCTCATGGATTCGAACTCGCTGTTTCTCACGGGAAATGCAGACACGGTCTACTATATGGGGTGCCTCGATCTGACGAAGGGTCCGCTGGTGATCGAACAGCCTCCAAAGTCGGTCGGCACGATCAACGACATGTGGTTCCAGTGGGTCATCGACATCGGCTTCCCCGGTCCTGACCGCGGTGCGGGCGGCAAGTACCTTATCGTCCCTCCGGACTACGACGGGCCGCTCCCGGACGGCGGCTTCTTCGTCGGGCGCGCCAAGACGACCCTCGCGCTCTACGCATCTCGCGCTTACCTGACGGACGGCAAAGACCCGAAACCGGCCGCCGACATGATCCGTCAGACGATGAAAATCTACCCCTATAAGCCCGGAGGCTACGGCACGAGCATCGCCACCGCTCTCGACGGCACGGTCGGGCTCGCCTCCGATCCGCCGATTCCGGAGACCAAGTTCGTGGAGGGGAGTGGGAAATCGTTCAACACGATCCCGCCGAGCGACTTCGGGTTCTTCGAGACGCTCAATGCCAACGTCCAGCAGCAGCCGGCCACTTCCTACAACAAGGAACTTGCCGGACAACTCGCCGCCATCGGTATCGTGCACGGCAAGCCGTTCGCTCCGGACGATCGCATGCGCAAGATTCTCACCGATGCCGCCGCCGTCGGCAATGCCGCTTCGCGCGCGCTGAACTGGCGCGGGAGCGACGTTCCGGGCTGGGCCTTATACCCTGACTCCGGCTGGTGGAGCATGCTCTGGGAGGGCGGCGCCAATTTCGAGACGCCGCCGCCAGTGATGGGCTCCGACGGTCTGTTCAAGCCTTTCCCGCCGACCGGCGCCACCACGCTCAACTCCAAGACGGCGTTCTACTACGGCTACACGCTAGACTCGCCAGGCATGATCATGACGCTCCCGAAGGTCGGCTCGCAGTACCTCATGGGCGCCGTCGACGCCGACAAGAACTATTTCGATGGCGGCAAGACCTACAAGGTAACGCTGCCGAAGGACATTCCGGCGGCCGCGTTCTGGTCGTTCACCCTCTATGACAACCAGTCGCGCTCCATGCTCCAGACGCCGCAGCGCTATCCCCGCGCCGGCAGCCAGAACTTTCCGTCGCCCGCCGCCGAAGCTGACGCCGACGGCACCACCACGGTCTACTTCGGCCCGACCCAGCCAGAGGGGGTGAAACGCGGCAACTGGATCCAGACCATGCCCGACAAGGGCTGGTTCACGCTGCTTCGGCTCTACAGCCCGCTGGAGACGTTCTTCACCAAGGAATGGCGGCCGAGCGAGATCGAGCTGGTGAAATGATGAATGGAGCATGCGGCGGCGCAAGCCGCCGCATGCTCCTTTTCGGGAGGGAACCCGATGACCGACCGTCCTGCCGCTGCACTGGCTGCGTTTGCGTGCTTGATCGCCTACACAGGCGAGTCGTTCGCTCAAGACGCCGACGAACTGGCGAAGCAGCTCTCCAATCCTATCGCGAGCCTTATCAGCGTTCCGTTTCAGATGAACTTCGATGTCGGCGCCGGCGCGGACGATGACGGCTTTGCTTTTACGACGAACGTTCAGCCAGTCATTCCGATTTCCATCAGCGAAGACTGGAACATGATTTCGCGCACCATCCTGCCGATCGCCTATCGGGATTATCTGCCGCCGCCTGACGGCGACACATTCGGACTCGGTGATACCACTCAGAGCCTGTTCATTTCGTGCGCCCGCCTCGCCCTCGCGGAACGACTGCAATTCTGCCCGTAGCATACAGTTAGTTACGTTCCGTCGGGTCAAGCAATGGGCCAACGTTCATTGGGAATGCGCCAACCGACGCCGTGAGCTGATGTCTGCGGTTAGGCGAAATTTTTGAACGACAGCAACCAGAGATGGGAGTGACGCATGGCCAAGAGACTGAGCGTTCTTAGCGGAACGGTCCTGATTGCCGTTCTTGTCCAAACCGGGGTCGGGCGGACGCAAACCATCAGCTATGCCGACGCCGCAACATTGCTTGCCAAGGAGTGCGGCGCCGACGTCAAGAAATTCTGCAAAGGCCTCAATCTCGGCAATGGGCGAATCCAGAACTGCCTTGCGCAGCATCAGGCGAAGGTCTCACCGGCCTGCACCTCGACCATGGCCGACGTGATCGCCTCGATCCAGCTACGACTGGCGGCGCAGGCAAGCGTCGACAAGATCTGTGCGCGTGATGCGGCCCGGGCGTGCAGAGGCGTGGTCCCGGGCAAGGCGCACATTCTTGGATGTCTCCTGAAGGCGACGCGTATCGTCGGCGCGAAATGCAGTCAGGCCATCACCGATGCTGGATGGCGGTGACCCATGTTGAGACCGGGAGAAAAGAAAATGTCTATTCGTCGATTTCGCAATACCTTGGCGCTGACCGTTCTACTGGCCGCTGCCGGCGACGCCGGGGCTCAGCAGTTGAGTGAACATCAACTCGTCAACACGTTAGGACAGGTCGCCGAAGCCGCATCAGCCATCGACGTGGCGATGCTTGCGCAAGAATTGGCTGCCAATCCGGGCAAGGGGATTGCCAGTCTGCCCCACTGGAGCCAACTGGCGACCCTCCCGCAGTTCTTTGTCGAGATCAACTTCGAGAATAACTCCGTCGCAATCGAACCCGGGTCTTATAGGACGCTTGGCTTGATCGCCGACGCGCTCCACCATCCGCTGCTGCTCCGCTACAAATTTCTTGTCGTTGGGCACACCAATGCCACAGGCGATGCCAAACACAACCTTGAGCTCAGCGCACGGCGCGCTGAAGCCATTGCGGAAGCGCTGGGGACGACCTTTTCGGTGGCACCGAATCGCCTTTTCGCGATTGGAGCGGGATCAGAGATGCCGGTCGATGCGGCCAATCCGAAGGCGGCCGACAACCGTCGGGTTCAATTGCTCAATATTGGGGTGGTCAAGTAGCTGCGCTCGGGATCGGGAGGTGCTCTGCGGCCACTTTCGTTCATACTGGGCATTGGCGTCCAGTGTGGTGACATCAGGTCCGCCGAAGGCGGCTAACATCTGAGGAGATTTGCCATGACATTCAATCACGCCGCACGTCTGATGCTCTTTGTCGGAGGCCTGGGGTTGGCAACCACCGGAGCCGTCGCCCAGGATACAACCAAGAAGCCGCATGTCCCGCTGGAGAAGACCATCGGCGCGGCTACTCCGACCGGTCCGATCCCGTCCCTGGCCGTCCTCAATGCGCAGGGCGCCACGCTCGAAGGCGGCAAGCTTGTCCTGACGGGCGTTTCGAAAACCTCGATCGTCTTTGCAGATCGTCCCGTGCGCGCCGCAGGTCATGTTGCGACCGAGCAATTCATTATGCAGTGGGGTGAGGGCAAGGATAACTTCGCGATTGACCCGCCGAACGCAACGGTCTCAGTTCTTGGGGGCGACGGCTCGGAGGTGAACGACGCCGTCGTTACGCTCAAAGCTCCGAAACTTGAGGGAAACACACTGACGTTCGACGTTGCCGTTCTGGAAGGCAGTCTCAACAGCGCGAGCGGTCCGGCAGCTCTTTTCATTGATGCGTTCGCGGTTCGTGGACCGCGCGGCGGCGGATTCGCCCATGTGGGCGGCTACGGCGGCGTCTATCACGGCGGCGGCGCTTACTGGCATGCCCCTGTGTATCACGGCGCTTGGTATGGTGCTGGCGCTGTCGCGGGGGCCGCAGTTGCCGGGGCCGCTGTTGGCGCTGCCGTCGGTGCCGCTGCCGCCCCATACGCATATCCGCCCTACTGTGGATATTACCCTTATCCGCCGTGCTATTGAGGGCGAGCGCGGCCGTCTCGCAATCCGATGCAGCCGAACCGGCGCGCGACACCGACGACGTGGCATCCGTCTGGTTCGTCGCGCGGGTTGCCGGATTCATCGAATTATGGAGAATGCAAGTTTCTGGTTCGACACACGTAAAGGTCCGGGTGATGGCGCCTTCTAAGTCAGGCCGACGACATGCAACCGAACTCCAATCGCAGACAGGAGGTGGAGCCTGATGCAGCCGGCTCGCACTCCCGATTGTGCTGGCCGCACTAGCAACTACGGCCAAATCCCCACGAGAGTGCTTCCTTCAAACAATCGAACTCGCATTCATTAGGCTAGAAAGACAACTCGATGGACGAAGGGGCAGCTCCCAAGCCGGTTTTGGAAATTGTTTTCGGCACGTTGATAATGATTGTCATTATTTTCGTCCACGGCGCGGGAATTCGGACAATCCATCAGCGCTTCAGCGAGTCTTGGGTTCAGGTGAATGGCACCACGGCATATTGGCGCCTCAACCTGTTGCTCGCCATCACGATAGGGTCTCTGGCAGCCTTGCATTTCGCCGAAACGCTCCTCTGGGCCATCCCTATATTTTTGGCCGGATCAATCCCGTCAATGCGTGACAGCTACTACTACGTCCTGGAGAGCTATACGACGCTCGGCGAGGGCAGCATTAGTTTGCCTGATCGATGGCGTTTGGTCGGACCGGTCATAGCGATGTCGGGGTTGTTCACATTCGGTTGGACGGGGAGCGTCCTGGTAAGCATCATGACCGATTTTGGCAAACTCGACAAAGTGCGGGCCAAGGATCTGAGGGATCGCGGGCCTCCTGAAGGGACTGACCCAGAATCATGACTACAAGTCAGTGGGCGCAGCGCCGCCCTCTCCGTGACCGGCAGCGTAGGAATTGGCGAGGTGCTGCCGCACCACCGCAGCCCGGAGCAAAATAGAGGATAGAATGCCCATGTGGCGTCGAACCAATATACGGACTGCCACCACCGTTGTACTTGGTGTAGCGATCGTCTATTTGCTCATCGCCTATTTCATCGTACCGGAAATCTGGGTGTTTCGAGATGCCTCACGGGTATCGGACTTCGGCAGCATGCTCACGCATACCGAGCAGGATATCCCGGGCGATCCGATCAACGTCGGGCTCGTCGGAACAAAGGAAGAGGTCATTCGTGCATTCGTGGCAGCTGACTGGGACCCTGCCGACCCCATCACGCTCCGTTCTTCCATCGATATCGGTCTCAGCGTCGTGCTCCACCGACCCGACCTGGATGCTCCTGTCAGCGCCTTGCTTTTTGAGGGAAGGAAGCAAGACCTGGCTTTCGAAAAACCGGTCGGAGACAGCGCGGACCAGCGCAATCATGTCCGTTTCTGGCTGACCAAGAAATTGGGCAGTGATGGCCGTCCGCTTTGGCTGGGTTCGGCCAGTTTCGATCGCGGCGTCGGACTTAGCCATGACACCGGCCAAATCACCCACCACATAGGCCCCGATGTCGACGCGGAACGCGATCTGGTCATCAGCGACCTGACGGCAGCCGGACAGCTTTCCTCCAGTTACGAGATTTCCGGAATTGGCGCCACCAAAGACGGCCGCAACGGCGGTGGGGATCCGTATTATACGGACGGGAAGGCTCTCGTTGGTATGCTGAAAGGACGTTCGCCTATTTAGACTCGATCGGATTGAGGTCCGGCGAGTAGGGCGGAAGATAGCGTAGGCATGCGCCGGCCGCCTCGATGATCTCGCGAACGCCGGCCACCTTGTGAGCTCGCGCATTTAGGGCGGAGACGGTACGCCAACACGGATCAATCTCGAAAAATCCGGCGACAGGCCTGACTTTCGTGCGCGCTCGTCTATGTGGGCTAACGCTCTTAAGTCTGACAATGGCAAGCGGGTGTCGAGTGCACCCCGTGCATACGCGTATTCGGGAAG
>NZ_JBVVQY010000029.1:0-26011 GCF_055811615.1 Mesorhizobium sp. WSM4807
GCTGCCTCGCTAACGAGGCAGCCCTCCTCAATCAGATCGGGATCAGGCCGTAAGATGTCCACTCAGAGCACACAGCCAAGTTCAAAAGTCGGCCGTGGACTATCCGCAAGCCGTTGATCTGGCATCCCGATTAATGTGGACGGCGGCTTTGGAATTGGAGCATTTGCGGTATTTGGGCGCTATTTTCCTTCCAATTCGGTTTTTTGCGGTTCCTTGGTATCTGTCGCCAGACCGCTATGCGCAGCTGGACGCGCTCTTCTCGAGCAATGTGAGCGCCAGCGCGGCCGCAAGATCTACAGCCCGCACGCCCATGAGGTGGAGTGCATCGGCAAGGGCGAGGCGCATGCGCCGTACGAGTTCGGTGTGAAGGTATCGGTGGCCACCTCGCTAAAGCGCTCCAGTTTTGTCCAGATCCTCCGCTGTCCGTCGCATCGCAGGCCACGGATCACCTGTCCAACAAGACGGCTCTCGCCGTACCTCGCCATCGCGTTGCGGTTCTCGCGCGTGGCCCGCATCGTAGCCCCCGATCTACTTTAGGCGCTTGCGAGCACAGACTTGTCCAGAATGTCCAGACCACGTTGAAGCGTCTGACTGTCAATTGTCAAAGGAGGAAGAAGCTTGATAACTTGGTCTTCTGCGCCGCATCGCTCTACTACGAGCCCATCCCCAAAGGCCTTGCGAACGATTTTCTCAGCCAGTTTACCTGTAGTGCAATCGAGCCCCAGAATCATGCCCCTCCCGCGCACGGAAAAGCTATGATCTCGGACACCTTGAGCGACCTGCCGAAGGCGATCGCACAGGACACGTCCTGTTTTCGTAACCGCTTTAGACAGCTTTTCATTCGTCCAATATTTTCGCAACGCAGCAGTCCCCGTTACCAGCGCAAGGTTGTTGCCCCTGAAAGTCCCATTATGTTCACCCGGACGCCAAACGTCTAATTCGGGTTTGAGCAGCAAAAGGGACAGCGGCAGTCCGCAGCCACTAAGGGACTTCGACAGAACAATAATATCTGGCGATAGATCCGCGAACTCGAAACTGAAGAAATTGCCCGTTCGTCCGCAACCTGCCTGAATGTCATCAACAATCAGGAGGATTCCGTTCTGCCTGCAAAGCCGCTCGAGCGACTGCAGCCAGCTCTTGCTTGCAGTGTTGATGCCCCCGTCGCCTTGGACGGTTTCCAGAATGATGGCTGCCGGCAGATCAACACCACTGCCTGCATCAGCAAGCACCTTGCCGAGATATTCCGAAGTATCGTTATCGGCTCCCCAATACCCGTCATATGGCATGAACACTGTTCCGCCTAGAGGAAGGCCTGCCGCGTCTCGGTAGTATCGATTACCCGTTACCGCAAGCGCGCCCAAGCTCACTCCATGAAAGCTGTTGGTAAATGAAATTATACTGTGTCGTCCAGTGGCCTTGCGTGCAAGTTTCAAAGCGGCTTCCACGGCATTAGCGCCGGTGGGACCGGGAAACTGAAACTTATATATCAGACCACGTGGCTGTAAAATTGTCGTGTCAAAGCACTCCATAAACTCTCGTTTGGCTGATGTGGCCATGTCTAACCCATGGATGATTCCATTCGACTTCAAGTATCGCATCGCATCGTTTAGCACATCTGGATCGTTGTGACCGTAGTTGAGGACGCCCGAACCGGAGAGGAAATCGATAAACTCGAAACCATTCTCGTCCTCGAGAATGGCTCCAGCAGCTTTCCTGAACACAACAGGAAAGGATCGTGAATATGATCGCACGTTCGATTCGAGTTTTTCGAAGGCAAATAGCGAGTTGGAGCTACTATCTTGCATGTTCTTTCCTCAAGCAGAAGACGTCCCTAGAGCACCGCGCCCATACTCTTGAATTCAATCGCTGCGATCTCGGTCTCACAAGCCAGCGTCTCAGGGAACTCTGGTGGTGGCTCCCCGGTTTTAAATGGCCACCTCGGCCCGTGCGCCTACCTACGTTGGTAGGATCGCCACGCGTTCTGTAGGTACTCGCCAATTCTGAGTGATGATAAAACAGCGCAGTTGCATCTCTTGTCCCGAGCGCGCGAACTCCCGCTCTGGCGGGCACGCGCGAGTTCCTAAGGGTGTGAACAAGTCCTGTGACCTGCCACTGAACTTGCTTCCAGAGGCAAAAAGAACAGGCGCGGTAGCCGTTCGGCACAGCTCTGGCGGCGGCGGCCAGTCGAGGCTGAGCTAGTCCGGATTTATTGATCCTCACCATAGATTCCTATTCCGGCTTGGAATGTTTGACCATGCCAGCCGGATACTCCACACGTCCCCCGCCTGAACGGGTACTCGTTGATGGCTCACCAGTTGTGTGCGTCAAGTTCTGCAAAAATGGCGTGGCATTCAGCGGTGACGTTGGCGTGTCCGCCGCGCAGCCCCCGTGTTTAGCGGAGCGGCGGACATGGCGGCCGCGTCTCAGGCGGCCAGTGCCCTCAGGTTCTCCTTCTTGTGCTCGCGCAGATGATCCATGTTGAGGTAGCGGGTCGCCTCGAGCCAGTTCTCGTGGATCTCCACCGCCAATGCCCGAACCAGCCGCAAACAGCTCTGCGGGTTGGGGAAGCGTCACCAGCGTGCCATGGCCGCCCCTCGCCTCAGAGCAAGGGCTGTTCTCTCTCCAAAGCTTTTTGCAGAACCTTCAGGACACTATCCCAATCTCCCCTCAAGGGTATCCTCAAGGGGGGAGATGTCCGGCAGAACAGCGGAAGGATCGCGGCAAAATTCCAGTTTGGGATCCTCTGCCTCGTTTCGCGCGGGCGAGGAACCCAGGTCTTGAGAGGTCGGCAGGACAGCGCCCCCTTGTAACTCAACATTTGCCGAATCCAGTTATGGGAGCGGATGCGATGTGGGGTGAAAGGCTTTCGCGCCGTGATCGGCTGTCGGCAACCTCCTGAACAAAAAACGCCGCGGTTCGAGCCGCGGCGTTTTTCGAAATCAATCTCCTGAGCCGGACCCTAGCTTGACGGCTGAGGCTCCATGCCGCCTTCGGGCTCCGGGCCCTTCTTGCGGCGGCTGCCGGACTTCGGCACGGCCGAGCCGCGGCTCGGTGGCGTGTCGTCGCCGAGATCGCGAGCGGGCTTGTGGCCGGCGATCAGCTGCTTGATCTCCTCGCCGGACAGCGTCTCGTATTCCAAAAGCCCCTGCGCCAGCGCGATCCATTCCTTCTTCTTCTTGGTGAGGATGGATTTCGCCGTCGAATAGGCCTCGTCGATCAGACGGCGCACTTCGGCGTCGATGATCTGCGCCGTCTCTTCCGAGACGTTCTGCGTGCGCGCCACCGAATGGCCGAGGAAGACTTCCTCCTGGTTGTCGCCATAGGCGACATGGCCGAGCTTGTCGGAGAAGCCCCAGCGCGTGACCATGGCGCGCGCCAGCTTGGTTGCCTGCTCGATGTCCGAGGAGGCACCCGAGGTGATGTTCTCCTTGCCGAACTTGAACTCCTCGGCGACGCGGCCACCCATCATGATGGCGAGGCGCGAGATCATGTATTTGTAGCTCATCGAATAGCGGTCGCCTTCCGGCAGCTGCATGACCATGCCAAGCGCCCGGCCACGCGGGATGATGGTCGCCTTGTGCAGCGGATCGGCCGACGGCACGTTCAGCGCCAGGATGGCGTGGCCGGCCTCGTGATAGGCGGTGAGTTCCTTCTCGGCCTGGGTCATGGCCGACGAGCGGCGCTCGGCGCCCATCATGATCTTGTCCTTGGCGTCCTCGAACTCGGCCATGGTGACAAGGCGCTTGTTGCGCCGCGCCGCCATCAGGGCGGATTCGTTGACGAGGTTCATCAGGTCGGCACCGGAAAAGCCCGGCGTTCCGCGTGCGATCACCTTGAGGTCGACATTGGGCGCCAGCGGCACGTTGCGCACATGCACCTTCAGGATCTTCTCGCGGCCGACGATGTCGGGGTTCGGCACCACCACCTGGCGGTCGAAACGGCCGGGCCTGAGCAGCGCCGGATCGAGCACGTCCGGCCGGTTGGTGGCGGCGATCAGGATGATGCTTTCGTTGGATTCGAAGCCGTCCATCTCGACCAGCAACTGGTTCAGCGTCTGCTCCCGCTCGTCATTGCCGCCGCCGAGGCCGGCGCCGCGATGGCGGCCGACCGCATCGATTTCGTCGATGAAGATGATGCAGGGCGCGTTCTTCTTGGCCTGGTCGAACATGTCGCGGACGCGGCTGGCGCCAACGCCGACGAACATCTCGACGAAGTCCGAGCCGGAAATCGTGAAGAACGGCACGTTGGCCTCACCGGCGACCGAACGGGCGAGCAGCGTCTTGCCGGTTCCGGGAGGGCCGACGAGCAGCACACCGCGCGGGATCTTGCCGCCAAGCCGCTGGAACTTCTGCGGATCACGCAAAAACTCGACGATCTCTTCAAGATCTTGCTTGGCTTCGTCGACGCCAGCGACGTCCTGGAAGGTGACGCGGCCATGCGCTTCGGTCAAAAGCTTGGCCTTCGACTTGCCGAAACCCATGGCGCGGCCGGAGCCGGATTGCATCTGGCGCATGAAGAATATCCAGACACCAAGGATGAGGATCATCGGCAGCCAGGAGATGAGATAGCCGAACAGCGAATTGGAACCGTCGGATTCGGGGCGCGCGTTGATGGTCACGTTCTTGTCCTGGAGTCTCGAAACCAGCGACGGATCACCCGGCGAATAGGTCTGGAAGCCGGTAGAGGTGTCGGTATAGGTGCCCGAGATGCGGGCACCCGCGATGGTCACCGTCTTGACCCGGCCGGCCGCGACATCCTGCAGGAACTGCGAATAGGGGACATCACTCGCTGCTCCGCGCGTCTGCGGCGTCTGGAACAGATTAAAGAGAGCGATGAGCAGGACCGCTATGATCGCCCAGAGCGCGAGATTGCGATAATTCGGATTCATCAATTGTCCCGTTGGCGTCCGCTGGCGGACACGCGTCGTGAGAGGAAACTTGGGTCTAACATAGGGATGGAGCCCTCCATTGCCAAGCAGAACAGCATGTCGCGGTTAAGCTTTCGCCCATGATCAACCGGCAGTGTGGCCGCTGAAAGGCGGCGCTGGAAGAGGTGGCGCGCCGATCAGCGCGGCGACAGTTCCGGCCGGCGCCAGGTCGAAGGACGGCAGGAAGCGGGCAAAGGGCGCGACAACCGGGCATACCGCTGTTCGTGGCAAGACCGGGCTGTCCTGCGCCGAACCAGGGCATTCGCCAAGATAATCGCCTGCGCGCCACAGCACCGGCTCGGCCGCCAGAGCCGCGCGGACAAGGCTTGGCGGCGTGCCGTCTTCGGCAATTGCCTGTTTTGCGGCACGAGCCGCGCCGAGCGGCGCGATCAAAAATGCACCGGGCTCGTCGCCCAATGTGATCCTCCGGCGGCCGTCCCAGAGGGCATTGTCCACGGCAGGAGCAGCGGGCGGCAGGTTGCGGGTTTCGCGACGCAGGAAGATGCCGGCACGCCGTGCATCGACCACCGTCCGCGACAATGTGGCGCAAAACGGCGTGGCCCTCAGCCGGTCGAGCAGCGCCTCGCTGCGAGCCTGGTCGGGCAGAAAGGCAACGCCGCCGACAGTCGCCAGCAGGATGCGCAGCGCATAGACGGCCGCCGGTTCGTCGCCGGCCGTCGCAAAACCCGGATCGAGACGGATAAGGCCGTCGGCGGGGCTGCTGGCAAAGCCACGGATCAGCGCGGCGGCGCGATGGCCAAGCTGTTCGCGCTCCACCGCAGCCCGCGCGGCCAGCGCCACCGCATCTTCCACGCGCTGCGCACCATTGCTGTCGGCAAGCGCTGCGCGGATTCGCGGCCGCTCGAAAGCCTCGTCTTCATTGGTCGGGTCTTCGGCCCAGCCGACATTCGCGCGCCGCAGGACTTCGCGCAGCGCCGCACGCCGTGTGCCGAGAAGCGGCCGTGCGATCCAGATCTGCCAATCATAGAGGGTGGCCGGTGCCATGCCGGCAAGGCCTCGCCCCTCTTCGCGTGCCCCATAGCGGCGCGCGTGCCGCATCAGCACGGTCTCGGCCTGGTCGTCGGCAGTGTGGCCGGTCAGGATCAAGCCGATACCTTCCGCCTGCGCTGCCTCGGCCAGCAGCCGGTAGCGGGCCTCTCGCGCGGCAGCCGGCAGGCCGGTCGACGGCTTGCGTCCGGACCAGACCAGGATGCGGTGGGCAATGCCGCGCCCGGCACAAAGCCTGGCCACGGCTTGCGCCTCAGCGGTCGCGCCCGGCCGCAGACCGTGATCGATCGTCACGGCCAGCAATTTCGTTGCGGGCGCGGTACGGTCGAGGTGATCTTTGAGGAGAAGGAGAAGGGCGGTCGAGTCGCTGCCACCGGACACGGCCGCAACAGCGCCGTTCGTAAAATCGATCTGCGAAAAAACCGAAAGGTCAGGCTCGGTTTCGAGCATCAATGCATGTCGCCCAAAAGTGGCCCCGGCGAGGGGGCAACGACATGCAAGAAAAAAACTAGCACGCCGCGAGCGCCCTTTCCTGCTTGACGCGTTCCTTGAGCGTGCCGGAAACGTTGGGATAGCGCTTGCCGATCTCGCCGAAAGTGGCGCAGGCCACGTCGCGCTGGTTCAAGCCGACCAGCGACACGCCGAGCTTCAGCAGCATGTCGGGAGCCTTCTTGGCCTTCGGATAGTCCTTGCTGGCGGCGAGGAAAGTCTCGGCCGCGTCGCGGTATTTCTGCTGGCCGAGCAGCGACTCACCCAGCCAGTAATGCGCGTCCGCCGTCTTGGCGTCCTTGGGGAAGCGGGCGATGTGGTCGCGAAAACCCTGTTCGGCAGTGCTGTAGTCGCCCGACAGGATGAATTGGTAGGAGTTGCGGTAAAGCTCCTCCGGGTCGTCGGTGGCGGGCAGCGCCGCAACCACCGTATCGTCGGACTTGCCGGCCTGCGTGCCAGCGGCCTGGTCGGCTTGGCCACCGGGGACGGGGGCGGTGTTCTGCGCCGGTGCATGTGCCTGCGTGTTGCCGTCGGCGTCGATCACATTGCCGTTCTTGTCGACGGTGATTGTGCCGAACGTCTTCGGCGGCGTGCCCGGGATCACCGTGCCGGGTTCGCCTGTCGGCGATTCGACGATGACCTCCCCGCTCTGGTCGCCGGCTGGCGGTGTGCCCGCATCGGCCGGCGCGTGCGTCGCCTGAGCCTCGGCGACGCTGCTGTCGGTGTTGGCGTCCGACTTTTTCTGCTCGGCTGGTTGCTGCGCGCCTTGCGAGCCGCCTTCCAACTGCTGGAAGCGGAACTCGTTGTCTTCCTGCTGCTTGCGGATCTGCTCCTGCATCTGCAGCACCTGGAAGTTGAGCTCCTCGATCTTGCCGTTCATCTGGCGGAGCTGTTCCTCCAGCGCCGTAGTGCTGGTGCCATCCTGCGCGAATTGAACCTGATCCGGTTTCTTTTTTTCACCGAAAATGCCCGGCTTTTCACCGAAAATGCCGAGCGTCGGCAGGCGGAAGGAAAAACCGCTTTTTTCTGCAGCTTGCTCATTGCCGATTGCCCCGGTACCGCCACCAAGTGCAGCGACGCTTGATACGAGCAGCAGCGCAAGCGTGCCGCTCAAGACCGATCTGAAATGCATGTGCCTCTCGCCGTGAAATTGTTTGCCTGTTGCATGCCTTCCGATCGGAGTGGACCGTCAGGCGCTCGGCTTTTACCAGGACGCAGGACTTCGGCCAAATTTTGTTTCAAGTCCCATATCCGGGCGCGCCGGACATGAAAAAGGCGGCCGCGGCCGCCTTTCGCACATATGTGTTGCATTTCTGCCGATCAAGAAATTGCCGATCAAGAACCGGCGCCGCTGATCGTGGTGACGGCGCGGCGGTTCTGCGACCAGCAGGAGATGTCGTCGCAAACCGCGACCGGACGCTCCTTGCCGTAGGAAATGGTCTTCAGGCGCTGGGCGGAAACACCCCTGGCGACGAGGAAGTCGCGGGTGGCGGCGGCCCGGCGGGCGCCGAGCGCCAGATTGTATTCGCGCGTGCCGCGCTCGTCGGCATGGCCTTCGATGACGATGCCATACTGCCTATACTGGTTCAGCCACTGCGCCTGGCGCGAAAGCGTCGTCTGCGCGTCGGCGCGGATCGAGGACGAATCCGTGTCGAAGAAGATGCGGTCGCCGATGTTGACGGTGAAGTCCTGGGCCGATCCGGGCGTTGCCGCCCCGGCGCCACTGAGACCAAGATCGGCGGCGCTATTCAGGTTCTTCTTCGAGGCGCAACCGGCGATGGCGAGCAACGCCACCAGCGCGATCATCGCCGGGTTTCTGGTAAGTGCTGCGATACGGCCCATGCCGCCTCTCCTTCGCAATTCGAGTGATTTCGTTGATCGTCCAGTAACCACGTTTGGGTTAACCGGCGTTCAAGAAACACGGTTAAAATTTGGTTTCGGCTGCCGTCCGCAGCCGTTTTGCCAGACGCCACCAGAGGGGCAACAATGTGCGCGGACCCTAGGCGGAAATGCGGCTAAAACGCGACCAAGCCGTGGAAAGAGCGAATTGAAGAGTTGAGGAATCGAGGAACTGAAGAGAGAGGTCACTTCAGCTTCTCTCTCAGATTCACCAGCATTCCATAGATGTAAGCATAGGATTGCAGCCATTCGTCGCGGAGCGCTTGTGTGATGTATCCAAGGTCGAACGCGTACGAAATCCACGTCTCCACTTCGCTGCACGACCCCATAGCCATCGAAATGAAACGTGCGAATTCGAGCTTGGAGTGGGTCTGTTTGGCAAATCCCTCAGCCAAATTGGCGCAGATTCCCTTGCTGGAACGACGCAATTGATCGGCCAGTGCGTACTGCTCCATTTTCGGGAAAGCAAGCGTGGCTCCGTGCACGTCCAGAGAAACCGCATAAGCGCGCTTATAGACCTCTAGATCCCTCGCTCGCTTAATATAGCTTCCCGTTTTCTCCATCTCTTCAATTCTTCATCTCTTCAATTCTTCATTTCTCCAATTCCTCTCACTCGAGCAGCGGCGACCAGGCCGGGTCCGATGCGAAATTCGCCGTCGGGATCGACTGTTCGTTGCGGCCGGTGAGATCGACCGAAACGAGTTTCGGCCCGCCGGCTGAATCGCGGAAGAACATCAGCACCCGGCCGTTGGGCGCCCAGGTCGGCCCCTCCTGCTGGAAGCCGGTTGAGAGGATGCGCTCGCCCGAACCGTCGACGCGCATGACGCCGATCTGGAACTCGCCGGCGGTCTGCTTGGTGAAGGCGATGAGATCGCCGCGCGGCGACCACACCGGCGTCGAATAGACGCCATCGCCGAAGGAGATGCGGGTCTGGCCCGAACCGTCGGCGCCCATCACATAGATCTGCGCGCGGCCGCCGCGGTCGGAGGTGAACACCACCTTGCTGCCATCCGGAGAATAGGATGGCGACGTGTCGATGGCCGTCGAATTGGTGAGCCTTGTCGTCGAGCGGCTCCTCAAATCCATGGCGAAGATGTTGGAATTGCCGTCGTCGCGCAGCAGGCTCATGATCACCTTCTGGCCGTCGGGCGAGAAGCGCGGCGCAAAGGTCATGCCGGGAAAGTCGCCGACCAGTTCGCGCTGCCCGGTCTCGATCTGCAGCAGATAGACCTTCGGCTGGCCGCTTTCATAGGACATGTAGGTGATTTCCTGCCGGTTTGGCGAGAAACGCGGCGTCAGCACGATCGACCTGCCATCCGACAGGTAGCGGATATTGGCGCCGTCCTGGTCCATGATGGCGAGGCGCTTCTTGCGCGCGTTCTTTGCGCCCGATTCGTCGATGAAGACGACGCGCGTGTCGAAATAGCCCTTCTCGCCGGTCAGCCGTTCATAGATCGCGTCGGCGATGATATGGGCGACACGCCTCGTATTGGCGTCGTTGGCGAAGAACTGCTCGCCGGACATCTGCTGGCCGGCAAACGTATCCCACAGCCTGTACTGGGCGCGGACGCGGCCATCGGCCTCCTTGCTGACGCTGCCGGTGACCAGCGCTTGGGCATTGATCACTTTCCAGTCCTCGAAACGGGGCGTGGCATCCGGATTGGAGATCTTTTCTATGAAGGCGCTCTTGTCGATCGGCGCGAACAGGCCGGAGCGTTTCAGGTCTGCGCTGACGATGCCGGAAATCTCCGCACCCAGCGCATCGCCACCTTGAAAGTCGGTGATGGCGATCGGCAGCGGCTCGACATTGCCTTTGTTGACGTTGAGCTCAACGAGCGCCCGCGCCGGCAAGGTGGCGGCGGCAGTCATGCCCAGCGCCATCGCTATGATCATCAGGAGCGGCTGGAGGATGGATTTCATGTCTTCTCGCTTCTCTTTAATATTCTACGGGGCGCCAGGCCTATAGGCCCAGCATCTCCCTCGGATCGAACGTGACACGAACGTCGGCCCAGATGTCTTGTTTGCCTGCGGGGACCTGCAGACCGGCCACATCGCATTTCTGAACCGCGCGCACGGCACTTTCGTCGAACGGGCGGTTGCCGCTCGACTTTTCGACAGATGGCCGACCATCCAGCTTGCCGGAGGCGTCCAGGTTGAACCGGACTACGACGATGAAATTCTCCGAACTCTCGAGCCCTACCGGCAGGGTCCAGCAACCGCCGAGCTGTGCCTCCAACGCGCCCTGCTCCGACCTCGAGAGCTTCTGGCCCTGATCCTTGTCCCCACCGAGCGATGCCTGCTGGGTCGAGCGCTTGGCGCCGCCGCCGGACGGCTTCCGCTTGTCGAGCAGCGCCGAAATCTCGTCGGCGTTGAACTGCTTGTCTTCCGATTTCGGCTTGGATGAGGCTTCCTTGACCGGCTTGTCGGCGTCCTTGCGCTCGGGCGCCTTAGCGCTTTCGGCCTGAGCCGGCTGCGGCTTCGGCCGCGCCTGCGGGGCAGGCGCAGAGTCCGGAAGCTGCGTCGTCTCGGTTGGCGGCTCCTGGGCGATGGCCTCGGCGACGGCGTCCGGCTTGACCTCAGGCTTCGGGTCGATGGCGGCGGTCTTGTCCTGCGGCGGCGTCGGCGCCGGCTCCTTGGCCGGTGTCGGTTTTGGCTCCGCCTGCTTGACCGGCTCGGGCTTCACCTCTTCCTTCGGCTGCGGCACCGGTGCGACCTCCGTCGCCGGGACAGGCTTGGGCTGCTCCTTCGGTTTCGGCACGTCCTCGGGCCTCGGCTTTTCTTTCGGCGTCGGCGCGGGCGGCGGCGCCTCAGCCTTATCGACCGGCTGGGGCTTGGGATCCGGCGTCGGCGGCTTGTCGGTATCGACGCTGTTCTCGCCGACCGTCTGCGCGTCGGCCACGATGTCCGGACGCTGGGTCGGCAATGGAGCCGGCTTTTCGCTCACCGCAGCTTTCTTGTCGCCTTTCTGTATCTGCGCGATCGCTTCCATCGGCACGATCTCGACTGCGACCGACTCGACTTCGGACGACGGAAGTGCAGCCGGCGCCGACAGCGTGAACAGCCCGAAGGCGATCGCCGTCGCATGCAAGATCACCGATGTGGTGAGGCCGGTCCGCATGTTCTTGTCTACTGGTCCTGTTCCTGCAGCGAGATGAGACTCATATTCTTGTAGCCAGCGGCTTGGACACGGGCCATGACCTGCAGAGCCGCTCCATAATTGGTTGCCTTGTCGGCGCGAAAGAAGATGCGCTCGTCATAGCCGGTCTTCGAGATCGCCTGCAGCTTTGCCACCAGTTCCTCGATCGGGATCTCGGTCTTCTGGATGTAAATCTGGCCGGCGGAGTTGATGGATACCTCGATCGGTTGCGTGTCGGCCGCGATCGCCTTGGCCTGTGTTTCCGGCAGGTCGACCGGAACGCCGACCGTCAGCAGTGGCGCCGCGACCATGAAGATGATCAACAGCACCAGCATCACGTCGACCATCGGTGTGACGTTGATCTCCGATATCATCGCGTGATGGCGGCCGCGCCGCCTGTGGCCACGACCACCGCGTCCTCCGCCACCCGCGCCTACAGACATTCCCATGATTGTTCCTCAGGTCTTCTGCGCGACTTTTTCATCGATTTGGCGCGAGAGTATGGCGGAGAACTCGTCCGCGAACCCTTCCATGCGCACAGCGATCTTGCTCGCGTCCGACGACAGTTTGTTGTAGGCGATGACGGCGGGGATAGCCGCGAGCAGGCCTATTGCCGTAGCCAGCAGCGCCTCGGCAATGCCGGGTGCGACCACCGACAGGCTGGTATTCTTGGATGCGGCGATCGCCTGGAACGAGGTCATGATGCCGATCACGGTGCCGAACAGGCCGATGAAGGGCGCCGCCGAGCCGGTGGTGGCGAGAAAGCCAAGCCGTCCTTCCAGTTTTTCCATTTCGCGGGTCAGCGCCAGGTCCATCGCCTTGTCGATGCGGGTCTGCAGGCCAAGCGGCGATTTCGCGCCCTTCTCGAAGCTTTTTTTCCATTCGCGCATGGCGGCGACGAAGATGGCGCTCATGCCTGACGTCTTGCGGTCGGCGAGCGTGCGGTAGAGCTCTTCCAGCGACTGCCCCGACCAGAACACCTGTTCGAAGCGATTGAGCGCGAGCCGCATGCGGCCATAGGCGACGAGCTTGTCGACGATGATCGCCCAGGTCCAGATCGAGGCGCAGAGCAGCCCGATCATGACCAGCTTGACCACCCAGCCGGCCTGTATGAACAGCGCCCAAATCGACAAATGCGCGCCCGGTTCGGCGAGTGCGATATTTTCCATGGTTACGTCCTTAAGATTTTCCGAGCACGGCTGGCAGCTGGCCCATGGGCATCCCTTGTGGTCCGTTCGCGCAATGCTTGCGGAATAACCCCAAAATGCACCGTTGGCGGCGTTTTCGGGGCAAATCTTGGTGAAAGGAAGGCGCTGGATTCTCCAATCTTCACCACCCTCTTCATGAACCGTTATGGTTAAGGATGGGTTAGGACGGACAGCGCGGCGCATTGCCGCGCCTTGGGCGAGCCGCCCGGCATCGTCGGCGGATCATCGGCGTCAGTAACTTACCGATTTTGAACTTGCTGATTTGCCTTGGGCATGAAGGCAGCGATCCATTCCTTCGGAAAACGCCTAGGCCGGCCGTTCTCGCCGATGATCGCCGCCTCGACCCGCGCCTCGACCAGCACCTCGCCGCCGCGCTTCAGCTGCTGCGCCATGAAGATGCGGGCGCCCGAAATGTCCTCGGTGCGCGTCTCGATGGTCAAGACATCGTCCATGCGGGCGGAGCCGCGGAAGTCGATCTCCATGCGCCGCACCACCCAAATTATTTTTTCGCCATGCTTGCCCTCGGCAAGCTCGGTGTGATGGACCCCGGCAAGCCTGAGATAGTCGGAACGGCCGCGCTCAAAGAATTCGAGATAGCGTGCGTGGTAGACGACGCCGGAGAAATCGGTGTCGGCATAATAGACCCGCGCCATCAGCCGGTGGCCGAATTCCGTCAGCGCGCCGGAAAGCCCGGCGCAGAGCGTCGCCGATTCACCATGATCGTCCATTGCGCTTTCCTTTTCGGGCCTGACCGGGCACCTGAAGCGCGACGCGCTTCAGGTGGTTGTTTCCGTGCGTGTCGTTGTCCCAAAACCGCTACACACTTTTTGGGCGACACGCATTAGCTTGGCGCATGAACCCGATGGCACTGTTGACGGCGATGATCAAGACCTTGATGGCGGCGCTGCTTGTGCTGGCCGCGCTGGCGCTGCCGGGCCAGGCGGCGAACTTTTCGATGAAGCGCGACCTCAACCTCGACCAATGGACGACCTGGCCGGGCGAGGACAAATGGGGCGACCGGCGGGCAATCCTGCCCTATCCGGAATGGCGCAAATTCCTCAGCGACGATGACCTTAAGGCGCTGAAGAGCGCCGGCTTCGATTTCCTGCGCATGCCGGTCGACCCGTCGCCGTTCCTGTCCGGCGAGACGCTGGCGCTGCGCGACGACCTCTATGCCAGCATGCTGGGCTCGGTGCGCATGATCAATCGCGCCGGACTGAAAGTGATCGTCGACATGCATCTGATCCCCAGCGGCAGCAGCCGCAAGATCGGCTTGGGCGAGGTGATGGACGACCCGAAAGTGCTCGATGCCTATGTCGAAGTGGTGCGCAAGATGGCGCGCATGCTGGCCGATGAGGATCCGCGCCAAGTTGCTTTCGAGCCGATGAACGAGCCGGTCATCGACTGCGACACCGACGGCGGCCTGTGGCCGGAGCGCCATCTGAGACTGTTCGCGGCGGCGCGTTCACATCATCTGGACCTTTCATTCCTACGAGCCGTTCCTGCTGCTGACCCATCAGGGCGCGACCTGGGCCGGCGATTTCATCCCTTATGTGACCGGCGTGCCCTATCCGCTCAGCGCCGTCCCGCGCGCCCAGCTCGATGCTGGGCTCGATACGATCCGTGCAAGGATCAAGGTCGAGGCGCCATGGACGCGGCAGAGCGGCCTGCTTGCCTATCTCGACGAGCAGGTCGCCAGCATCGACAAGGATGAGAAGCTGCTCGAGACGATGGATGCGCCGTTCACCAGGGTCGAAGCCTGGGCAAAGGCCAACGCCATCAAGCCGGAGAACATCACGCTCGTCGAATTCGGCATGATCCGCCAGGAATACCGCAATGCCCATGTGATGCCGGCCGAATACCGTGCCGCTTATGTCAAGGACATGATCGCCCGCGCCGAAGCCCGTGGCTTCTCGTGGTCGGTCTGGAGCTATGGCGGTGCCTTCGGCATCGTCGACGCTTTTGATCGCGACAAGACCGAGCCGGATGTGATGGACGTGGTCAAGTCACTTAATTGAAGCGGTTCAGGCTGAACGCAGTTCGATCGAAAGAATCTCTGGGCGCATCCCAAAACGCACCGGCAGGATGCTGAAACCGAGCCCTCCGGAGACGATCAGGTTCCGGTTCTCCTCCACGACATGGCCATAGGCAAAACGGTTGCCGAAGCGGGATGGCACGACCGGAGAATAGCCGAACAGCCGCACCTGTCCGCCATGGGTATGACCCGAAAGAGTCAACGATACCCGTGACGGGACCTTCGGGAATATGTCCGGCTCATGTGCGAGCAGAATAACGGGAGCCTTGTCGCTTACTTTTGCCAGCGTGCCGCGCAGGTCGTCCAGTCCTTTGAATCCGCTGCGGCCCCAGGTTTTGCCCGGCCGCAGCGCAAGTTGGTCCGCAAGTCCGGCGATCCAGAAGCCATGCCCGTCCTTTTCCAGGCGGACGGCATCGTTTTCCAGGACCGGGATGCCGGCGCGCTCGAGCGCCCGGCGCGCCACCGTCGGCCCCAACCCGGCTTTTTGCGCGGAAAGGTCCTCCCACCAGTCGTGATTGCCAAGGATCGACCACACGCCGAGCGGCGCCTTCAGACCGGACAAGGCCGGCGCCCATTCGGAGGAATCCACCCAGTCCGTCACCAGGCGCGTGCCGGATGCATAGTCGCCAAGCAGGACAATCAGATCCGGCTGCAGGGCGTTCGCCCGTTCGGCAAGCGACTTAATCCGCTCCGGCGTCATCCATGGCCGGCAAGCATGAATATCGGCGAGAGCGACAACGCGAAGCCGCAATCCTGCAGGCCAGTTTGGCGGCGTCAATGAATAGCGCTTTACATGCGTCAGCAACATCGGCTCCAGGCCAACCGCATAAGCGCCGAGCGACACGGCCGATAAGAACGAACCGCCGATGAGGCGCAGGAAGCCACGTCTGGTGATCATCGCTCAGCTCCGTCGTTCGCGGGATCGTCGTCCCACAGCGCGAGGCTTCGCGTTAAAATCCGCAAATGTGCCGGCAAGCTGACCAGGATTAGGAGATTTTGCGCAGCTAAAGCATCGGACCCAAAAGTGGGTACCGGTTTTTGGGAAAATCCGGTGCTCAAACATTGAGATAGAGCCCCATCCCGCTGTCGGGATGGACCAGGCTCAAAGCGCGCCGCGTTTGAAAGGATTCATGCGACGCGCTTCAAATGTTTGTTTCCATGCATGTCGTTGCCCCCAAAACCGCTGCGCACTTTTGGGCGACATGCATCAGGGCGTGGCTGGCGCCGCTGTCTTCATTGCGTCGGCATCCGCGACCTTCTCCATCGTGTTGATGCTGACATGGGGCCATCTTATCAGGCCCGGCAGACCATCGCGACGCGGGAAGAAATCGAGAAGCACGATTTGCAGATATTGCAGAATGAGGCGCGGCGTTCCCGCGGGCGTCAGCTCGTCCAATTCCATTATCCAGAAAGTCGAAATCATTTCGGCCGCGTTGGCCTGCCTTACGATGAAGGGAATATTGACGATCCCGGCGGTCTCGACAGTCGTGCTGACCTGCAGCTTTGTCGTTCTGGTTACGGTTCCCGGAGCGCCGCCGACAAGAAGCAGATGTGGCTTTACCGGATCGAAACCCGGAAAGGTGGGATCGGCCACAACACCCTTGAACGGAGCGAGATGAAAATGATTGTAGGGCGCCAGATAGGGACTGGTGAGATTCTGATTGACGCCTATCGGCAACCCATTGATTGGCGGAATTGTCGGTGGCCCGTTGGTGACCTCGCCCGCACCCAATGCAAGCAGTGAGTCGCCGTGCGGAATGGTCCCAAGGCGTCCAATGTTGCTGGTTTTCTCTGCCTCATTGGTCATGAACAACCAAAGGCCCGGCTCGTGGTGAATCGTCGTTTTCGGATCTCCCTGCAGGCCGCTCGCCGGAAAATCGTCGGCAAGCAACTGCTCGATCCGTTGCTCGTAATCCAGTGCGACCACGACCTGGTCGGTGTTGATCGAAGTTCCGTTCCTCTGGATGCCGCGATTCTTGACGCCCTTGTCCACCAAAGTGAATTTGAGCACCTCATCATATTGATTGACCAGGAGCCGGTAGTCGATCCCGCTGCCCGATGAAGCGAATGGCAAAGCGATCGCATTCCAGCCGCGCCCCTTCATGCCCGGGTCATTCTTCCACGTTCCAGGAAGTAACTTGAGTACATCGAGATCGCTATCACCCTGTCTGGCGATATCGATGTAGCGGGGTTCTGTCTTAAGCTCGGTCACTCTGCTTGCTGCAATCATAGCTTCCCCCTGCCATATTGAACAATTGACAATATACTTCTTCGCCGCTGTCAGCGGCGTAGAAAGCCAGGACTTCAATGCATATAGTTATGCGTGAGCGCTTAATGTCGCATATTACGCGGTGCCTGAAATAACGCTATACTATTTGAAAAAAGTCAAATCGAAATTTGACTGAACTTCTATGGTTAAGAAATGAGCAGCATGATGAGGATTATAATCCTTGTCAATCATCACCTTGGATCCGACGAAGACACAGAAGCATTCGTGACTGAGAGGCGCCTGCAGACTTCGTCATTCCTCCTGGAACAGGCTGATCTGCTGCTGCGCCAGATCCTTCGGCGCGTCGAGTCCGAGATGCCGCCAGGCATTGGCGGTCAGCACGCGGCCGCGCGGCGTGCGCTGAATAAAACCCTGCTGGATCAGATAGGGCTCTATGATGTCCTCGATGGCGTCGCGCGGCTCGGAAAGCCCTGCCGCAATGGTCTCGATGCCGACCGGCCCGCCGCCAAAATTCCGCGCGATCATCGAGAGATAGCGGCGGTCGAGCGCGTCGAGGCCGAGCGCGTCGACCTCGAGCCGCGTCAGCGCCTCGTCGGCGATCTGGCGATCGACATGACCGTCGCCGGCGACTGATGCAAAATCACGCACGCGGCGCAAAAGGCGGCCGGCGATGCGCGGTGTCCCACGCGCGCGCCGTGCGATCTCCAGCGCGCCATCGTCGCCGAGCGGCATCGCAAGGATGCGGGCGCCGCGCCGCACGATCTGCTCCAGTTCCTCGACCGAGTAGAAATTGAGACGGACCGGGATGCCGAAGCGGTCGCGCAGCGGGTTGGTCAAGAGGCCGAGCCGGGTGGTTGCGGCGACCAGGGTGAAACGGGCTAGGTCGATCTTGACCGAGCGCGCCGCCGGCCCTTCGCCGATGATCAGGTCGAGCTGGAAATCCTCCATCGCCGGATAGAGAATTTCCTCGACCGCCGGGTTGAGCCGGTGGATCTCGTCGATGAACAGCACGTCGCGGTCTTCGAGATTGGTGAGCAGGGCTGCGAGATCGCCGGCCTTGGCGATGACCGGACCGGAGGTCGAGCGGAAATTGACACCGAGCTCACGCGCCATGATCTGCGCCAGCGTCGTCTTGCCGAGGCCGGGCGGCCCGACGAACAGCACGTGGTCAAGCGCCTCGCTGCGGCCCTTTGCGGCCTCGATGAACACTTTGAGATTGGCCCGCACCGCCGCTTGGCCGACGAAGTCGCCGAGCGTCTGCGGCCGCAAGGTCTGCTCGGCATCCTCGCCGCGCTTGTCGGGAGCAATGAGGCGTGGCGAAAGGCTCATGCCGCCTTCCTTGCACAGGGCAGGGAACGGGACAAGCGCAGACTCACCGCGCCAGCTCCTTCAGCCCGAATCGAATAAGCTTCGAAGCATCCGCATCCTCGCCGGCGCTCTTCAGCGCCGCCGCCACCGCATTGGCGGCGGTATCGCGCGAATAGCCGAGATTGACCAGCGCCGAGACGGCGTCGGTGATCGACGCCGGCGCCACGCCATCGCCGAGTTCCTGCTTCAGGCCGATGGTGCCGGAGGCAGTGCCCGCATAGGCTGGCGCCTTGTTCTTCAGTTCGGTGACGATGCGCTCGGCCACCTTTTTGCCGACGCCGGGCGCGCGGCTGACCATGGCAATATCACGTAGCGCGATGGCATTGGCGAGATCGGCCGGCGCCAGCGTCGACAGAATGGCCAGTGCCACCTTGGCGCCGACGCCCTGCACATTGCTCATCAACAGCCGGAACCACTCGCGCTCCAGCACCGACTGGAAACCGTAGAGCCGCAGCATATCCTCGCGCACATAGGTCTCGATGAACAGCACCACCGCCTCGCCGGGTGCTGGCAAAGCGGCAAGCGTGCGCGCCGAGCAGTGGGCGACATAGCCGACGCCGTGCACGTCGATGATGCAGAAATCCTCGTCGATCTCGTCCAGCGTGCCTTTGAGCTTGCCGATCATGTGTGGTCCCTCATGCCAGCGCCATCCTCGCCATCCTATAGACAACACTCTGCCGGTGATGAGCGTGGCAGATGGCAATGGCCAGCGCGTCGGCGGCATCGTCGGTGTCGAACGTCGCCTTCGGCATCAGCACCTTGACCATCATGTGGATCTGTTTCTTGTCGCCATGGCCGACGCCGATCACCGCCTTCTTGACGGCATTGGGCGCATATTCGGCAACGACCAGACCTGCCAGCGCCGGCACCAGCATGGCGATGCCGCGCGCCTGGCCAAGCTTCAGCGTCGCGGCCGCATCCTTGTTGACGAAAGTCTGCTCGACCGCCGCCTCGTGCGGCATGGCGGTATGTAGGATCTCGGCAAGCCCATCATGCAACTGGCAAAGCCGCGTCGCCAGCGCCGCCTTGTCGTCGGAACGCACCGTGCCGGAGGCGACGAAGCGCAGCGAGTTGCCGAGGCTCTCGACGATGCCCCAGCCGGTACGCCTCAGCCCCGGATCGATACCGATGATGCGAATCGTTTCCCCCATCCGCCAAGTCTACCCTTGGCGGACAGCGATGCCAGCGAAATGTGAACAAACCAGAAACAGGCTCCGCTGCGTCCAGGAAGAGCCAAAGAGACTGTTTCGAAAGTCGCTCCGGCGAGTCATATGGTGGTGGTTTCGAGAACCGGAGCGGAGCGGACATTTGGGTCCGTGAGCGCGCGCATGGCCCCGAAAATCGGAACCGATTTTCGGAAAGGATCATGCACAAAATCAAAGTGCTACAGCGTCCTTTGCGCGTCCAAGAAGGACGCGCGGCGCTGTAGGTAAGCGCAGAAAACGCCGTCAGATGGTCGCGGGAGCACAGTTTCCAAACAGTCTCTCAGCCGCGGGCAAAAGCCGTGTTCAGCAGCGTGATCTGATCGGAAACCGGATTGACGCGGCGGCCGGATGGCGACACGTCGGCCACGGCGCCGCCGTAGATTTCCTCGTCCATGCGACGCACCAGCGCCTGCAGGCGCAGCGAGCGGTCGATGAGGTCAAGAAAATCCTTGGGCAGTTCGACCCAGCCTGCGGCATCGTTGTTGGCGGAAGCGGTGTCGAGACGCACCTTGGATTTTTCGGAAGCAACCTGATCGCGGGTCATCTCGCCGGAATTCGCCGCGCGCTGCAATAGCAGCCAAGAGGCGACCTGCATCAGCCTCGTGGTCAGTCGCATCGATTCGGCCGCATAGAGCGTCGCCGCCAGCCTGGACAGTTTCTTCGCCTCCGCCCGGCCCTTGCCGTCCAGATATTCGGCCGCCTGCTCGACCAGGCCCATCCCTTCCTGGTAGAGCGGCTTGAAGGATTGGGAGAAAACCCGGCGCTCCGCCAGCTTGATGGTTTTCGCGCTTCCCTTCGAAGGATCGTTCATCGATACGCCCTGCACTTGCCTTACAGCCGGCCGAATCGGCGCCATCGCCGTCACGCCCTGCACCCTATATGACCGAGGCTTGAAAATGCGCTTCGCCGCCGGCGAAGGCAAGCATATGTTTAACAAACGGTTAACGGCGGCGCAGGCGCCCGGCAATCCGATCGCGGACAAAAAAAGAGCCGCGGATAAGGCGGCTCTCAGGAGTTTAACAGGGAGGCGTCAAACAAAGTGGCTCCAACCACTCGGTAAGAATCCAGATCACTGGATGCACATAGTAAACGCCTGTAAAGCTTAATGAAGCCTTAACGGCGCGGATATTTTTTGAACAAGCGTCGCCCGCCTGTGCCGTAACAGCACAATATTCAGGCCTTTTGGGCCTCAAGAAGCCGCTCGGCTTTCCACACCACCGGCAGCGCGATATAGGCGAACAGCAGCAATCCCGCGTAAAAGCCCATCGAGGACGTTGCCACCAGCGGCTCGATCGCCGGGTTACCGCCAAGCATGATGTAAAGGCCGATCAACAGGCCGATGCCACTGATTGCCGTCAACCAGAAATGGACGGTGGCAAGCCTCTTTTCCGCGACTGCCGGAAACAGATGGTAGAAGAAGGCAAACACCGCCGACATCAGCCATCCGGCCACCATGGTATGGGCGTGGGTCGGCATCTGCCCATGGTCTTTGCTGATCGCCATCTGAAGGCCGAGCGCCATCCCGAACAGTGCGTAGACGACGGCCAGCGTGAAGAAATTTCGTGCTACCTTTTGCATAGTATCCCCCGATTTGCCTTTTCCCGTCATGGGAATGGGTTGAGTTCAGGCGGTCGCCCCGCCGCCGGGTCCCGGCATCGGCGCATTAGCATCGGCAATGTTTCTGGACGATGCTGCATGGCGCCCGACCCTTCCCCCGGCGCCGTCAAAATAGCAGAAAACAGCGCGACGCGCTGGCGCAATTGTTGAACGATCCCGTTACGGCCGTGTCTCATAGGACGTCGAAACAAAGCTGCCTCCCGCGCGACATCGTTCCGAAACAGGCGCCGCGCTAAACGCCCGCTCCTCGCAGCGAGATGGAGCAAATATGCGCCGCTCGCGATCGTCAAACACCCAAGGAGGCAACCATGGATTGGTATTCGATCGTCAAATTTCTGCACGTCCTCTCGGCGATCCTCTGGGTCGGCGGCGGCTTCACACTGATGGTGCTTGCGGTGCGCGCCGATCGCGCCGGAAACATCGAAGGCGTGCTGCAGGCCATGCGCGCCACTGGCGAGCTGGGCAACAGGTTCTTCGCGCCGATGTCGATGCTGACGCTCGCCTTCGGCCTCATCATGTGCGGGTTCTGGGTCGGCTTCTCCGACCTGTGGATCCTGATCGGCCTTGCCGGCTACGCGACGACTTTCTGCATCGGCATGTTCATCTTCAAGCCGACCGCCGACCGCATGGCGGGGATGATCGCCAAGGACGGCGTCACGCCGGCGGCCCTCGCCCAGGGCCAGCGCATCCTCAACGCTGCACGCGTCGACTATTCGGTGATGCTGGTGATCATAGCCGACATGGTGCTGAAGCCGACGCTGAACGATGTCACCATCCTGGGCTGTATGGCGCTGGTCCTGACCACCGGAATTGCTCTCGCCCTCGGCGGAACGCGCCGGTTGGTGCCGAGCGCCGCCTGAAATCTGCCGTGACGCTGACGGCGGCTCGGCTGCCGGCAGCTTCCATGGCCGGCAATCTAATGCATGTCGCGCAAAAAGTGTGCAGCGGTTTTGCGATAACGACATGCATAAAACAAGAACCTAAAGCGCGTCGCATGAGGCCGGTCACACGCGACGCTTTAGAGAAGGCCGGCAATCCCGTCCCACAGAAGCTTGACTGCGACGACCGCGACGGTTGCGTAGGTGAAGGGGTAGAACAGTTCCGGCCGCATCCGCCGGACCAGCCAGGCGCCGGCGATGGTCGAAAGCGGCGCCAGCGGTACCAGAACCGCCGACGCGGTCAGGTTGGTGGTGTCGAACTGTCCCAGCGCAAAATAGGGGATGAGCTTCAATGCGTTGGTGGCGGCAAAGAAGATTGCGGCGGTGCCCGACAGCACTTTCGGATCGAGCCGGATCGGCAGCGCATAGACCTGAAAGGGCGGGCCGCCGACATGGGCGACGAAGCTGGTGAAACCGGCGACCGTCCCCCAGAAGGCGGCAGCCGCGCGGTTGGGCTCGGCCGAGTGGCCCGCACCGTGCCGCATCTGTATAAAGACCCAGCGAAGCACGAATATCATGGCCACCGCGCCGACGATCAGCCGCACCATTTCCGCTGTCACCAACGCCGCGGTCAGCCAGCCGAGGCCGATGCCGATCACCGCCCCCGGCATCATGTCCGTAAGCATCTTGCGGTCGTAGACACCCCACCATGTCCACACCGAGACGATGTCCATCAGGCATAGTATAGGGAGCAGGATGGCGGCGGCCTGCACCGGCGGCATGGCCAGCGCCATCAGCGGCACGCCGACGAAGCCGACCGCGCCGCCAAAGCCGCCCTTGGACAGGCCAACCAGGATGACGGCTGGAATGGCGGCGGCATAGAACCAGGGATCGAAGAGAAGACCTGACATCGGCGGGGAGCAGTTGGAGGGAAAGCGTGTAGACGCTGGAATAGCCGATAAACCTTCGCGCCGCGACTGCAAATGTGCACACGATGCGATGCGTCGTGAGTGCTGAGGCCTGTTACGGTTTTGAGATGGCGGTTGCGGCGAGCGGCGGTGGGCGCCTGCGGATCGGCTGCGCCTTGATGATGGCTGTGCTCGTTTCGGCCTTGTCGGCGATACGGTCGAGAAGCTTGTCGAGATCGCCGATCGAGCGCACGAACAGCCGGGCAACAAAGCAGTCGTCGCCCGTCACCTTGTCGCATTCGCCAAACTCCGGAGTCTCCTCAATCAGCTTCTGCACAATATGCAGCTTGCCCGGCAAGGGCCGGATGCGAACGATCGCCTGCAAGGTGTAGCCGAGCGCTTGCGGATCGATCTCGACGGTGAAGGCCCGGATGACGCCGCGATCCTCAAGACGTCGAAGCCGCTCCGAAACGCTTGGCGATGACAACCCGACCTGTTGGGCCAGTTCCTTCAATGACGTTCGCGAATCCTTGATCAGGATTTCGAGAAGGCGTCGGTCCAGATCGTCCAGCATTTGACATTCCCAAGGAAAAGGCCGTCATCACCTTATTTAATTAGGCACGACTGGCATATCACCTGGCGCAAATTATAGAAAGCGCTGATGCGGCATGGAATTATCAACCATCAGCGTTTCGAGAGGCAATACTCATGGACAGCACGGTGCGCGGCACGATCGAAATGACGGCCGCAATGGCGATCCTCGGCACGATCGGATGGTTCGTCGTCATGTCGGGCCAGCCCATCATGGACGTCGTCTTCTGGCGCTGTGCCTTCGGCGCGATAACGCTGCTGATCATCTGCGCTGCCATTGGGCTGCTGCGCGGCAAGCTGTCGTTGCGCATCGTGGCGATCGCGGCCCTTGGCGGCGCGGCCATCGTCATCAACTGGTTGCTGCTGTTCAGCTCGTTTTCCCGCGCCTCGATCTCGATCGCCACGGCTGTCTACAACACGCAGCCCTTCATGCTGGTCGGCTTCGGCGCGCTCTTCTTCTCAGAACGGCTGACCATGACAAAGCTGGCCTGGCTTGGCATCGCCTTCGTCGGCATGCTGCTGATCGTGCAGGCCTCGCCTGATGCTGCAGGCCCCAATACAGGTAGTGTCGGCACGGATTATTTTACCGGCATCGCGATGGCGCTGGGTGCGGCTTTCTTCTGGGCCGTCGCCGCCATCGTCACTAAGAAGCTAAAAGGCACGCCACCGCACCTGATCGCCCTGATCCAGGTCTGCGTCGGCGTCGTCATACTGGCACCCTTCGCCAACTTTTCTCATTTTCCCGCCGATGCGTGGAGCTGGAGCATGCTGGCGACGCTTGGCGTCGTCCATACCGGTCTGATGTACATCCTGATGTACGGCGCCATCCAGAAACTGCCAACGCATCTGCAGGGGTCGCTGTCTTTTATCTACCCTGTGGTCGCGATCCTAGTCGATGTCGTCGCCTTCGGCCACCGGCTGCATCGGGCCCAGATCGTCGGCGCCGCCGCCATCCTGATCGCCGCCGCCGGGATGAATCTTGGCTGGACGCTGTGGAGATCGAAGGCCCCAGCCGAGAGCACTCCGGCAATCAAGTGAGGCAAGAACGTCGCCGGACGACAATCATGCGCCAATGATCCTGCCCCGCCCGCCTGTTCAAGGCCGGCACTTTGCTCTATGCCGCAATGCAACCATCTTCGCCCGGCATAGGCGAAAACCGGGATCGAAAACCAATGAACGACGCAACGCCTCCAAATCGCTGCCGCATCGTGCTGATCGCGCCGCCCGGCGTGTCGGCTGAGCGCATCGGCACGGCGTTCAAGGGCGGCGATGTCGCCTCGCTCATCCTGCCGGAGAACGGCATGGACGAGGCTTCCTTCCAGGCCTTCGCCGAACGGATCGTGCCGACGGCGCAGGCGGCAGGCGTTGCTGTCGTCATTGCCGGCGACACCCGCATCGCCGGTCGCGTCCAGGCCGATGGCATCCATGTCGAGGTCGGCAAGGCCGAACTCGCCGAGACGATCGATCGTTTTCAGACAAAAATGATGGTCGGCACCGGCGGCGCCAAGACGCGCGACGATGCGCTGGAACTCGGCGAACTCAGACCCGACTACATCTTCTTCGGCCGCTTCGGCTACGACAACAAGCCGGAGCCGCACCCGCGCAACCTGTCGCTGGGACAATGGTGGGCGGATGTGATCCAGATCCCTTGCATCGTCATGGCAGGGTCCGACCTCGCCTCGGTGGAGGCGGTGGCAGCCACCGGCGCCGAATTCGTGGCGCTGTCCAGCGCCGTCTTTGCCGACGGCGTCGACCCAAAGATGGCAGTCGCCAGCGCCAACGCGCTGCTCGACGAGACCGCGCCGCGTTTCGAGGACTGACGTGCCCGCGCGGACAATCCTTTTCAGTGCGTTCCTTGCGGCGCTCACGGTGCAGGCCGCCATGGCGGAAACCGTCCCGTTGCCGCAACCCAAGCCCGACATCGGCGCAACCACCGACAAGCCGATCGCCACGCCGCTGCCGCAGCCCGCCACCACGGCCCCGCTGCCGTCGGCCGACGCCATCAATCCCGACCGCTTCGGTGCAAAGCCGTCGGATTCCGCCTATGGCGCCTTCCAGCGCGGCCTTTACAAGACGGCCTACAACCTCGCCTTGGTCCGCGCTCAGAACGGCGATCCGGCGGCGCAGACACTGGTCGCCGAGATATTGTCACGCGGTCTTGGCGTGCCGGTCAACGCGGCGGAGGCGGCAAAGTGGTACGCGCTTGCCGCCGAGCAGGGGATACCGGAATCACAGTTCCAATATGCGCTGATGCTGCTCGACGGCCGCTACGTCAAGAAAGACGAGAAGGGTGCCTACGCGCTGATGCAGGCCGCCGCCGAAGCCGGAAACCGTCTGGCGCAGTTCAATTTCGCGCAGCTTCTGGTCCAGCAGGACCCCGGGGGGGGCGGCCGCGCCCACGCGGGGGGGGAGGATAAGCGCGCCCCCCCCCCCCCCCGTGCCGCCGCGCAAAAATGGATGGGGGAGGGGTATGGCAATGGCGTCGGCCGCCAGCCCCGCGCCGCGGTCCCGG
>NZ_JBVVQY010000029.1:26021-69801 GCF_055811615.1 Mesorhizobium sp. WSM4807
CCCCCAACCACAAGCCCCCGGAGCCGCCGCCCCACGCCCCGCCGCCGCCCGCCCCCCCCCCCGCCCCCCGCCCCCCTCCCCCCACCCCCCCGCACCCCCCCCCCCCCCCCCCCCCCGGCGCCGCCGCCCCCCCCAAGGCGGTGTCCTACTATCAGCGCGCCGCCGCAACCGGCCTTGCCGACGCGCAATATGCGATGGCGCAGGTCTATGCCAATGGCGTCGGCCGCAAGCCGCGCGACGATGTCCAGGCCCGAGGCCTGCTGGCGCAGGCAGCACGGCAGAACTACGATACGGCACAGATCGATCTCGGCGCCTGGATGATCGAGGGGCGTGGTGGCGCCCGCGACCTGAAATCCGGCTTCGGCTGGATGAAACAGGCCGCCGAGGGCGGCAATGTCGCCGCCCAGAACCGCCTCGCCAAGCTTTACATGGGCGGCATCGGCACCGATCCGGATCCGATCCTTGCCGGCGCCTGGTACGTTGTCGCCCGTCGCGCTGGGCTCATCGATCCGCAGATGGACGATTTTCTGCAGGGCCTGACCGACGACCAGACGAAGCAGGCGCTGCAGAAGGCCAACCGCCTGCCGTAGAGCGTCGCGGACGGTGAATTACCTGGCAGCGGATGCTGACGAGGAGATGGCTCCGCCCCGTCCCCCCGTGCCCACTGCCCCTCTTGCCCACTCTCTTGCCTCTCCTGGCGATTTGTGGTCTTGGAGGCGCCAAATCGCTTTCATCGCGAAAATCTCATTCCGGATCACATCATCATGGCCAAGATCAATGGCAACGAAATCCGTCCCGGCAACGTCATCGAGCACGATGGCGGCCTTTGGGTGGCGGTCAGAACCAACGCTGTCAAACCAGGCAAGGGCGGCGCCTATAACCAGGTCGAGTTGAAGAACCTGATCAACGGCACCAAGCTCAATGAGCGTTTCCGCTCCGCCGAAACCGTCGAACAGATCCGGCTGGAGATGAAGGATTTCTCCTTCCTCTACGAGCAGGGCGAAGCGCTGGTGTTCATGGACACCGAAAGCTACGAGCAGCTTGAGTTGCAAAAGGATTTCGTCGGCGATCGCGCTGCCTTCCTGCAGGACGGCATGATGGTGACGGTCCAGCTCTATGATGAAAGACCGATCGGCATTTCACTGCCCGACCAGGTGACGCTGACCATCACCGAGGCCGATCCGGTGGTGAAGGGTCAGACGGCCGCCTCATCCTATAAGCCGGCGATGCTGGAAAACGGCATCCGTGTGCTGGTGCCGCCGTTCATCGGTTCGGGCGAGCGCATCATCGTCGACACCAACGAAATCACTTACGTGCGCCGCGCCGACTAAGGCATGATCCCAAAAAGTTGCAGACTTTTTGGATAAGATCATGCCTCAAAGCAAATAGGCGCGGCAGCAGGAAGAGACACTATGGCGCGTTCCGCAATCCTCAATGTAATGGTCCAGGCCGCCATGAAGGCCGGCCGCTCGCTGTCGCGCGATTTCGGCGAAGTACAGAACCTGCAGGTCTCGATGAAGGGGCCGGGCGACTATGTTAGCCAGGCCGACCGCAAGGCCGAAGAAATCCTCTTCACCGAGCTATCGAAGGCGCGGCCGGGCTATGCCTTCCTGATGGAGGAGCGCGGCCTGATCGAAGGCGACGACGGCCAGCACCGCTGGATCGTCGACCCGCTCGACGGCACCACCAATTTCCTGCACGGTATTCCGCTCTTCGCCATCTCGATCGCGCTGGAGCGCCAGGGCCAGATCGTCGCCGGTGTCGTCTACAATCCGGCGATGGACGAACTCTACACCGCCGAGCGCGGCGGCGGCGCCTTCATGAACGACCGTCGGCTGCGGGTCGCCGGCCGCACCAAGCTGATCGACACGGTGATCGGTTGCGGCGTGCCGCATCTCGGGCGCGGCCAGCATGGCAATTTCCTGGTCGAGCTGCGCAACGTGATGGCCGAAGTCTCGGGCGTGCGCCGCCTCGGCTCCGCCTCGCTCGATCTCGCCTACGTCGCTGCCGGCCGCATGGACGGGTTCTGGGAAACCGGCCTGTCGGCCTGGGACGTCGCCGCCGGCATCCTGCTGATCCGAGAGGCGGGCGGCTTCATCTCCGACTTCGCCGGCGGGCAGAACATGCTGGATGGCGGCTCGATCGTCGTCGGCAACGAGATCATCCAGCGTGCGCTGTTGAAGACCGTCAGGAAGCCGGTGGCGCCGCGCTAGGCTCTAGCGGACTTGGCGCGCTGAACCGCCGCAGTCGCAAAACCGCAACCAAAGCTTGAAATATTGTCCGGCATCCGCCCAGATAAGGGATGCAGGATCATTCATGACGCACGTCGGCCCCGAATCCCGGATCGAAATCCCCTTCATGGGACGCTGGCACTATTCGCGCGCCGAAATGATCGCCGACGGCATCGTCCATGCGGTGGGCATCGTGCTCGCCATTGCCGCCGGCTCGACGCTGCTGGCGCAGGCCGCCTTCCATGCCGGTCCGGGCGAATATATCGCCGCCGCTTTCTACGTGGTTTCGCTGCTCACCGTGCTGTCGGTGTCGCTGGCCTATAATCTGTGGCCGGTGTCGTCGCCAGCCAAGTGGATATTGCGGCGCTTCGACCATGCCGCGATCTATCTGCTGATCGCCGCGACGTACACGCCTTTCCTCGCCCAGCTCGATGGCTCGCCGCTGGCCGTCTCGATGATCGTCCTGGTCTGGGTCTCGGCAGCGATCGGCATCGCCATCAAAGTGCTTCTTCCCGGCCGCTTCGACCGGCTGGCGGTCGTCTTCTATCTCGCCATCGGCTGGAGCGGCATCGTTCTTGTCGAGCCGTTCGTCCAGACATTGCCGACGACATCGATCGCGCTGATCGTCGCCGGCGGCATCGTCTATTCCTGCGGCGTCATCTTCTTCGCCTGGAAGGGCCTGCGCTTCCACAATGCGCTGTGGCACGGCTTTGTCGTCATCGGCGCCGGCCTGCATCTGGCTGCCATGGTCGACTGCCTGGTCATCAACCGACTCTGACGCCAATGGTCCGGTTGGCAATATTGCCAAGCGCCATTCAATTTGGTCACAATTGCGTTTAGAGTCGCCGTCAAACGTGAATTGGCGGCGGCGGCATCGGAAACGGGGCACGGATGGCTTTTTTTAAATCCTTCGGCATGGGCAGACGCTCCGACGTGCTGATGTACGACCCGCACAAATTGTCGAGCCCGCAGGTCTTTCTCCTGACCATGGTCATCTTCCTGATGATCGTCGCTTTCATCGCCGCCATCCTGACCCGTCAGATCTCGACAGCCTTTGCCACCAATCCCGGCCTCAACGGTCTGATCGTCGGCGTGCTTGCGGTCGGCATCCTGCTGGCCTTCGTGCAGGTCGGCCGGCTGTTTCGCGAAGTGCGCTGGGTCAACTCTTTTCGGGCCGGCTCCGAAACCACCGAACCGGTGCTGCTGGCGCCGATGAAGGCGATGATCGGCCGCTCGCCGACGATCGCCTTCTCGACCAGCTCGATGCGCACCATGCTCGATTCGATCGCCACCCGCCTCGACGAAAGCCGCGACACCTCGCGCTATCTTGTCGGGCTGCTGGTGTTCCTTGGCCTGCTCGGCACCTTCTGGGGCCTGCTCAACACGATCGGCTCGATCCGCGAAACCATCGAGTCGCTCGATCCCGGCACCGGCGATGCCGCCGCCGTGCTCGAATCGCTGAAGGCGGGGCTTTCCGCCCCGCTGGCCGGCATGGGCACCGCCTTCTCGTCCTCGCTGTTCGGCCTGTCCGGTTCCTTGGTGCTCGGCTTCCTAGACCTGCAGGCCGGCCGTGCCCAGACACGCTTCTACACCGAGCTCGAAAACTGGCTGTCCTCGGTCACCGACCTGTCCTCCGACATCGTCGTCGCCGAGCCGCCCAAGGTCGAGTCCTCCGACGAGATCCGCGTCCTGTCGGAAAGACTGCGCAGCATGCAGGAGAACGGCGGCGGCGCCAATCCGCGTGTCGCCACCGCCATGGCCAACCTTGCCGACGGCATTTCGGGCCTGGTCAAGAACATGCGCTCGGAGCAGCAGATCATGCGCGACTGGGTCGAGGCCCAGTCGGACGAGCAGAAGGCGATGCGCAATACGCTGGAGAAGATCGCCGACGCCCTGAAGAAGACTGGAGTCCATTAGCATGGCTCTCGCCAGGAGCCGGCGTACCGATCGCCGTATCGATTACTGGCCAGGCTTCGTCGACGCGCTGTCGACGTTGCTGCTGGCGATCATGTTCCTGCTCACCGTCTTCGTGCTGGCGCAGTTCCTGCTCGGCCGCGAAATCTCTGGCAAGGACACGGTGCTCAACCGCCTCAATTCGCAGATCAACGAACTGACCCAGCTTCTGGCGCTGGAGCGCTCGACGACGCAGGACAAGGAAGATTCGCTCGCCAATTTGCAGGCGTCGCTATCGGCGTCGGAGGCGGAAAAGAGCCGGCTCGAGCAATTGCTGGCGCAAGGCGCCGGTGCCGGCGACGCGGCCAACCAGCGCGCCACGGCGCTTTCGGGTCAACTCGACAACCAGCGCCAGATCAGCCAGCAGGCGCTGAGCCAGGTCGAAATCCTCAACCAGCAGATCGCGGCGCTGCGCAGGCAGATCGGAGCGCTCGAAGAAGCGCTCAACGTGTCCGAAGCGCGCGACCGCGAGTCCAACACCAAGATCGCCGATCTCGGCCGCCGCCTGAACGTCGCGCTGGCGCAACGGGTGCAGGAACTGAACCGCTATCGGTCCGACTTCTTCGGGCGCCTGCGCGAAATCCTCGCCGACCGCGAGAACATCCGCATCGTCGGCGACCGCTTCGTCTTCCAGTCGGAAGTGCTTTTCCCGACAGGCTCCGAAGTGATCAACGACGCCGGCAAGGTCGAGATGAAGAAGCTCGCCGGAGCCATCATCGACCTGCAGAAGGAGATCCCGCCGGAGATCAACTGGGTGCTGCGCGTCGACGGCCACACCGACGACAAGCCGCTGTCGGGCACCGGCCGTTACCGCGACAATTGGGAACTGTCGACGGCGCGCTCGACCTCGGTGGTGAAGTTCCTGATCGAAAACGGCGTGCCGGCCAACCGGCTGGTTGCGGCCGGCTTCGGCGAATTCCAGCCGCTCGACCCCGCCGACACCGAAGACGCGCGCAACAAGAACCGCCGCATCGAGCTGAAACTGACCGAGCGCTGATCCGGGCTGGCCTCAAGGCGAACGCCCGGATTTAGGGCGCCCGTGCGGGCAGGCAAGGCCTGAAAAGACTACCTTTTTTTAATTACACTTTGCCGAGAACCGCTCCTAGGTTGTGCCACGGGGCCGAGAACCGCCGGCGGTGAAATCGTCCATCGCGACGCGACGGAACCGGACGGCCCAAGGCCGGAAGGCGGCGTCCTCACCGCCGCCTTCCCCAGTAAAAGGAGACGCAACCATGCGCTCTTTCACTCCCAAAACCCTCAGGCCCAAAACCTTCAGGACTGCAACGCTCGTTGCCCTTCTCGTCACCGTTCCGTTTGCTGGCGCCTACGCCGGCCCGCGTGAGACAGCTTTGATCAGCCAGATACAGAGCGTGGATACGGGTATACGGTCCGCTACGCAGGCGAACCAGCTCGAGCCGGACGAGGCGCGCGACTTGCGCACGCAAATCGCTCAGCTCGATCGGGCTGCCCGGCGGGCCGCGCGAGATGGAACGATGCCGACCACCCAATATCAGCAGTTGCTGGCGCAGCTCGACGATGTGAGCCAGAAGCTGCGGGCAGCCACCGGCAGCGCCTTCCTTATCGGCAGCGGCGGCGATGGCGGATATTATCCAAACGGCTACGGCCCAAAATATCCAAAAGGCTGAAATCATCCATCAGAGCGCCCCGCGGCTTTTTTCGGACGCGCACAGGACGCTGTAGCAATTTGATTTTGCGCATAATCCTTTTCCGGCCTTCGGTTCGGGATCATGCGCTAGCTCAACGCCAGCGCGATCAGCGCCAGCACTGCCGGTACGGTCTGGATGTAGAGGATTTTCCTGCCGACCGTCGCCGCGCCGTATAGCCCGGCGATGGCGACGCAGAGCAGGAAAAACACCTTGATCTGGAACCGGTCTCGCCGAGGTAAAGCCCCCAGATCAGCCCGGCTGCGAGAAAGCCGTTGTAAAGCCCCTGGTTGGCCGCAAGCACCTTCGATGCGCTGGCGAATTCCGGCGTCAGCTTGAACAGCTTGTGGCCGCGCGGCGTATCCCACTGCACCATCTCCAGATAGACGATGTAGAGGTGGATCAGCGCCACCAACCCGACCAGCACATCGGCGATCATGCTTCATCTCCGTCGCGGCACGGCGCCGCCTTGCGATATTGATCACGCACGCCACTGCTCCCGCAAGACGCATTGCGGCATGCATCGTGCTAGCAACCAATGTGCCCATCGCCGACGGCCTTCAGGGTTGCCAATGCCCGCGCATTGGTATCTTTTCCCGCCGTTCAAATTCGGCGGAACCCACCATGTCCTTTCAAAAACTCGACGACCTCGGTCACAAGCTCGAAGCGCTGGAGCATGCGCTCGCCATTCTCGCCGCCGACGAGGCGACCCACATGGCCGTCGGCGGCGGCGAAAAGCGCGCCGAGGCGATGTCGGCGCTGGCCGGCATGCATCACGCCAGAGCGACAGCGCCGGAGATCGCCGACTGGATCGCAGCCGCCGAACGGGAAACGCTGAACGAAGAACAGCAGGCAGCGGTCAAGGAGTTCCGGCGGCAATACACCAACCTGACCTGTCTGCCGGTCGAATTCGTCGAGCGTCAAACGACCGCGCGCATGCGCTCCGAGCAGTTGTGGCGCGACTTGCGTGCAAAGAACGACTGGGCAGGTTTTTTGCCGGCGCTCGAAGGCGTCGTGGCGCTGGTGCGCGAGGAAGCAGCACTTCGCGCCGACGTGCTCGGCCTCGATCCCTATGACGCGCTGATGGAGCAATACGATCCCGGCAACCGCGCCGCCGACATCACGCCGGTATTCGCCGAGCTGAAGACCTTCCTAGGGGATTTCGTGCCGGAGGCACTGGCCGTGCAGGAAGAGCGGCTGGCGAAACATCCGCTGAAGCCGCTTTCGGGCAGCTATGCGATCGAAAAGCAGCGCGAGCTTGGCCTCGCCATGATGGCGGCGGTCGGCTTCGACCTCACCCACGGCTCGCTGTCAGTATCACATCATCCGTTCTGCGGCGGCGTGCCGAGCGACGTGCGCATCACCACCCGCTACAGGACCTCCGATTTCCTGTCGGCGCTGATGGGCGTGCTGCACGAGACCGGCCATGCGCTTTACGAACAGAACCTGCCGAAGGCGTGGGCGCACTGGCCGCTCGGCAAGGCGCGCGGCATGGCCGTGCATGAAAGCCAGAGCCTGTTCGTCGAAAAGCAGATCGGCCGCAATCCCGAATTCTGGCGCTGGGCGCTGCCTGTGGTCGAACGGCACCTCGGCGAGATCTGGTCGATCGACGACATCCTGCCGCATGTGCATCGGGTCGAGCGCGGCCTGATCCGCGTCGACGCCGACGAGGTCACCTATCCGCTGCACGTCATCCTGCGCTTCGAGCTGGAGCAGGAGCTTGTCTCGGGGCGGCTGGAGGCGGCCGACCTGCCCGAGGCCTGGGACGCCAAGATGCGCGACTATCTCGGCCTGTCGACCATCGACAACCCGGCCGACGGGCCGATGCAGGACGTGCACTGGCCTGGTGCCGCCTTCGGCTATTTCCCCTCCTACACGCTGGGCGCCATGATGGCGGCGCAGCAATGGGCGGCGCTGACCAGAGATCATCCCTCCGCCGACGAAGACCTCGTCAAGGGGAATTTCGCGGCGATTAACGACTGGCGCCGTGAAAAGATCTGGTCGCAAGGCTCGCGCTGGTCGACGCCCGAACTGCTCGAACGCGCCACCGGCGAGAAACTGAACGCCGCACATTTCACCGATCACCTGAAGAAGCGCTACGGCGCCTAGGGCCGCCCCCTCCGACCCGTCCCGCCTGACCGATCATTGGTGTTCTCCAGAGATACCGCATGATCCGCCGTTCTCGGTCCCCGCAGAACCACCCTGCCTTGCAGGACGCAATTTACTTTTCTATCACTAATGATGTTCGACTGTAATCTGGCGGGGCGTACAGGGGCATGGGACGGGCAGGGCACTTTCAGGCGGCGACAACAGTGGTCGCCAGACTCACTGTATTGGCAAGACTCACTGTATTGATTGTCATTTGCACGGTCTGCTGGCCGGCCATGGCCGGTACGAACGTGCACAAGGGCAGCCTTGGCAACTGGATCGAGCAAGTCGCGCTTCCCAAGGCCGATCCGCAATTCGACAGCCAGATCAAGAACGGCATATCCAACCTGCTGTCGGATTTTCAGATCCGGAAGCGCCGCGGCGGATTGGAGATCTTCGACCGCTATGCCTACAAGATCGTCGACCGCACTGGCCTGGAACGCGGCGCTGCCATAAGTTTTGAATTCGATCCTGCGACGTCCGAGGTCACCGTGAACTGGATCGACATCATTCGTGACGGCGTGGTGATCAAGCACCTTTCCGATGCTGAGTTCGACGTGTTTCGGCGCGAGAGGGATGCGGAGAAGGGCCTCTTCGATGGTTGGCTTACCGCTTACATCAACATCAACGATGTCCGGGTCGGAGACATCGTCGACTATGGCAAGACCACGGTCAGGACTCCGATCATCGGCACGGATCTTCTTTTCCATTCCTTTGCCGTGGCTTGGGATGAACCAATCGCTCTGATCCGCGAAAGAGTGACGTGGCCAACCGTGCAGCCCCTGAATTTCCGACAGGTCAGGACGGACATACGCCCGGATGTCGAGTCCACCGGAGAAACGACTACCTATCTTTGGCAAACCGCCAACCCGACGCCCGTGAAATCGCAGGAATATCTGCCGCCGGACTTTCGCGCATATCCATCCATCGAAATCTCCTCGACATCGAAATGGCAAGATATCGTCGACACGGTTCTTCCGTATTATCGGCTGGACCAGGAACTGCCGGCAGATTTCGCATCGAAGCTCGGTGCCATTGCCGTCAAGTACGATGCGCCCGAAGACAGGATGATCGAGGCAATGCGGTTGGTCCAGGACAACATCCGCTATGTCAGCCTGTCCATGGGCCGTGGTTCCTATATCCCGCGCAGCCCGACGACAGTGGTGGCAAGCGGCTTCGGCGATTGCAAGGACAAGGCGCTGCTTCTCGCCTCCAGCCTGCGGCGACTGGGAATCCAGGCGGACGTGGCTCTCACGGATCTTGATGAAGGGCTTGCTCTCGCCACGATACTTCCGACGATAAGGGCGTTTGACCACATCATCGTAAAGGTCGTCATCGACAGCCAGACGTACTGGATCGACGCGACCAACTATCTTCAGGGAGGCAGGGCAGATAATCTTGTACCGCCCGACTACGGCTTTGCGCTGCCCATCGTCGCCGACAACGCGGCGATGGAAAAGGTAGACCGAAACGAGCTCTACGAGCCGACCACCTTTGTGAACGAGGTATTCGATTTTCCCAAACGCAAGGGCGAGCCGCTCAAACTGACGGTTACCACTACCTATTGGGGCGCGGATGCCGATAGCATGCGCTATAAGCTTGTCTCGCAATCGGCGGCAAAGATCGCGGACGACTATCTCAAATATTACAATCGCCAGTATCCCGGAATGAAAAGCCTGGGGCCGTTGGTGACAAGCGACAGCCGCGACAAGAATCTGGTGTCGGTAACCGAATCCTACGATCTGTCGGCAGACGATCTCGACGCCGACAACCTCGCCAAGGAATTTGCTCTGAAATCGGATGTCGGCATCAGATATCTGCCGGAGCCCGACCTCCTCGAAAGGAGCGCGCCAATCTGGCTAGGCAGCCCGATCTTTCGACGACACCGGTGCACGGTCAGAAATCTGAGGGCCCACTTCGTAGGCCCCGAGGACAATGACGACGTGATTACGCCCTACGTTGCATTCAAGGCTCGTTGGACGAGCACCTCCACCGAATTTCAGGTCGACTGGTTTCTCAAGACCATCAACGGTCAGGTTCCCGCCAAGAGCATCGGCCCTTATTTGAAATCCCTCAAGAAGATCAACGATAACTCGGCTTGGAACTACAATTTCGCCTATTCGGACGCCGAAGCGAACTGACGCCAGTGGAAAGGCCTACTCCGCGGCACCCTTGAAAGCATTCGCGCCGGTTTCGAACTGCAGCTTGGCCAGCCGCGCATAGATGCCGCCCTTGCCAACGAGGCTCTGGTGGGTGCCTTCCTCGACGATGCAGCCACTATCCATGACCAGTATCCGGTCGGCCTTCAGCACCGTCGCCAGCCGGTGGGCGATGACGATGGTGGTGCGGCCCTGCATCAGCCGCTCCAGCGCCGTCTGCACCAGCGTTTCGCTTTCGGCGTCCAACGCCGAGGTCGCCTCGTCGAGCAGTAGGATCGGTGCGTCGCGCAGAATCGCGCGGGCAATCGCCACGCGCTGGCGCTGGCCGCCGGACAGCGTCACGCCGCGCTCGCCGACCTGGCTGGCATAGCCTTTTTCGAGCTTCAGGATGAACTCGTCGGCAAGCGCATCCTTGGCTGCCGCCTCGATCTCGGCGTCGCTGGCGTCCGGACGGCCGAAGCCGATATTGTCGCGCGCGCTGGCCGCGAAGATGGTGACATCCTGCGGCACGATGGCGATGCGCTCCCGGATCGCGGCAGGGTCGGCCTCGCGCACATTGACGCCGTCGATCATGATCTTGCCGGTCTCGGGGTCGTAGAAGCGCAGAAGCAGCGAAAAGACGGTGCTCTTGCCGGCGCCCGACGGGCCGACGATCGCCACCGTCTCGCCGGGCTTGACCTGGAAACTCAGACCGTGGACGGCGGCGCGGTCGGGCCCAGCGGGATAGGAGAAGGACACGTCGTCGAAACTTATTGCGCCTCTGGCCGTCGCCGGCAGCTGTTTCGGATGCGCTGGGGCCTGGATCGCGGGCTTCTCGGCCAGGATCTCGGTCAGCCGTTCGGCAGCACCCGCCGCCTGGGAAAGCTCGCCCCATACTTCCGACAGCGCGCCGAGCGCGCCGGCGGCGAACACCGAATAGAGCAGGAACTGGCCGAGCGTGCCCGGCGACAGCGTGCCGTCGAGCACGTCGCGCGAGCCGAACCAAAGCACCGCCACCACCGAGGAAAAGATCATGAAGATGGCGAAGAAAGTGAGGAAGGAGCGGGCAAAGATCGAAGATCGCGCCGCCTCGAACGCGGCTTCCACGGCAGATGAAAAATGCCCGGTGACGAGCTTCTCGTTGGTGAAGGCCTGCAGCGTGCGCACCGCGCCGATCTGCTCGCTGGCATAGGCCGTGGCGTCGGCCAGCGTGTCCTGCGCCAGCCGCGATTTGCGCCGCACCGAGCGGCCGAAGGCGACCAGCGGCAGCACGATCACCGGGATGGCGGCGATGACAAGACCCGACAGCTTCGGGCTGGTGAAGACCATCATCGCCACGGCGCCGAGACCCAGGATGACGTTGCGCAGCGCCACCGATGCGGTGGCGCCGACCGCCGACTTGACCTGCGTCGTGTCGGCGGCGAGCCGCGAGACGATCTCGCCCGACTGGGCGGTGTCGAAGAAGGACGGCGACAGCGTCGTGACATGGCGGAACACGTCGCTGCGGATGTCGGCGACGACGCGCTCGCCCAGCGTGATGACGAAATAGTAGCGGCTGGCTGACGCCGCAGCGAGCAAGGCAGCCATCACCACCAGCATGGCGAAGTACTCGGCGATGAAACTGGAATTGGAGGCGGAAAAGCCGTGATCGATCATCCGCCGTACGGCGAGCGGCAGCGCCAGCGTCGTCGCCGCCGCGACGGTCAGCGAGACGACCGCGCCAATGACCATTTTCCGGTAGCGGGTGATGTAGGGGAACAGGCGCCGCAGCGGCTTGAGCGAGCGCCTACGCTCGTCTGCATCGCCGCTGGTGTGCGCCATGACCGTTTCCTCTGGCTCTTCTGGGCATGCGCCTCAATATGCGCTTGCCGCGGCCTTGTGATTCAATTCCGGCTGATGTATAGGCTCGCCGACCGTTTTTAAAAGCCGTGGCTCCTCAATAGCTGCGGCTTCGAGTTTTAAAAAGGGGCGCATCGACGCAGGCTTTATGCCCGTCAGCAGCGCCGGCGAACCAGGAATAGCACAATGAAGACCGACATCCATCCCGACTACCACACCATCAAGGTCGTCATGACCGACGGCACCGAATACATGACCCGTTCGACCTGGGGCAAGGAAGGCGATACGATGAACCTCGACATCGACCCGACCACCCATCCGGCCTGGACCGGCGGCCAGCAGACCCTGCTCGACCGCGGCGGCCGCCTGTCGAAGTTCAAGAAGCGTTTCGAAGGTTTTGGGCTCTAAGCCGCAGGCCTTTCGTAGATCAAGAACCCGCCCTCGTGGCGGGTTTTTTGTTGCCGGAATGCGGCTCTATTCGTCGACCAGCTCGCGCAGCGCCATGCGCTTGTAGGCGGCGACCAGGTCGTCGCCTTCCTTTCGACCGACCGAGATCGCCAGCCGCATGGTTGCCTCGCCCATCTGCCAGATGAGAAGCGCCGTCGTTTCCAGCGCCGCCGGATCGGCGGCAGGCCGCAGCCGCTTCAGCACCGCTGTGAGGAACTCGGCATTGGCCCGGCTGTCCGCAAGCTCGAGTTCGCGCAGCGCCTTGTCGGCTTGTGTACCCGACCAGATGTCGCGCATCACCGGCTCCGCCAGGAACAGCCCATAATAAATATCCACCAGCTCGGAAAATGCCCGCCGCAGCCCTTCGGCGTCGCTAACCTGTGCAAGTGCTGCCGCGATGCAGGCCTGGCTTTGAACGGTGTGGCGCTCGGCCAGTGCCCAGATGATTGCCCGCTTGTCCGGGAAGAACTGGTAGAGCGAACCGATCGACACGCCGGCCCGTTCCGCCACTTCGCCCATGCGCATGGCATCGCTGCCTTGCTCGGCGATCAGCGCGGAGGCGGCAGCCAGCATCCGCTCGACCCGCTCGCGGCTGCGTTGCTGACTTGGCGCCCGGCGTGGCGATGCGATCTGACCATCCTGTGAACCCGCTACAGTCGAGCCTTGCATCACTGTCTCCTGACGAATGATCAACAAATTGGCTTGACTCACAAAATACGAGGGTTTATCACGTTTTGCAAATGTGAGGATTTCTCATGTTTGTGAACAAAGGAAAATCGCATGACCAACACAGCAAAAAAACCGATTTTGATCCTCGGCGGCACCGGCAAAACCGGCCGTCGTCTCGCGGACAGGCTGACGGCGCAGGGCTTGCCGGTACGCATCGGCTCGCGCTCGGGCACGCCGCCCTTCGACTGGGAAAACGACGCGACCTGGGCCCCCGCACTTGACGGTGTCGGCGCCGTCTACATCAGCTACTATCCTGATCTTGCGGTGCCCGGTGCGGCCGAAGCGGTCGGCGCCTTCGCCAACCTTACCGTGGCAAGCGGTGTGCGCCGGCTGGTGCTGCTGTCGGGGCGCGGCGAAACGGAAGCGCAACGCGCCGAAGAGATGCTGAAAGCCTCAGGCGCCGACTGGACGATCCTGCGCTGCGCCTGGTTTTCCCAGAACTTCAGCGAGAGTTTTTTGCTTGATCCGCTTCTCGCCGGTGAGGTGGCTTTGCCGGTCGGCGCTGTCGGAGAACCGTTCGTCGACGCCGACGACATTGCCGACGCCGCCGTGACGGTGCTTACCCGGCAAGGCCATGTCGGCCAGCTTTACGAGCTGACCGGGCCACGGCTGCTGAGCTTCGCTGACGCGGTCGCCGAGATCGGCAAGGCGAGCGGCCGCGGCATCCGGTTCAAACGGATTTCGCATGCCGAGTTCACCGCAGCTGTCGCCGGGTACGAGTTGCCGGCCGAGTTCGCCTGGCTGCTCAACGAGCTGTTCACCGAGGTGCTCGACGGCCGCAACGAGGCGCTGACCGACGGCGTCGAGCGCGTGCTCGGCCGCGCCCCAAAGGACTTTTCCGCCTATGCAACCGAAACCGCTGCTACGGGCATCTGGAGTGACTGACATGATCATGAAACTGCTTCCCACCCTAACCTTCGTCACCGCGCTCGGCTCGGGCGTCGTCGCTGGTGTCTTCTTCGCCTTTTCCAGCTTCGTCATGCCGGGCCTCGCCCGCATGCCTGCCGCGGGCGGGATCGCCGCCATGAATTCGATCAACGTCACTGCGGTGACGCCGATGTTCATGACCGCGCTTTTCGGCACCGGACTGGTCTGCCTCGTCCTCGCCGTCGGCGCTGTCATCGGCTGGAACCAGCCGGGTTCGTTCTGGCTTCTCGCCGGCGCCCTGATCTATCTCGTCGGCAACCTGATCGTGACGATGATTTTCAACGCGCCGCTCAACAACGCGCTGGCCGCCGTCGATCCGGGGAGCGCCAACGGCGCCGCCGTGTGGGCCACCTATCTCAGGGACTGGGTGATGTGGAACCACGTCCGCACCACCACCGCCATCGTGGCGCTGGGCTGCTTCATCGTGGCGTGGCGGTGAATTAGGGCAGAAATCTAAGAGACCTGCGTCAGGCAGGGTCTTTTGACTTGTGGCCCTTGCGATCGGCATGGCCGAGATCGCGATCCGGATCGATCACGTCGCGAACCAGTTGCTTGAGCCTTGCGGCATCGGGAAAGCCGCCGTCGCGCTTGCGGTCCCAGACCAGCGTGTCGTTGCAGGAAATGGTGAAAATGCCGCCGGTGCCCGGCACCAGCGTGACCTCGCCCAGATCCGTTGCGAAGGTCGACAGCAGCTCCTGCGCCATCCAGCCGGCCCGCAGCAGCCACTGGCACTGCGTGCAATAAGTGATGCGGACGCGGGGCAGCGCCTGTCCGCTCATGTCGGACTGAGCTCCGCTCATGTCTGGCTGAGCTCCGCTCATGCCGCGCTGAGCTTCGCCATGGTCTCGTCGTCGACCTCGAAATTGGCGTAGACGCTCTGCACGTCGTCATCGTCCTCGAGCGTGGCGACCAGTTTCATCAGCGACTGTGCCCGCTCCTCGTCGACCGCGATGTTGGTTTGCGGCTTCCAGATCGGCTTCACCGATTCTGCCTCACCGAGCGCGCCTTCCAGCGCCTTCGACACCTCGCCAAGGTTCTCGAACGCGCAATAGATCGTGTGGCCTTCCTCGTCCGACTGGACGTCGTCGGCCCCGGCCTCGATCGCCGCGTCCATGACCTTCTCGGCGCTGCCGACTGACGCCGGATAGAAGATCTCGCCGACACGGTCCCACATGAACGACACCGAGCCGGTTTCGCCCATCGCCCCGCCAGCCTTGGTGAAGGCGGCGCGCACATTCGACGCCGAGCGGTTGCGGTTGTCGGTCAGCGCCTCGACGATCAGCGCAACGCCACCCGGCCCATAGCCTTCGTAGCGCACAGCTTCGTAAGTCTCGGCGTCGCCCATCGACGCCTTGTTGATGGCGCGCTGGATGTTGTCCTTCGGCATCGACACCGCCTTGGCGTTCTGCACGGCAAGACGCAGGCGCGGGTTCATCGACGGATCCGGCGTGCCGCTCTTGGCGGCGACGGTTATTTCGCGCGCCAGCTTGGAAAACATTTTCGACCGCACCGCGTCCTGGCGGCCCTTGCGGTGCATGATGTTCTTGAACTGTGAATGGCCAGCCATGGCACCCCTGTCGTCTTCTCGGCTAGAGCATCCTGCAGTGAGGTAGTCACCTCGCCTTTTGCCAAAATGCTCGAATTCAAAATTTCAGAACGTCCCTGGTGCGTCCGGATGGACGTACGGCGCTCTATCTCGGAATGGCCGGCTTATAGATAAATCGGCTCAATTCGTCCAGCCGCGCCGTCAGGGTGGTGCGGCAACGTAACCGCCAGCTGCTTTCCTGCGGCCATTTCACACCTCCAGATCGGATTTCAGCTGGTCGAGAATGCTGATCGCATGCGTGGCGTACTGGCTGATCCAGCGGTCGTGGATCTGCTTGATCGGCAGCGCATTGAGATGGTTCCAGCGTTCGCGCCCCTCGCGCCGCGCCACCACCAGGTCGGCTTCCTCCAGCACTTTCAGATGCAGCATGACAGTGCAGCGGTCCATGTCAGGAAAGGCATCGCACAGCATGCCGGTGGTCCGCGGCGCGTCTTTCAACTCGTCCAGCAGCGCACGCCGGCGCGGATGCGCCAGCGCCTTGAAAACATTGTCGTCCTGCGCTTTGCTTGACATGTTATATTTTTATAACATAATACCGATCTGATCAAGGAAGGAGCTGTGGATATGTCTCTTGGATTCAGAGTTTCGGGCCGCATCGGCAAACCGGTCGCCGAAGTTTTCGACGCGGTCGTCAACCCGAACAAACTCAGCGGCTATTTCACCACAATCGGCGGCGCCAGTGCCCCGCTGGTGGCCGGCGCCAAGGTCGTCTGGTGGGGCAAGGTCCCGGTCGAGGTCGACGAAGTGGATAAAGACAACCGCATCGTGCTGCGCTGGGACGCCACCGACGCCGACGGCAAGCCGGCTTACAAGACGCGCATCGAGATGAATTTCGAGCCGCTAGACGACGGCGGCACCTTCGTCACCATCGCCGAGGCCGGCTGGCACGAGGACGCGGTCGGCCTGAAGAAGTCCTACCTCAATTGCGAGGGCTGGTCGCAGATGCTGGCCTGCATGAAGGCCTATGTCGAATACGGGATCAATTTGCGCGACGGCTACTATCGCAGCGAGATGAAGGGCGAGCCGGCGAGCGAAGACAATATCTGAGAAGACGGAGGAAAGAATGGCTGCGAAGATCAACGGCGGCATCAACATCGCCATGAAGGTGCCGCCACACCAATACCAGGAGACGATCGCCTTCTACCGCGATGTCGTCGGCCTGAAGTCGTTCACGGCCAAGGCGCCGGCGATCGGTTTCGAACTCGGTCCCAATCGCCTGTGGATCGACGAGGCGCCGATGCTGAGCCAGGCCGAGGTCTGGCTGGAGCTGTTCACCGATGATTTTCCGGCCGCCGCCGATCATCTCGCCAAGGCCGGCGTCGTGCGCTGCGACGCCATCGAGGCGCTCGGCGAAGGTTTTCGTGGCGGCTGGATCACCAATCCGGCCAACATCATTCACCTGGTGCGCGAACCCGACGCATGGTGACGGAGACCTGTTCGGAAGGAGGACGATATGGACATCCGTGAGACACCGACCGCCGAAGCCGGCATGCTGATCCGGCGGCCGGTCGCAGAAGTGTTCGAAGCCATCGTCGATCCGGCGATCACGACGAAATTCTGGTTCACCCATGGCAGCGACAGGTTGGACAGCGGCAACGAGGTTCGCTGGGAATGGCGCACGTATGGCGTCTCGACGCCGGTCACGGTCAGCGAGATCGTCCGGGACGACAAAATCGTCATGCAATGGAGCGATCCGCCGACAACGGTGGTCTGGACCTTTACCGAGCTGCCGGGCGGCACGACCTTTGTCGAGGTTCGCAATTTCGGTTTTGCTGGCAGTGCCGACGAGCAGGTCAAGCAGGCGATCGGCTCGACCGATGGCTTCGCGCTGGTGCTCGCCGGCGCCAAGGCGTGGCTGGAGCAAGGCCTGACGCTTGGCTTGATCGGCGACCGTCACCCGAAGGGCGTGCCGGCAGGTTAGAACGCAGCGGCGTCTCCAGGCGCGCCGGGCTCAGTGCCCGCCGGCCCTTGCCTTTCTGCGACGTCGAGCCAGCATGTTGAGGCCCTCGACAAGGGCGGAAAAACCCATGGCGGCGTAGATGTAGCCCTTCGGCACATGGAAGCCCATGCCGTCGGCGATCAGCGTCATGCCGATCATCAGCAGGAAGCTCAGCGCCAGCATGACAATGCTGGGGTTCTTGGCGATGAAGTTGGCGAGCGGCCCGGCCGCCAGCATCATCACGCTGACCGCCACGATCACGGCGATGTACATGATGGCGATCTCGTCGGTCATGCCGACCGCGGTGATGATCGAATCGATCGAAAAGACGAGGTCGAGCAGCAGGATCTGGAAGATGGCGCCGGCCAGCGAAAGCTGCAGCGTGTCGCCCATCATCGTGTCCTGGTGATCCTCGAGATCGACCGTGTGGTGGATCTCCTTGGTCGCCTTCCAGACGAGGAACAGGCCGCCGGCGATCAGGATCAGATCGCGCCAGGAAAAGCCATGGCCGAAGGCAGTGAATACCGGCGCCGTCAACTGGACGATGATCGAGATGGTGGCAAGCAGAACCAGCCGCATGATCAGCGCGGCAGAAATGCCGAGCCGCCGGGCGCGGGCCCTTTGTGCCTCCGGCAATTTGTTGGTCAGGATCGAGATGAAGATCAGATTGTCGATGCCGAGCACGACCTCCAGCACAATCAGCGTCAGCAACGCTACCCATGCGGTCGGATCGGAGACAAAGGCGAAATGCGGCGCCAGGAATTCGATGAGCTGCATGGAGGTCGTCCCCTCTTACGATCTGAAGCAGGCGTAGCCGGCAATTAGGTAGTACAATCGCTTACATCAATGTCATGACCAGAACGATGGCGCCGTTTCCTCCAGCCGCGGTCCGCGACGAAACGGCGCAATCCGCTCGGTCAGGCCGCTGCGATCCGAAATGTCGACGCCGACGCCGCACAATGTCGCTGGGCCGGTCGCCGCCTCGAAGCGCCCTTTCGGCACCTTCGACAGAAACCGGTTGAGCGGCTCCTCCTTGTCCATACCGAGCGAGGAATCATAGTCGCCGCACATGCCGGCGTCGGAGATATAGCCGGTGCCGCCATTGAGGATATGATGGTCGCCGGTCGGCTGGTGCGTGTGGGTGCCGACGACCAGGCTGGCGCGGCCGTCGACGAAATGCGCAAAGCACATTTTTTCAGAGGTCGCCTCGGCATGGAAATCGATGACCACCGCATCGGCCTGCTCGCCGAGCGGGCAGGCGGCAAGCTCGCGCTCGCCGGCCTGGAACGGATCGTCGAGTTCGGGATGCATGAACACCCGGCCCATGATGTTGGCGACCAGAACGCGCGCGCCGTTCCTGGCGATGTAAACGCCGGAGCCCCGCCCCGGCGTGCCCTTGGGGAAATTGGACGGACGCAGGAACCGTTCCTCGCGCGGAGCGAAAGCCAGCGCATCGCGCTGGTCCCAGACATGGTTGCCGGTGGTGACGACATCGGCACCCGCCGAGATCGTCTCGCGAAAGATCTCTTCGGTGATGCCGAAGCCGCCGGCGGCGTTCTCGCCGTTGACGATAACGAAGTCGAGGTTGAAATCTGAGATCAGGCCGGGCAGTTGTTCCCACACCGCCGTGCGTCCCGTCTTGCCGACCATATCGCCGAGGAAGAGAAGTCTCATATAAACATGATCCCGAACCGAAGGTCAGCAAAGCAAGAAAGCTGCATGACTTTCGAAAAAGACCATGCGTCCAGGAACTTATCTACAATTTCGGCGCGAACCGGCGCAACCCGCTCTCGGTGAGTATTTCCGGAATGATCACGTCATGCGGCTCGTCCGGCACCAGCGCCACCTCCTGGCACTCGAAAGCAATGCCGATCAGCCTAGGCGGCTGCCCCTTGTCGACCAGCCGCGCGATCGCGCGGTCGTAATAACCGGCGCCATAGCCGATCCGGTGGCCTCGTGCATCGAAGGCGGCAAGCGGCACCAGCATCACCTGGGGATCGAGCACCTCGGCCTCTTCATGCGGCCCGACGGTGCCGAACCCCATGTCGATCATCGGTGCGCCACGCACCAGTTCGCGAAAAACGATGGTGGTCTTGTTGAGAATTGCCGGCAGGCAAAGCCTTGCTCCCTTTTCGCGCAAGGCGAACATCAGCGGCCGGACGTCGACTTCCGAGCGCATCGGCCAGAAGCCGGAGACGATCTGGCCCGGCTCTATCGTAATGCTGTCCCGCGCCGCCTCGGCCATTTCGAGCGCTGCCTCCACCCGCCAGAACGGATCGAGCGCATCGCGGCGCCCGAGTGCTTCCTTGCGGAGATGTTTCTTCAGGTCTTTGGGAGAGGTCATGGAGCCAAGGTAGAAAGGTCGGATCTGGTTGGAGCTTTGGGAGCGACGTTTTCTACCGCATGATCCACCGAAGCGTCAGTAGATCCTTTGCGTCGAGTGACGATCCACACAACCGGTGGAGAGAGCGATCCCGGGAACCTACAAAGTAGGTGGGCGCCGTATGAGAAAACCCACGGGTCTTCCCAGGGACAGCTCCCTAGGGATCATTAAGGCCCCGGGGAAAATGTTCTCCTGCCGGGAAGCGCAGACCGTCACGACCAATATAGGCTGGCGATCGGCCAAGCGCCAGAGAGACGGGCCATGCTCCGTGGCTTAATTCGTCATCAGGTTCTGCCTTGCATCTGCGCGGCACGAGGTTTCACCGCGCCCTCGCCGCGGCGCCTTGCACAGGCTGGGCCGTCTCCTTACGATTACCATGAAAAACCGAGGAGCAAGAATGCGTTTCGAAGGCACGGCGGCCTATGTCGCCGACAAGGATCTGATGGTGGCGGTCAATGCGGCGATCGCGCTGGAGCAGCCATTGCTGGTTAAGGGCGAGCCCGGCACCGGCAAGACCGAACTGGCCAGGCAAGTGGCGGCCGCGCTCGGCCTCGAGCTGATCGAATGGCACGTCAAGTCGACGACAAGGGCGCAACAGGGCCTCTACGAGTATGACGCCGTCTCGCGGCTGCGCGACAGCCAGCTCGGCGACGAGCGCTTCAACGACATCAGGAACTATATCAAGCGCGGCAAGCTGTGGGACGCCTTCGCCGCCGGCAAGAAGGTCGTGCTTCTGATCGACGAGATCGACAAGGCCGATATCGAATTCCCCAACGATCTGTTGCAGGAACTCGATAGAATGGAGTTCTTCGTCTACGAGACCGGCGAAACGGTCCGCGCCGCTGTGCGCCCGATCGTCATCATCACCTCCAACAACGAGAAGGAACTGCCGGACGCTTTCCTGCGCCGCTGCTTCTTCCACTATATCCGCTTTCCCGATGTCGAGACGCTGCACAGGATTGTCGACGTGCACTATCCCGGCATCAAGCAGAACCTGGTGCGCGCCGCACTGACCCAGTTCTACGAGATCCGCGACGTGCCGGGTCTGAAGAAAAAGCCGTCGACCTCCGAGGCACTGGACTGGATCCGCCTGCTGGTCGCCGACGACATCGCGCCCGAGGATTTGCGCGCCGACCTGAAGAACGCGCTCCCCAAGCTGCACGGCGCGCTTTTGAAGAACGAACAGGACGTCCATCTATTCGAGCGCCTGGCATTCATGGCGAGAAGGCAGGGGTGAGGAGCGGTCGGCCAAAGGCCGACGAACGCCCGAAGCCATAGCGGAGGGCCGGGCATGCAGCGGCGGACAGCGCTTTCCCGTTGCTGGACCGTTGCCGCGGGCCGGGCACCGAGGCAGCTTGGGCCGAAAGCTTCGGAAGGAAATGAAATGACCGAGATCACCGTCCGCCCACTGGCACAATCCGACCACGCCGACTGGCAGCGTCTGTGGACTGCCTACCTCACCTTCTACGAAACCAAGCTGCCGGAAGAGGTCTACGCCGTCACCTGGAAGCGGCTGTTCGCGGCGGGTGAGTTCGAACCGAAGGGTTTTGTCGCCACCCTCGACGGCAAGGCGGTTGGCCTGACGCACTATCTCTACCATCGCTCCTGCTGGTCGCAGATGAACAACTGCTATCTGCAGGATTTGTTCGCCGACCCGGATGTGCGCGGCAAGGGCGTCGGCGCCGCCCTGATCGAAGCGGTCAAGCAGGAAGCCGGCAAGGTCGGCGTCAAGAACGTCTACTGGATGACCCACGAGACCAACACCACCGCGCGCAAGCTCTACGATCACGTGGCGCGCCGCACCGGCTTCATCGAATATGATTTACTATAATTGATGCGATGTTCATCCCCTTCTTCCTCGAACTGAAGGCTGCGCGGGTTCCCGTCTCGCTCCGGGAGTATCTGTCGCTGCTGGAAGGGCTGGAGGCGGGGCTGGTCGACTATGACGTCGAGGGGTTTTACTATCTTGCCCGCGCCGCACTGGTGAAGGACGAGCGCCACATCGACCGTTTCGACCAGGTCTTTTCACACATTTTCAAGGGCGTTGAGGCGCTGGCTGGCGAAAATGCGGTCGACGTCGAAAACATTCCGGAGGAATGGTTGCGGCGGCTTGCCGAAAAGCACCTGACCGATGAAGACAAAAAGCTGGTCGAGGCCCTGGGCGGTTTCGAAAAGCTGATGGAGACGCTGAAGAAGCGGCTGGAGGGACAGAAGGGCCGCCACCAGGGCGGCTCGAAATGGATCGGCACCGGCGGCACCTCGCCCTTCGGCGCCTATGGCTACAATCCCGAAGGTGTGCGCATCGGCCAGCATGAGAGCCGCAACCGCCGCGCGGTGAAAGTCTGGGACAAGCGCGAGTTCAGGAATTTCGACGATGCCGTCGAGCTCGGCACCCGCAACATCAAGATCGCGCTGAAGCGCCTGCGCCGCTGGGTGCGCGAAGGCGCCGGGGAGGAGTTCGACCTGTCCGGCACCATCCACGCCACTGCCGAGCACGGCTATCTCGACGTGCAGACACGGCCCGAGCGGCGCAACGCCGTAAAGCTGCTGATGTTTTTCGATGTCGGCGGCTCGATGGACGACCACATCAAAAGCGTCGAGGAGCTGTTTTCGGCCGCCCGCGCCGAATTCCGCCAGCTCGAATACTTTTACTTCCACAACTGCCTCTACGAGGGCGTGTGGAAGGACAATCGCCGCCGCCATGCGGAGGTAATCCCGACCTTCGACCTCCTCCACAAATACGGTCCGGATTACAAGGTGATCGTCGTCGGAGACGCCTCGATGAGCCCCTATGAGATCGCGCATCCTGGCGGCTCGGTCGAGCACTGGAATCCGGAGGCCGGCGTTGTCTGGCTCGGCCGTCTGCTGCAGCAATGGCCGAACGCGGTGTGGCTCAACCCCGAAAGCGAAAAGCACTGGGGTTTTACCCATTCGATTGCCATGATCCGCGATATCTTTGGCGGCCGCATGTATCCGCTGACGCTCGCCGGGCTCGAAGCCGCGACGAAGCAGCTTTCAAGGAAGCACTGATGGATTCACGCAAAACAGGAAGATCGACCTGTTTCCTCTGCTTGCAGTGTGGCGTCCAGTTCGCGGCGGCAGCGACCCCGCCGCAACATTGCCCGATCTGCGAGGACGAGCGGCAATATGTGCGCTGGGAGGGCCAGGCCTGGATCACGCCGCAAGAGCTCGCCGCCGGGCATCGGATCGTGATGAAAGACGACGCTGGCGTGCTCGCCTTCGGCATCGGGCCGCGCTTCGCCATCGGTCAGCGGGCGCTGCTGGCACAAACCCCGCACGGCAACGTACTATGGGACTGCATCTCGATGGTCAGCGACGAGGCGGTGGCCGAAATCAACCGACGAGGCGGCCTCACCGCGATCGCCATTTCGCACTGCCATTATTATTCGGCAATGGTCGAGTGGAGCGAGGCGTTTGGCGGCGTGCCGATCTATCTGCACGCCGATGACCGTCAGTGGATCATGCGGCCGCATCCGGCTGTTATCAGTTGGGAGGGCGAGACGCGCGCCCTAAACACCTCGCTGACACTTATCCGTTGCGGCGGTCACTTTGCCGGTGGCCAGGTGCTGCATTGGAAGCGCGACGGCGGCGACGCCATCCTGGCCGGCGACATCTTGCAGGTGACACCAACGCGCCGCCATGTCAGCTTCATGTACAGCTACCCGAACTATATCCCGCTCAATGCGGCGAAAGTGCTCGGCATCGAGGCTGCGCTGGAGCCGTACGCGTTCGACCATATCTACGGCGCATGGTGGAACCAGAACGTCCTCGGAGATGCAAAGACGGCATTTGCAGGGTCGGTTGCGCGGTATCTCGCGGCGATCGCCTGAGGAATTCTTCGCGGCAGCATCGGAAATACCGGCAAACGCCGTAACAAATGCCTATTTTAGGCGAACTTGGGAAGACAACCCCAATAGCGGCATGAACTAAGAGGCAAAAAATGGATAGTCACACCTACCCAGTCACCCGCACCGATGCCGAATGGCGCGCCCGGCTGACGCCGGAGCAATATGCGGTGATGCGCAATCAGGGCACCGAGCGGCCCGGCAGCTGCGCCCTGCTCCACGAGAAGCGCGCCGGCACCTTTTCCTGCGCCGGCTGCGACCAGCCTTTGTTCGAATCCAAGCTGAAGTTCGAGAGCGGCACCGGCTGGCCAAGCTTCAACGATCCGGTGCCCGGTTCGGTCGAGACGACCGTCGACCGCAGCTTCGGCATGGTCCGCACCGAATGCCACTGCGCCCGCTGCGGCAGCCATCTCGGCCACGTCTTCGAGGACGGCCCGCCGCCGACCGGCCTGCGCTATTGCATCAACGGGGTCGCGCTGAAATTCGAGCCGGCTGCCTGACTGCAATTCAAGGTTGTGCAATTCAGCGTTGTCAAAGGACGGCTTCGGCCGGCCTTTGCTGTCTCGTCAGATCACCACCACCAGTATCAGCCACAGCACAGCCCCCAGCGTCATCAGCGAAGCCTTGAGGCCGCCGGATTTCTCGGCTGTCCGCCACACCGCAAAAGTCAGAAAAAAATTGTACGGCACCGGCGCGAAATGCACCGCCAGAACGAGAGCGAGCGGCAGCTTCAGCCCGAGCAGGATCAGTGCCAGCACCGACAATGCGATATTGATCGCCGTGCCGACAAGGACAAGATCGCGCCAGAACAGCCGGTCGAGCGGGGCCGTGCCTTGCCAGCGCGAGCGGAAGAAACCCGCCGCACGGCTTGCCTTTCCGTCTTCGCCTTCGAACGTCTCCGGCGCACTCATCGATGCGGCTTTCTCTCATTCGATAGCCGCAGAGATGTCCAAAGCAGCAAGCCTGTCAACGCAAGTCGATCATCGGCACGCAAGCGTATGATTTGGAAGATTGTCATCAAACGGTCGTGAAACCTTTCTACGTCGCCCTTGTCGGCATCTCGGCAAAGACAACCTTGCCGGAATCTGCCGCCTCCATCATCCAGTCGCCTGCCAAGGAGGTCTTGAGATGAGCGATAATGTCTACAACGCGCTGTTTCTTTGCAACGCCAATTCGGCGCGATCCATCATGGCCGAAGCCATCCTCAATCGGATCGGTGCCGGCAGGTTCATGGCTTTTTCCGCCGGTTCGCAGCCGAAGGGCGAGGTCAATCCCTACACACTGCAGCTGCTCGAAAGCCTCAACTACGATACGAGCTTCGCCCGTTCGAAGGGCTGGGACGAGTTTGCCGAGCCCGACGCGCCGGAAATGGACTTCGTCTTCACGCTCTGCGACAGCACCGCAAACGAAACTTGTCCGATCTGGCCGGGTCATCCGATGACCGCGCTCTGGTCTATACCAGACCCAGCCAAGGCGGACGGCACCGAAGCCGAACTGCACCTTGCCTTTGCCGATGCGTATCGGATGCTCAACAACCGCATCTCGCTGTTCACCAATCTGCCGATGGATGCGCTCGACCATCTGGCGCTGCAACACCATCTCGATGCGATCGGCCGCGACACGGCGAAGCCGAACTAATGCATGTCGCCCAAAAGTGCGCAGCGGTTGGGGTAACGGCATGCATAAAAACAAACTAAAGCGCGTCGCACGACTCGCTTCAGACGCGACTCGCTTTAGGGTCAAGCCGCCGACAGGCAGGCGATTCACGAACCGGTTTCGCCACCCTCGCCCAGCACCTCGCCAACGGCGCGCTCGAAGCGCGATGCTTCCGTCACCAGCCAGTCGGCCATGGCCGGCCAATTGTCCTCGGCAAAGCAGTTCACCCGCCACAGCGAATTGATGCCGAGGCCCTCGCAACTCTGTTCCGGCCCGAGCTTCAACCTGTCTTCGATCGCCGGCTGGAACGGCTTCAACCGCGACCAGGCTTCCGTGGCACCGAACTTCTCGTTGCGCCCGAAGAAGACGCCGACATGGTTCTGCGCCGGCGCGACATACATGGAAAGGACCAATGCGAAGTCGGGCAGCCCGCGCTGCCAGAACCAGGGTCCGCGCCGCGCCATCAGAGCCCTTTCTTCCGGATGCCGTTCCGCGAACAGCGTCCAGAAGCCGCGTTGGCGGAATTCAGAGGCGCGTCGGACGCCGAAGTCGAATTCGCTCATGGTTCGACCCGTTGAGGGCGCCGCAACCGGCGCCCAGGGCTGTTATCAGCCTTACACCATGCCGAGAGCGGCTTTGTAGAGGTCGAGGATGGTTTCCTCCTCTTGCCGCTCGGCCTGATCTTTCTTGCGCAGCCGGATGATCGACCGCATCGCCTTGGTGTCGAAGCCGGTGCCTTTGGCCTCGGCGAACACTTCCTTGATGTCGTCGGCGATCGTCTTCTTCTCTTCTTCGAGCCGCTCGATGCGTTCGATGAAGGCTCGCAGCTGGCCGGCGGCAACAGTCTGGCTGGTTTCGGTGATGTCGTCGGCCATTTTTTCTCCGCGTCGTTTTCCATGCCGCGACTCAGGAACTGTCGCGGCGAATTTGCAGCGGTTCGATGCCCGACCGGGGGCGGCGGGTCAAGCTGTTATCGATGCGGCATGAAGGGCTGCCGCCAGACGCAGACAACTCTGCCTGGGCAACATTTCTGTCTCATCCGAATGCGATCAGCAGATCCTTGGCGTCGATCTGATCGCCGGCCTTGACCAGCACTTCGGCGATTGTGCCGTCGCGCTCGGCATGCAATGCCGTCTCCATCTTCATCGCCTCGATCGACAGCAGCACGTCGCCGGCCTTGACCGCCTGGCCGGCGGCAACGGCAAGCGCCGAGACGACGCCGGGCATCGGCGCGCCGACATGCGCCTCGTTGCCCGGCTCAGCCTTGCGCCGCGCCTTGGCGGCGGAAGCGCCATGCGCGCGGTCCGGCACTTTGATCCGGCGCGGCTGGCCGTTGAGCTCGAAGAACACCGTAACCATGCCCTTCTCGTCGACATCGCCGATGGCCAGGCAGCGCACCACCAGCGTCTTGCCCTTCTCGATGTCGACAAAGATCTCGTCTTCCGGCTTCATGCCGTAGAAATAGGTCGGCGTCGGCAGCACACTGACCGGCCCGTAGGTTTCCTGCGCTGCCGCGAAGTCGGAGAAAACCTTTGGGTACATCAGCCACGAGGCGAATTCGAATTCGTTGAGTTTGCGCTCGAGCTTGTCCTCGATCTCCTTGCGGCTGGTCTTGAGATTGGCTGCTTTCAGCAGCGAACCGGGCCGTACGGTGATCGGTTTGTCGCCTTTCAGCACCTTCTTCTGCAGTGCCTCCGGCCAGCCGCCGGGCGACTGGCCGAGGTCGCCGCGCAGCATCGACACGACCGAGTCGGGGAAGGCGATATCCCTGGCCGGATTTTCGACATCGGCAACCGTCAGGTCCTGGCTCACCATCATCAGCGCCATGTCGCCGACGACTTTGGACGACGGCGTCACCTTGACGATGTCACCGAACATCAGATTGACGTCATGATAGGTCTGCGCCACTTCGTGCCAGCGCGTCTCCAGACCGAGCGAGCGCGCCTGTTCCTTGAGATTAGTGAACTGCCCACCCGGCATTTCGTGCAGGTAGACTTCCGAGGCCGGCCCCTTCAGGTCGCTCTCGAAGGCGGCATACTGGTTGCGCACCGCCTCCCAGTAGAACGAGATGTTCCTGATCCATTGCGGGTCGAGGCCGGGATCCCGCTCGGTGCCCTTCAGCGCCTCGACGATCGAGCCCAGGCAAGGCTGCGAGGTGTTGCCCGACAAGGAATCCATCGCCGCGTCGATGGCGTCGACGCCGCTGTCCACCGCAGCCAGCACCGTCGCCGCCGAGAGGCCTGACGTGTCGTGCGTGTGGAAATGGATCGGTAGGTCGGTCGCTTCGCGCAGCGCCCTGAACAGCACTCGTGCCGCCGCGGGCTTTAGGAGGCCGGCCATGTCCTTGACCGCGACGATATGGGCGCCGGCCGCCTGCAACTCCCTGGCCAGCGCGACGTAGTATTTGAGGTCGTATTTGGCGCGGGCCGGGTCGAGTATATCGCCGGTGTAGCAGATTGCCGCTTCGATCAGTTTGCCTTCGGCGCCGACCGCGTCCATGGCGACGCGCATGTTGTCGACCCAGTTCAAACAGTCGAAGACGCGAAACAGGTCGATGCCGCCGACGGCTGCCTGTTTGACGAAATGCTGGACGACATTGTCGGGATAGTTGGTGTAGCCGACGCCGTTGGCGCCGCGCAAAAGCATCTGCAGCAACAAATTGGGCGCAGCCTCCCGCACCAACGACAGCCGTTCCCACGGGTCTTCGGTGAGGAAGCGCATGGCGACGTCGAAGGTCGCCCCGCCCCAGCATTCGAGCGACAAAAGCTGCGGCAGCGCGCGCGCGTAGGTGCCGGCAATGCCGGCGATGTCATATGTGCGCACCCGCGTCGCGAGCAAGGACTGGTGTCCGTCGCGCATCGTCGTGTCGGTGACCAGCACCTCTTTCTGCGCGCGCATCCAGGCCGCGAATTTCTCCGGCCCAAGCGCGTCGAGCTTCTGCTTGCTGCCATCGGGCACATTGCCGTTGAGATAGGGCACCATGGGCGCCGCCGCATCGGCCTTCGGCTGCGGTCGGCCGCGCGTCTCGGGATGGCCGTTGACGCTGACGTCGGCGAGGTAGTTGAGCAGCTTGGTCGCGCGGTCCTGCCGCTTCACGCTCGCGAACAGTTCCGGCGTCGTGTCGATGAACTTGGTCGTGTAGGAATTATCGGCGAAACTCGGGTGATTGATGATCGCCTCGAGGAAGGTGAGATTGGTCGCCACGCCGCGAATGCGGAACTCGCGCAATGCCCGGTTCATCCGGGCGATGGTCTCGGCCGGCGTCGGCGCCCAGGCCGTCACCTTCTCCAGCAGCGGGTCGTAAAAACGGGTGATGACCGCGCCCGAATAGGCTGTGCCGCCATCGAGGCGGATGCCGAAACCGGTGGCGCCGCGATAGGCGGTGATACGACCATAGTCGGGAATGAAATTTTGCTCGGGATCTTCCGTGGTGATGCGGCACTGCAGCGCGTGGCCGTTGAGCCTGATATCCTTCTGCGCCGGCACGCCCGATTCCGGCGTGCCGATGGCGAAACCATCGAGGATGTGGATCTGCGCCTTGACGATGTCGATGCCGGTCACCTGCTCGGTAACGGTGTGCTCGACCTGGATGCGCGGGTTGACCTCGATGAAGTAGAATTTGCCGGTGTCGGCATCCTGCAGGAATTCGACCGTGCCGGCGCCGATATAGCTCGTCTCGCGGGCGATCTTTAGCGCATGACCGCAAAGCTCTTCGCGCTGCGACATTTCGAGATACGGCGCCGGCGCGCGCTCGACCACCTTCTGGTTGCGGCGCTGGATGGAGCAATCGCGCTCGAACAGGTGCACGGCATTGCCGTGTATGTCGCCCAGCACCTGCACCTCGACATGGCGGGCGCGCTCGATCAGCTTTTCGAGATAGACCTCGTCCTTGCCGAAGGCGGCTTTCGCTTCCCGCTTGCCCTCCGTCACCTCGCGGGCGAGATCGGCTTCCGAGCGGATAGCGCGCATGCCGCGGCCGCCGCCGCCCCACGATGCCTTCAGCATCACCGGATAGCCGATCGTCTTGGCGAGTGCCTTCACCGCTTCCATGTCGTCCGGCAAGGGATCGGTAGCGGGAATTACCGGCACGCCGACCTCGATCGCCAGGTTGCGTGCAGCGACCTTGTTGCCGAGCCTGCGCATCGTATCCGGCTTGGGTCCGATGAAAATGATGCCTGCGCCGGCGCAGGCTTCGGCGAACTCAGGGCTTTCCGACAACAGCCCGTAACCCGGATGGATGGCATCGGCGCCCGAAAGCCTGGCGACGCGGATCACTTCCTCGATCGACAGATAGCTTTCGATCGGCCCCATATCCCTGGTCAGATGCGGCCCGCGCCCGACCTGATAGCTTTCGTCGGCCTTGAAGCGATGCAGCGAGTATTTGTCCTCCTCGGCCCAGATCGCAACGGTTTTGAGGCCGAGTTCGTTGGCCGCGCGGAAGACGCGGATGGCGATTTCGGAGCGATTGGCGACAAGGATCTTCGAGATTGCCAAGGACAGGCTCCGGACGCGAACGGAAGGGTACTGACGACATGATTAACGCGAAAATGCTGCAGTGCAAACAAAATCGAAGGAAGCGATTAAACCGATTTAGTTTGATCTATCGCGTTAACACATTGCGTGTCGGTCCCGACAACGCCTCGCAGTCCCGATCAAGCTTTCGGGAAACTCCCATGAAAAATGCCCGGCGCGAGGCGCCGGGCATTTTATGTAGCAACGTCCGGTTACTTGCCGGGTGCGTTCTCGACATAGGTGTACTTGCCGTCGTCACCCTTTTTCCAGGTGTACATGACGTAATCCGGACGGGTGATGTCGCCTTTCGCATCATAGCCGATCTCGCCGATCGTGGTCTTCCAGGGGCCGGCCGACTTGATGGTCTCGGCTACCTTCTGAGCGTCATCGGCTGAACCGGCCTTGGCGATGGCGGCCGCGATGATTTCCATCGCCGCGTAGGAGTAGAGGGTATAGGCCTCAGGCTCGAAGCCGGCCGCGCGGAACTTCTCGACGAGTTCCTTGGCGTTCGGATTCTTGCGCGGATCCGGAGCGAACGTCATCAGCGTGCCGTCGACGGCGTCGCCGGCGATGGAGGCCAATTCGTTTGACACGATGCCGTCGCCGGACATGAAGGTTGCCTTGAGGCCCTGGTCGGCGAGCTGGCGGATGATCAGGCCGGCTTCGGTGTGCAGGCCGCCATAGTAGACGACGGAGACGCCCGCGTCCTTCATCTTGGCGATGAGGGCCGAGAAATCCTTGTCGCCGACATTGATGCCTTCATACATGGCCTCGGTCACGCTATTGGCTGCAAGCGCCTTCTTGGTTTCGTCGGCGAGGCCTTGGCCATAAGGCGTCTTGTCATGGATGACAGCGATCTTGGCATCCTTGAAGTTCGCGGCGAGATAGTCGCCAGCAACCTTGCCCTGCTGATCGTCGCGTCCGCAGGTGCGGAAGGTGTTCCACATGCCGCGTTCGGTGAACTTCGGATTGGTCGCAGCCGGGGTGATCTCGAGGATACCGTTCTCGGCGTAGACTTCCGATGCCGGGATCGAAACGCCCGAGTTGAAGTGGCCGACCACGTACTTGACGCCGTCAGCGACGAACTTGTTGGCGACCGAGATGCCCTGCTTCGGATCGGAGACGTCGTCGCCGACCGTGAGCTTGACCTGCTCGCCGTTGATGCCGCCGGCCGCATTGATGTCGGCGACAGCCTGTTCGGCGCCCTTTTGCAGTTGCGCGCCGAAGGCGGCGTTCGGACCGGTGATCGGACCGGCAACGCCGACCAGGATGTCAGCCCACGCGCTTCCGCTGAACGCGACGAGCGCGGTCAGGGCGACGGCGGACAAAAGTGATTTTCTCATGTAAAACGCTCCCATTTACAGAGTGGGCGTGGATGATGCTTTCATGCGATGCCCACTTTTACTCGCAGAAAACGTACTTTGCCGATTTTCAGGCACTTGTCACGCCGATTCATCCCCGGAACGGCGTTAATGGTGAACGTCAACCTTTTGGTTTCCAGCTCAAAAGCGATGCTCTTTCGTAGAGCCAGTTATACTGTGTCACCATCTGGTTGGTGCGCGTGTATTGATAGCCGATGAAGCCCAATATCATCAGGACAATGGTGTCGACGATGTAGTACTGCAGCGAGAACATCGTGCCGCCGAACAGTGCGTGATGGATGAACCTTACGGCGATGCCGAGGCCGAGCATGTAAGCGAACAATTGGACGAAGCTGCGCCATGTTTGGGCGCAGGCCTTGCCCGTCATCCATGCCGCCCAGCCGCCAAGCAGGCAGGTGACGAAGAAGAAATGCCAGACCGAGGGTTCCTCATAGAGAATGCCCTGCATGATGAAGACTCCTGAACTCAGTGATGGCCGCCTTCGAGATAGGCGGCGCGCACATCCGGATCGGCGAGCAGTTCCTTGCCGGTGCCGCTCATCGTCACATTGCCGTTGACCATGACATAGCCGCGCGTGGCGAGCTTCAGCGCGCCGAAGGCGTTCTGCTCGACCAGGAACACGGTCAGCCCCTGCGTGCGGTTCAACTCGCGGATAGCGTCGAAGATCTGCTTGACGATCAGCGGCGCCAGGCCCAGCGACGGCTCGTCGAGCAGGAGCAGCTTCGGCCGCGCCATCAGCGCACGTCCGATCGACAGCATCTGCTGCTCGCCGCCCGACAGCGTGCCGCCGCGTTGGGCAATGCGTTCCTTCAGGCGGGGAAACAGCGTGAACACCTTCTCGACGTCCTCGTCGTAATGCTGGAGGTTGTCGAGGCTGGCGCCCATCTGCAGATTTTCCATCACCGTCATGCGCGGGAAGATGCGCCGTCCCTCCGGCGACTGGGCGATGCGCATGCGCGCGATCTCATGGGTCGGCAATTGGGTGATGTCGGTGCCGGCGAAGGTGATGGTGCCCGCCCGCGCCCGTGGAGCACCAAAAATGGTCATCATCAGCGTCGACTTGCCGGCGCCGTTGGCGCCGATCAGCGCCACGATCTCGCCCTGCTTAACGGTGACATCGACGCCGTTCAGCGCCCTGATGTTGCCGTAGTAGGTCTGGACGCCCTTGATATCGAGCAGCGTCGTGCCGGCCATTATTTACGCCCTCCGCGCCGGTTGGAGACGCCCGGTGTCTTCGGCTTTACCGGAGCCTTGGTTGCTGGCTTTGCCGCTGAGGATTTCGCGGCAGAGGATTGCTTGGCTGCCGCCGGCGAGGCTGCCTTGCTTGCCGCGGCGCTCGACCTTGCGTCGACCTGCCCGGCTTTCGAGGCGCCCTTCGACACCGTGACGCGTTCGCCCTCGCTGTGGCCGATCGTGTCGGTCACCGGCCCGGCGAGATATGAAGATGATGTGCCTGGGCCGTGCGCCGAATCTGGACCCGTATCCAGCTGCTCGATGACGTCTTCGTCGCCGACCTCGGTCAGCACCGTCTCGACCTCCTCGTCTTCGACGCCGAGATAGGCGGCGATGACGCGCGGGTCGGTGCGTACCGCCTGCGGACTGCCGTCCGAGATCTTGCGCCCGTATTCGAGCACCACGATATGGTCGGAAATCTGCATGACCACCGCCATGTCGTGCTCGATCAGCAGGATCGAGGTGCCGGTGGTATCCTTGATGTCCATCAAAAGCGCGTTGAGCGCCATTGATTCCTTCGGATTGAGGCCGGCGGCCGGTTCGTCGAGGCAGAGCAGTTCCGGACCCGTGCACATCGCCCGTGCGATCTCCAGGCGCCGTTGCGCGCCGTAGGGCAGGTCGCCGGCCGGATCGTCGGCTCGGTCGACGAGGTTGGCCTTCTCCAGCCAGTGCTTGGCCAGGTCGATCGACTCGGCCGATGCTGTCCGGTAGCCGCTGAAGCCGAACAGGCCGAGGATGGTGTAGCCGGATGCCTTCATCAGCTTGTTGTGCTGCGCCACCAGCAGGTTCTCCAGCAGCGTCATGCCGGAGAACAGGCGGATGTTCTGGAACGTGCGGGCGACCTTGGCCTTGGCAGTGATCTGGAAATCCGGCATCCGCTCGAGCAGGAACTCCCCACCGTCCCTGCCGGCGAAGCGGATCATGCCCTCCGACGGTTTGTAGAAGCCGGTGATGCAGTTGAATACGGTGGTCTTGCCGGCGCCGTTCGGGCCGATCAGCGCGGTGATCTCGCCACGCTTGGCCTGGAATGACAGGTCGCCAATGGCGACTAGGCCACCGAACTTCATCGACATATGCTCGACCTGCAGGATGGCATCGTTCACGGAGGGGCTCGCATCACTCATCAGCCGTGGCCCTCCTTGGTGAAGGAGCCGGATACGGCCCTGCGCTCCTTGAGGAAGGCTGTCGGTTCACGGCTGCCGACAAAGCCGCGCGGCTTCCACACCATGACGATGACCATGGCTATGCCGAACAGCAGCATGCGGTAGAGTTCCGGCGTGAAATCTGGGCCGAAGACCTGCTTCAGGAAATCGAGTTCGCGCAGCGCCTCGGTGCCGCCGATCATCACCAGGGCGGCGACGGCAATGCCGACAAGCGAGCCCATGCCGCCGAGCACGACGATGGCGAGGATAATCGCCGATTCCAGGAAGATGAAGGATTCGGGGCTGACGAAGCCTTGCCTTGCGGCGAAGAACGAGCCGGCGAAGCCACCGAACATGGCGCCGGTGGCAAAGGCGGTGAGCTTGGTGGTGGTGGTGTTGATGCCGAGCGAGCGGCAGGCGATCTCGTCTTCACGCAGCGCTTCCCAGGCGCGGCCGACCGGCATGCGCCTGAGCCTTATGGTGACAAAGGCCGTCAGCAGGCAGAGCCCAAGGATCAGGTAGTAGAGGAAGATCTTGTAGTAGGCGCCAGATTGGGCGATGCCGAGAACCTTCGAGATGTAGTTCGGATCCGACACGTTGAACGATATCAGGCCGAAGAAAGAGACCTTCGGGATACCGGAAATGCCGGCCGAGCCGTTGGTGACCTCGCGCCAGTTGATGATCACCAGCCTTATGATCTCGCCGAAGGCGAGCGTCACGATCGCCAGATAGTCGCCGCGCAAGCGCAGCACCGGAAAGCCGAGCATGACGCCCCAGAACGCGGCCATGGCGCCGGCAGCCGGCAGCAGGATCCAGAACGACAGGCCGAAATGGGTACCGAGCAGCGCATAGGCATAGGCGCCGACGGCGTAGAAGGCGACATAGCCGAGGTCAAGCAAACCGGCGAGGCCGACGACGATATTCAGTCCCCAGGCCAGCATCACATAGATCAGGATTTGGATGCCGAAATTGTCGACCCATTTCAGCGAGCCCTGGAAGCCGCCCACCATCGATCCCGTATAGAGGGCAAGCACCAGCACGACGACGATCGGATAGAGCGCCAGCGCGGTTATGCCCAGGCCCGAGAAGTGGGCTTGGATGAAGCTGCGGAAATAGAACAGCACCGAGGCCAGGGCATAGATGATCGCCAGCGCCCGCACGAACCGTGCATAACCGGCAAGAGCCGGCCCCAGCAAACCATCGAGGGAGCCGGCCAGAAGAACCAGCACGGCCACTATGGCGATGGCCGCGATGAAATACGGCAACCGGAAGAACCGCGTCGCGACGCTGGCTGGCAACAGGCCGGTGGCGACATCGGCGATCTTCTGTTTGGCCAGGAAGGGCTGGCCATAGGCGACGTAAAGGAAGCGGCCGACCATCGTGGCGATCATCACCACGGCGAGCAGGCCCCAGCGCTGCACCAGGATCAGCTCGTTGCTGATGTTCTGATCGGTCTTCAGGCCGATGAACAGCACGAACAGGCCAAGCACGATGGCGCCCGCGTAAAGCGCCTCGCGCGTGGCACGCTGGACGGGGGTGGCAACGACGTCGCGTTCCGGAGATGCGGTGACCGCCATGGTCTCAGACCTTTTCGACTTCTGGCCGGCCCAGAATGCCGGAAGGCAGGAAGATCAGCACGATCGCCAGGATGGAGAAGGCGGCGACGTCCTTGTAGTCGATCGAGAAATAGGCCGACCACATGCTCTCGATAAAGCCGATCATCAGCCCGCCGAGCACGGCGCCGGGCAACGAGCCGATGCCGCCGAGCACCGCGGCAGTAAATGCCTTCACACCGGGCGTAAAGCCATCGGAAAACACCACCACACCGTAATACATCAGGAACAACGTGCCGGCGACGGCGGCAAGGGCGGCGCCCATGATGAAGGTGATCGAGATGGTGCGATCGACGTCGATGCCGAGCAGTGCGGCCATCTTGCGGTCCTGCTCGCACGCCCTTTGCGCTCGACCCAGCGAGGTCTTGTTGACCAGGTACCAGAACAGCGCCAGCAGGACTATGGTGACCAGGACGATGATGATCTGCTTCAGCGACACGCTGATGCCTTCGATGTTGTAGACCTTGGACACCATCGGCGGGACCGGCTTGTTGCGCGGCCCTTGCGTCACCTGGACGAAGTTCGACAGCACGATCGACATGCCAATCGCGGTGATCAGCGGCGCCAGCCGGAACGAGCCGCGCAACGGCCGATAGGCCAGCTTTTCGATCGTCCAATTGTACAGGCTGGTCAACAGCATCGCGACGATCATCATGACCAGGAGCGCTAAGACCACTGGCACCGAATAGAACAACGCACCGAGGATGAGGAAAACGATGAGGGCGGCGAAGGCCCCGACCATGAAGATGTCGCCATGGGCGAAATTGATCATGCCGATGATGCCGTAGACCATCGTGTAGCCGATCGCGATCAGCCCATAGATCGATCCCAGCGTCAGCCCATTGATAAGCTGCTGGACAAAATACTGCATGCTGCCGTTGCTCCCCTGGAATGTCGCCCATGCAGACGCATTCCTTTTCGTATTTCCCTTAGTCGTAAAGTTTCGAGCCCGGATTGCAACGTCATTTTTTAATCGGCATGCGTGATTTTGAAGCACGCGATCGGATTGCCCGTTCTTTCCCTTCCGGCCTCTGGACTATGGCGGACCCTATCATTGGCATAAGGCAATGTCTTTGACGATTCGGCGTCGACATGCACCCCGTTTTCGAAGGAATCGCCGTCAAAATAAGTTGATGAGCGGGATCGTTGCGCCGCCGAAGCAATCGATCTTGGCGTTCCGTTCGATTCCCCTGCGTCAGGATGCTCTCTATCTGACGACGAATCCATGCGCGAACGGATCGCGATCGTCGATGAAGATCGTGTTCAATCCGGTCATGCGCGCCCAGCCGCCGATCGAGGGAATGATCGCCGGCTTGCCCGCCACCGTGACTTCCTTCTCGACCCTGCCCTTGAACAGCGAGCCGATGATCGATTGATGGACGAATTCGTCGCCAGTCCCAAGCTTGCCCTTGGCGTGAAGCTGCGCCATCCGCGCCGAGGTGCCGGTGCCGCAAGGCGATCGGTCGATCGCCTTGTCGCCATAGAAGACGGCGTTGCGCGCATCCGCCTGGCTGTCGGTCGGCGCACCCGTCCACAGCAGATGCGACAGCCGGTCGATGCCGGGATTCTCGGGATGCACGAAGGCGTACTTCTCGTTGAGCCGCTGCCGCACCACCGGGCTCCAGGCGATGAGGTCGCCGGCAGAGTGGTCGGCCAAGTCGCGATAGTTCTTCTGCGGCTCGACGATGGCGTAGAAATTGCCGCCATAGGCGACATCGACGCTGATCTCGCCGAGATGCGGACATTCGACCGTCAGTCCCTCGGCATGGAGGAAAGACGGCACGTTGGTGATGCGCACCTCCTCGACATGTTCGCCGACCTGTTTGTACTCGGCGGTGACCAGGCCGGCCGGCGTGTCCAGCCTGAGCAAACCCGGCGTCTTCGGCTTGATCAGCCCGTACTCGATGGCCATCGTCACCGTGCCGATGGTGCCGTGACCGCACATTGGCAGGCAGCCAGAGGTTTCGATGAACAGGATGGCGATGTCACAATCGGGCCGCGTCGGCGGGTAGAGGATCGAGCCGGACATCACGTCATGGCCGCGCGGCTCGAACATCAGCCCGGTGCGGATCCAGTCGTATTCGGCCAGGAAATGCGCGCGCCGCCCCATCATCGTCGCGCCCTGGAGCAGCGGTCCGCCGCCGGCGACAAGCCGCACCGGATTGCCGCAGGTGTGGCCGTCGATGCAGAAGAAGGAGTGGCGCGCCATTTCTAGCTCCCGTCAGAAGCGGTTCGGAGAAAACGGAGTCAGATCAAACACCGGATTTTGGCCGAGAATGAGATCGCGGACCAGGCGTCCAGTGGCAGCCGCCTGGGTCAGGCCGAGATGGCCGTGGCCGAAGGCATAGACTATCGTGCCGGCCTGCCTGGCGCCACCGATCACCGGCAGCGAATCCGGCAGCGACGGCCGGAACCCCATCCATTCGCGGCCACCGGCCGGATCAAGCCCCGGCAGGAATTTTTGTGCCTTGTCGAGCAGCGCTTTCGAGCGGGCGTAGTTGGGCGGCCGCTCGATGCCGCCGAGCTCGACCGCGCCGCCGACGCGCACAGCGGTTTCAAGCGGCGTGACGACGAAGCCGTGGCCGGAGAAGATCAGTTGCCGCTTCACGTCGAAAGCGGTCTTCGGCAGCGTCGTGTTGTAGCCGCGCTCGGTTTCGAGCGGGATGCGGTCGCCGAGATGTTTCGCCAGGAGATGCGACCAGGCGCCGGCGGCGATGACGAGGCATTTTGCTTGCCGCACCGTGCCGTCGGCCAGCGTCAATGTCGCGCCGTCCTGTCCCGCCCCGACATGGTCGATCCTCGCCTTTTCGAAACGCGCGCCGTTGGTTTCGGCAAAGGCCCAGATCGCCTTGCCCAATAATTTCGGATCCGTAACGGTCTTCCATCCCGGCACGAAAGTGCCTTTGACGAAGCGCGGTGACAGGCCCGGCTGCAAGGCGGCGAGAGCGTCGCCCTCGACATGGCTGAAGCCGATGCCGAAGCGTTGCCTGGCCGCCCAGCCGGACAGCGACGCCTTGAACTCGGCCTCGCTCTCGTAAAGTTCGAGCGAGCCGTCCTCGCGCAGCATGTTTTGGGTGCCCGAGCGCGCCATCAGCCCGGCCCATTCGGCCTCGGCGAGCCGCATCATCCCGGCCTGCGCTGCGAGGCTGGCCTCGTAGCGGTTGCTTTGTCCGGCGCGCCAGAAGCGAATTAGCCACGGCAGCAGCTTCGGCAGGTAGGCGGGCGGGATGCTGAGCGGGCCAAGCGGGTCGGCAAGCCATTTCGGCAGATGCCTGATCATGCCCTTGTGGGCCAGCGGCAGCACATCGGAGAAGGCCAGGGCTGCGGCATTGCCGGAACTCGTCTCCTCGCAGATCCCCGTCCGATCGAAGATCGTGACGTTTCGTCCTGCCTCGGCCAGATAGGCGGCGACACAGATGCCGATGATGCCGCCGCCGATAATGGCGATGTCGATTGCAGCATCGCTATTCATGGCTGCGCGCCACGCTGCATGGCTCGGCCTCCGCATCGCTCGGTACCTTGTAGCCAGCCCCCTCATCCGGCCGCTTCGCGGCCACCTTCTCCCCGAGGGGAGAAGGTGTCGCCAACGCTGGCGTCAGCCTCTTCTCCCCGTCGGGGAGAAGGTGGCCCGAAGGGCCGGATGAGGGGGTCTGCGACATTGCCACCCTTAGAATTGTGGCAGTGCCGGCCGCACCGCCAGTGCATCCCTGACGATCTTTTCGACCATCCTGCGGCGCTCGCCCGACAGCGGCTGGCGCGGCATGCGCACGCGGTCGTTGGTGTTGATCGCCAGGACCTCCGCGAGCTTGATGTTCTGCACCAGATAGGTCGACACGTCGAGGTCGAGCAGCGGCCGGAACCAGCGGTAGATTTTCAGCGCCTCCTCGCGGCGGCCCTGCTTCATCAATTGGTAGATCGCGACCGTCTCGCGCGGAAACGCGGTGACCAGTCCCGCCACCCAGCCGATGGCGCCGACCGACAGCGCCTCGAACGCCAGATTGTCGACGCCGGTGAACAGGTCGTAACGGTCGCCGAAGCGGTTGATGATTTCGGTCGAGCGGCGGATGTCGTCGGAGGATTCCTTGATGGCGACGAAGCGCTTGTCCTTCGCCAGTTCCTCCATCTGGTCGACGGTGACGTCGACGCGATAGGCAAGCCGGTTGGAATAGATCATCACCGGCAGGTCGCCGGCCTCGGCGACGGCGCGCCGCGCCGCGACCGTCGGCTCCGCATTGGTGTGTTAGATCGGGCTCGGCACCCCCAAAAGGCCGTTAGCGCCCGCTTTGGCGGCGCGGCGCGCGCTCGCCGCCGCCTCGCGCGTGCCGGCTTCGTTGACCGTCAGCAGAACCGGCCTATTGCCGGCGATCTTCTGGGCGGTCTTCAGCACCTCGATCTTCTCGTCATGCGAGAGCATCGGCCCCTCGCCGAGCGAGCCGCAGACGATGATGCCGTCGCAGCCAGCCTGCATCTGCAGCGCAAAGCAGCGCTCCATCTCGCCGTGGTCGAGGCCGTCGTCCTCGGTGAATTTGGTCGTGACGGCGGGGAAAACTCCAGTCCACATGGCGGTCGCTCCATCTGATATATCAGTCGTATATTTATTAACAAACCGACTGTCAACACGGATTTCGCTATGATATATCAAAAATATATCAGGAGGCTCGCCGTTGATATACAGTGGAACAAGCCCGGCATTCGAGCCAGTGGCGGCGAAAGCCTACCGCGTGCTCGAGCACATGATCGTGACGCTCGAACTGGCGCCTGCAAGCTTCATCACCGAAGGCGCGCTGATTGACAGGCTGGGGCTCGGCCGCACGCCGGTGCGCGAGGCGATCCAGCGGCTGGCTTGGGAAGGATTGCTGGATGTCCGGCCGCGTGCCGGCATCGCCATTGCCCCGCTCCATCCCGGCGACTGGTTGCGCGTTCTCGATGCACGGCGTGGCGTCGAGGTGGTTCTTGCCCGCTCGGCCGCCCGATTCGTCACCCGTGAGGCTGCCGATCTGTTTCACGATGCAGCGCTGGCGATGCAGAAGGCGGTGATATCAGGCAATGTGCTGGCCTTCATTCAGGCCGACAAGGCGCTCGACGATGCGCTGGCGCTGGCGGCCGACAACCCCTTCGCCGCACGGCTGGCAGCCCCCTTGCAGACCCACAGCCGCCGCTTCTGGTTCCGCTACAAGGTCGAAACCGGACTGGCGGAATCGGCAGAGCACCACGTCGCGCTGATCCGCTCGATCCTCGCCGGCGACGAAGACGCCGCCGCCAAAGATGCCAAGCGCCTGATGGCGCTGCTGCGCGGCCATGCCGAGGCGGCTGCGACGCGCTAGGAGATCGGCATCAACCCTTCGGCCGGCTCTTTGAGTTCCGTCCATCCGGCGCCGGCCAGGCGCTGAGCATCGTTCAATTCGGTCATGCGTCCTGGTCGGTCGGGATCACCACGTTTTCAAAATGTTCGCCGGCCGCGACGATGCAGCTTCTGCCGGCGACGTCGGTGACGATGATCGTCCAGCTTCCGCTGTCGGCGACATAGACTTCCATAATCGCCATCTGACCGATCAGCCCGAAAGCAAACTGTCTTTCCTGGAACTGCTCGCTTAGGTGGGCGACGAGATCGCCATGTTCAACGCAATATTGATATTGGGCGCTTGCGGCGTTCGTACCCACCGCCAATGCCCCAGCAAGAATCAGGGTTTTCAACCCAACCAACAGCGATTTGCGCGCCATAGGGCACTTCCTTTGCTATCACGTCCGACAAAGGGAGAGCCCTCATTTTGCCGGAACGATTCAGGCCGGGTTCCGACGTCATCGCGTCGTTCCTTTCTGTGTTCCGGTCTGTCATCAGCGGGGACGATTCCTAATGTTCCCACTATGTTCCATATATGGTGTCGGCAAGGAAAAAGCGCAAGCAGGCGCCCGCTGGGGCGCCTGTGGATCCGTTTCATGGTCGTCACGAGAACCGCGGCCTGGCGCGGCTATGCTAAGGCGGCTGCGGGCTCAGGTACCTGGCAGCGCCGCTGTCGTCATCGCGCTCTCCCAGCCTTCACCCACCGAAACCACGCAGCTTTGACCGCGTGTGTCGCTGGCCAGGATGGTCCAGGTGCCCTGGTCGGAAACGAAGACTTCAACAATCACATTCGGATTGACGACGCCGAGCGCGGTCGGATTTTCCCGAAACTTCTCGCCGAGCGCCTTGATCATGTCGGCTCGTGGCGCGCATTGTTCGGCCGCTGTTGCCGGGGCGGCGGAAAGCGCGGCAGCCGCCGCGCAAAGTATCGACACCATAAGACGTGTCATCTGACACCTCCTTGCGCTGGTGCCCGAAGCTGTTGCCAGCGCCGTTGGTTGGTCTACCGCGCCTTCTTCGCGGCGGGATTGCAATTTTAAGACTTCTGCTGCCCGCCTGGTTCCATCACATTAGCGTTCACGCAGATACGGTGCGAGACCGGCCAACAGAAAGGCCCGGTTTCTAGCCGGGCCTTTTTCGTCTTCAATCAAAAAATCTGGAGCTGTTTGTCGACCGGCTAATTCATCGTCGGGATGACGAATTCGGCGCCGTCCTTCACACCTGACGGCCAGCGCGAGGTCACCGTCTTGGTCTTGGTGTAGAAACGGAATGCGTCCGGTCCGTGCTGGTTGAGGTCGCCGAAGGAAGACGCTTTCCAGCCACCGAACGTGTAGTAGGCGATCGGCACCGGGATCGGCACATTGATACCGACCATGCCGACCTGGACCCTCGAAGCGAAGTCGCGGGCCGCATCACCGTCGCGGGTGAAAATGGCGACGCCGTTGCCCATTTCGTGGTCGTTGGCGAGCTTGATCGCGTTCTCGTAAGTCGGCGCGCGCACCACCGAGAGCACCGGCCCAAAGATCTCTTCCTTGTAGATGCGCATATCGGCGGTCACGTTGTCGAACAGGCAGCCGCCCATATAGTAGCCGTTCTCATAGCCCTGCATGGAAAAGCCGCGGCCGTCGACGACCAGCTTGGCGCCTTCCCTGACGCCGGTATCGACATAGCCCTTGACCCGCTCCAGCGCCTGAGCCGTCACCAGCGGGCCGAAATCGGCGGACGAATCCGTCGACGGGCCGACCTTCAGGCTTTCGACACGCGGCACCAGCTTTTCCATCAGCCGGTTGGCGGTGTCGTTGCCGACAGGGACAGCCACCGAGATCGCCATGCAGCGCTCGCCGGCTGAGCCGTAGCCGGCGCCGATCAGCGCGTCGACGGTCTGGTCCATGTCGGCGTCGGGCATGATGATCATGTGGTTCTTGGCGCCGCCGAAGCACTGCACGCGCTTGCCGGCCGCGCAGCCGCGCGAATAGATGTACTGGGCGATCGGCGTCGAGCCGACGAAACCGATAGCCTTGATGTCAGGGTCGTCGAGGATGGCGTCGACCACGTCCTTGTCGCCGTTGACGACGTTGAGGATGCCCGCCGGCAGGCCGGCCTCGATGAACAATTCGGCGATGCGCATCGGCACGCCTGGATCGCGCTCCGAAGGCTTCAGGATGAAGGCGTTGCCGCAAGCGATAGCCGGCGCGATCTTCCACAAGGGGATCATCGCCGGAAAATTGAACGGCGTGATGCCGGCAACGACGCCGAGCGGCTGGCGCATTGAATAGACGTCGATGCCGGGGCCGGCGCCGTCGGTGAACTCGCCCTTCATCATATGCGGTGCACCGATGCAGGCCTCGACCACTTCCAGGCCGCGCTGGATGTCGCCCTTGGCGTCGGCGATGGTCTTGCCGTGTTCGCGCGCCAGAATGTCGGCCAGCGCATCATACTCCTTGGCGACCAGTTCGAGGAACTTCATCAACACGCGCACGCGCCGCTGCGGGTTGGTCGCCGCCCAGCCAGGCTGCGCCGCCTTGGCGTTTTCCACCGCCGCACGCAGTTCCGCCTGCGAAGCCAGTGCCACGGTGCCGCGCACCGTGCCGTCCATTGGCTGCATGACGTCCTGCTTGCGGCCGCTGGTCCCAGCGACACGCTTGCCGCCGATGAAATGACCGTATTCGATCATGGTTTCTCTCCCTGTATTTGTGATGCAGCATTGTCCGCCTTTGTGCGGCCGATGGCAACGCGAGCGAACACGCAACCGTTGTGCGGAAAATAGATAGCGGACGACGCCTGTGCATCAATTGCCGCAAATGATAGGGTGCCGGTTCATCGCTGCAGGGATTGAGAGATTGCGTTCCTTCACACCCCCCTCTGGCCTGCCGGCCATCTCCCCCGCAAGGGGGGAGATTGGCAGCTTCAGCCTTACCGCCCTTTCTGCGACGTTGGAGATTGGCGAAAGCCAATGCGACATCCGATCTCCCCCCTTGCGGGGGAGATGGCCGGCAGGCCAGAGGGGGGTGTGAAGGAACGCAATCTCTCA
>NZ_JBVVQY010000030.1:0-69430 GCF_055811615.1 Mesorhizobium sp. WSM4807
CCCCCCCCCCCCCCCCCCCCCCCCCCCCCCCCCCCCCCCCCCCCCCCCCCCCCCCCCCCCCCCCCCCCCCCCCCCGGGGGGGGTGGGAAGGATCGCTGCAGCCGCCAATTTCCGAACCGAGGATCCGGATCCGATCAAGGCGCGCAGGCAGACTGCGGCATCGGCTCAAGCCGGTAGACCTTGTCGTCGGATGCGGTCTCGCCTTCTGCCGCCTTCGAGCACAGGTCGATGATCGGCAGGCTGCTGTTGGGGTTGGCCAGCATCATCGTGGCGTTGGCGCCGCGACGCAGAAAAATCTCCTTGGCCGAGATGTCGCAGGAAAAGTCGCTCGTCTTTCCGCTCGCCACACAGTGCCACTGGTCCGCTTCACCTTCACAACTGTAGCTCTGCGTGACCTCGGCGGGCTTGTGGCGCGTGGTGACGGAAACAGCTATATCAGCACCGCTCGGCCAGTTCGTGGGATCGCCGTCCTTGGCGAAGGAGGCCAGCTCGATCGGGCCCCGGAAAACCCGGATGGTGTGGGTAAGCTGATCGGGATGCGAGCCGAGATGCGCGGCATCGTAGTCGCGCCCGTAGCAGAACGGCTGGTCCGGTTTCAGCCGCTCACGCAGCGGTGCTCCCAGCGACGGATCGACCGGATCGATGCGCGCGAATTCGGCCTTGCAGGTCTGCGCCGGCATGCGGTCGAGCCGAAAGCCGTCGTCTTCTGTGCCGAGTGCCTGCTTGGTAAACTCCTTTTCGCCCAGCTCTTCCTCGGCGCCGGCATCGAGATAAAGGTTGCGATGCACGCCGGAGACGATCAGCCGGCCTTTTTCATCGACGTTCAGTAGGGCCATGGTGCGGTCGCATTCCATGCCGCAATGAATCTCGCCCGATTGCGGATCATCCTTGCCGCACCAACCGCCGACCCATTCGGGCTTCTTGGCGCCGCGCACCGTCGTCGCCATGAAGCCGTTGTAGCCGGACGGAGCGCTGCTCGGCTCCTCGTTCGGGTGACTGACCGGATCGCTGCCATAGTAGAAGAAAATCCGTCCCACCTTCTGGTTCGGATGTATCTTGAGATGCGCGGCATCATAGACACGCCCGAAACAGGCATCCTTGCCGTCCTGGCTGAGTTCGGTGAGCTTAGGCGTATCGTCGGCAAGGGCCGTGCCGGCAACAGCGGCAAGCAAGGCGCCACCAAGTCCGGCGCCCACAATGGTCTTCGATGTCATCTGCCCCTCCTCGCCCGACAGGACGTGACTTCAATTTATGCTAGGATCGAGGCCGAAGCCACGCAATTTGCGAGGACATACTGGAGAACGACATGATGCGACGCCGCGATATTTTCCGTGTGGGCTTTGCCGGGGCCGCTGGCCTCTTCGGGCTGCGCCAGGTGAAGGCGGCGGCCGTGGAAGAAAGGCAGAAGGTCGCCTATCACCTCAGTGATCTCGACAAGGTCGGCTTCGTTTTGGGCAATATCAAGAACCACTATGAGGGCACCGGCGGCAAGGTCGACATCGTGCTGGTCGTGCATGGACCGGCCCTCGCCGCCTTCAAGTCGAAGAGCGCGTCGGCTGCCATTTCCAGCCGTTTTTCCGGCCTGGTCCGCGACGGGCTGACCCCGCATGCTTGCGCCAACACCATGCACGGTATGGATGTTGCGCTCACCGATCTCCTCGATGGCTTCCATGCCGCCGAGACCGGCGGCGTCGTCAAGCTCGCCGAATTGCAGCGCCAGGGCTACGCCTATTTGCGGCCCTGAACCTCTACTGACTTGAACATGAGGGCGGCGAGGCCCTACGAAGAGTGGGAGAGTCCCGGAGGAATAGACGTGCCAGCCACCACAACCGCCCTTCTCACCCCCACTTTGGTCATCCCCGACCTCGCCGGCAAGGCGGTGCTGATCACCGGCGCTTCGACCGGCATCGGGGCGGCACTTGCACTGGCCTACGCCGCGCAGAAATGCCGCGTCGCGCTGCATTACAATTCAAGTCGGGCGGCTGCTGAAAACCTGGCCGGGACCATCCGCAACGGCGGCGGCGAGGTATTCCTGATCCAGGGCGATTTCTCGATCCCCGCCGATGTCGAGCGCGTCGTCGAAGACAGCGCGCAACATTTCGGCCGGCTCGACGGTCTCGTCAACAATGCCGGCAGCATGCTTGGGCGCGTGCCCTATGCCGAACTGACCGAGGCGCATTACGACGCGGTGATGGACCTCAACGCCCGCTCCGTGCTGACCGCATCGCGCAAGGCGATGCCATGGCTGAAGCGCCAGGGCGGCTTCATCGTCAACACCTCGTCGATCGCTGCACGCAATGGCGCCGGCGGCGGCGCCGGCCTTTATGGCTCGGCCAAGGCCTTCGTCTCCAATGTGACCCGCGGCATGGCCAAGGAACTGATCGGTTTCAACATCCGCGTCAACGCGGTGGCGCCGGGCACCATCGCGACGCCTTTCCATGAGCGCTATTCCACCGAGGAGCAGATGAAGAGCATGGTGGCCACCATTCCTCAGGGCCGCGCCGGCACGCCCGAGGACTGCGTCGGCGCCTATCTGTTCCTCTCGTCCGCTCTGTTGAGTGGTTACATCACCGGTCAGGTGATCGAGGTGAATGGTGGCCAGTTGATGCCGTGAGCGGCGACCTGCATACTTGTCGCGGAAGCCAACGGAGAAAACGGCAATGTACGGTCTGATCGGCAAGATGCGGGCGACGCGCGGCCAGCGCGACGCAATGATGGATGTCCTGCTTGCCAGCACCGGCGCCATGCCTGGCTGCCTGAGCTACATCATCGCCACTGACCCGGCCGATGCCGACGCGATCTGGGTGACCGAGGTGTGGACCGACCAGGCAAGCCACAAGGCTTCGCTGCAACTGCCGGAAGTCCAGGCGGCGATCGCCAAAGCGCGGCCGATCATCGCCGGCTTCGAATTCCAGGTCGAGACCCAGCCCGTAGGCGGCTTCGGCCTGCCCACCGCTAAAACCGACTGACGCCTGAGCGGACGCATTTTTCGCCGCCGCGGGGTTCGCATCTCCCCTCTTCGGGTCTAAGACCGAAAAATGGATTCCCTGCCAGACCAGCCGACCGTCGAACGCATGGCGCGGATACCCAAAGCCTGGCAGTGGCTGGCCCTCCTGATCTTCTCGATCCTGTTTGCCGGCGCGCTGGAATTCGCCGCCTTGCCGGCGGCGCTGCTGATCGGGCCGATGCTGGCGGCGATTCTGGCCGGCACCAACGGCGCCACGGTGCGCGTGCCGCGCCCTTTGTTCGGCGCCGCCCAGGCGATCGTCGGCTGCCTTGTCGCCGCTTCGATCTCTGCGGACATCTTTCCGGTCTTCTACAGGGAATGGCCGCTGTTCCTCGGCACCGTGGTGGCGACCGTTGCTGCGTCAAGCCTGCTCGGCTGGCTGATCAGCCGCTGGCGTATCCTGCCCGGCACCACCGCAGTCTGGGGCTCATCGCCGGGCGCGGCCACCGCCATGGTGTTGATGGCAGGCGCCTTCGGCGCCGACCAGCGCCTCGTCGCCTTCATGCAATATCTGCGCGTCATCTTCGTCTCGATGACTGCGGCGCTTGTCGCAAAGATGTGGGTCGACACGTCAGGCATCGAGGTCCCGGCCGTCATCTGGTTCCCGCCGATCGATCCAATAGCCTTTGCCGCGACACTTGGCGTGGCGCTCGTCGGCAGCCTCATCGGAAAGCTGGTCAGGCTGCCGTCACCCTTCTTCCTCGGCACCTTCGTGTTCGGCACTGCGGTGCATCTCGGACTAGGCGTGCCGATGCAGTTGCCGCCCTGGCTGCTTGCCCTCGGCTATACGATGATCGGCTGGACCATCGGCCTGAATTTCACCAGGGCAATTCTGCGGCACGCGACGCGGGCGCTGCCGCAGATCGTCGGTTCGATCATCATCCTCATCGCCTTCTGCGGCGGTCTCGGCTTCATGATCAGCCATGTGCTCGGCATCGATCCGCTGACCGCCTATCTGGCGACCAGCCCCGGCGGCATGGATAGCGTCGCCATCATCGCCGCCGCCGCACAGCACGTCGACATCTCCTTCGTCATGGCGCTGCAGTCGGCCCGCTTCCTGGTCGTTCTGCTGGTCGGGCCGAGCGTGGCGCGGCTGGTGGCAAGAAGCGTGAAGGAATGACCCGCTCGCGCAGATGTGTTCCGCCGCACCGTTACGGTGCGGACAGTCACGCAATCACCAGGCTGGAGATGAGATCGCCGTCCAGCGTGAAGGTCATGTCGCCCTCACCGTTGAAGCCATTGCCCTTCACGGCAATGCGAACCTCATAGGTGCCGTCCACAGCTGCGACGCAGACAATGCTGAGATGGGACTGCATGCCGATATTGTCCGACTGGTTCCAGCGCGCGATCTCTGCGCGCCCTTGAAGGTGCGGCCCCAGTCGCTCAGCAATGCATCCGCCGTGAACGTGTCGAGAAACGTCGCAGTGTCACCTTCATTGGTGGCCTCGACGAAGCGTCGGATGGGATCGGGCGGGGTCATCTCATCAATCCAGCCTGTGCATCAGGTCATCATCCAGCCAGCGGGCGAAGAAATAGACCAGTTGCTTGTGCCACCATGGCCAGTCATGGCTGACATCGCCTCCCCAATAGTCGACCCAGGCGGGAATGGACTTTTCGCGCAGCACCTGTTCCAGCGCCCGTGTCTCGACCAGCATCCGTTCTTCCCATGCCCCCTGCCCGCAACAGAAGATCAGCCTCAGCGCCTTCAGCCGGCCGAGCAGTTTCTGGTCGACGATGCCAGGCAGATAGTCGAGCGGTGAGTTGAAGAAGATGTTGCCGTCGAGCGCCTCTCCGAAGAAGTCGCGGGTCGAATAGACCCCCGACAGCGCAATCACGCCGCTGCCCAGTTCCGGAAATCGGAAGACGAAGTTCGACGCATGATAGCCGCCCATCGAACAGCCTGAAAACAACGGCTTCAGCGTGCGCCCGCCATTGGCCTCGGTCGCTGTAGAGAGAACTTCCGGCATCGCCTCTTCGCGCACATAGCGGAAATAGGCCTCGTGGCGAGCGATGCGGTCGGCCGGGTCGGTATGCTTGGCGAAGAAGGATTCCGAATCGATGCCGTCGAGGGTGAAGAGTTGGATGCGGCCAGTGTCGATAAACTCCGAAAGCACTGCGACCCCGCCGGAATCCTCGAACTGGTAGAACCGTCCTTGCGAGGTCGGGAACACCACCACCGGCCGCCCGGCATGGCCGTAGCGCTTGTATTCCATGTCGCGGCCAAGGTTGCGGGCAAAACCCTTGTGATAAGAAATATCCATCGGCCTCACGCCTTTTCCGCGTGGATGTAATTGACCGCCTGGCGCAGCGCTTGGGCGTCTTTGGAACGCATCTGATAGGCGTAGTGTCCCATGGCGCGGCTGAAAACCTCTTCGATGGCCTGATGGTGGACGATCTTGTCGCCGTGGGCGGCTAGCACGTCGGCATGGCTATGCAAATAGTGGAGGCGCCGTTTGCGGCTGGCATAAGCGGTGAAGTACTTGCCCTTGTAAGGCCCGCCAGCGGCATCCCTGACCACCATCTCGGCCCACGCCGCATAGACGTCGATGTCGAACGTATAGTTGATGGCGTCGGTCATCCAGGCGCCGGGTGGCCGCATGTTGACCTCAAGCGCGATGATGCGGTCGTCCTTGGTCTCGAACAGCTCGATATGGAAGAAGCGCTCGCGCACGTCGAAGGCCCTGAGGATCTTTCTGCCGGCCTCCTCGACTGCCGGGCTGATCTCAGGAAAGCAGGTGTAGCTCATGTGGCGATCACGGTTGACCACCTCCATGACGCTCTGGTCGTAGCGGTGGCTGGCCGCCAGCACCACTTCGCCGTCGCGGTTGACCAGCCCGTCGAAGGTCACCACCAGCCCCTCGATGAACTGCTCCATGACGAAGCTGACATCTTCCGGCTTGTCCTTGAAAAATTGGTCGAGTTCCCTCGTATTGGAAATCTTGAAGGTGTTCGAGGCGCCGGAGCCGGAGTCCGGCTTCACCACCACGGGATAGCCGACGCGGCGGATGAAGGTCATGGCGCCGGCCCGGTCGGAGCATTTGCGCTGCGGTATGGTCTCGACGCCGCTCTTGCGGAAGAAGGCGCGCATGCGGCTCTTGCGCTTCAAATTCTTCACGAAATCGAGTTTGGTGCCAAAGATGTTGAAGTCGGTACGGATGTTGGCTTCCAGTTCCAGCCAATGCTCGTTGAGCGACTCGAAGCGGTCGATGCGGCCCCATTTGTGGATGAAATGGCCCATCGCCCGGAACACCGGCTCGTAGTCCTCCATGTCGGCGACGCGATAATACTCCGACAGCGCCGTCTTCAGTTTTCCGTTCAGCGCTTCATAGGGCGCGTCGCCGATGCCGAGCACGGTGGCACCGGCCTTCCTCAGCCGATCGCAGAAGTCGGCGCCGTTGGCGGGAAAATGCGGCGAGAAGAACACGAAATTCATGGACGGCCTCCCCCGGCATTGTCACCAAGTCGACAGCCCAGTCTGGCGCATTTGCCGCGTGTGGGGAAGGGCGCGCACAGCGCCGCCATGCAGCCCACTTGCCTCTCCTTAGCCGCTCCTGTATGAAAACCGCCATGATCAACCGCGCCACCTCCGTAGCTTCCCGTCAGACCGGCTTTGCTGGCGAGACCGTGCGCGCGCTTGCTTCCGCTCTGCTGCTTCTCGGCCTTATCGGCGATCGCCGGGTTCGCTGAAGGAGCGCCCGGCGGTCGAACCGCCGCTCACGCGCATGCTCCTTGGCCAGTCTCAAAATTGGCAAGTCACATCAAGCGAATGAACATCTGGTAAAGGCGCCGCTCGGCACCAAATCCGCCTGAAGGCGGACCCCGCGAGCCGCCGGGAGAGACGACAATGAACGCACGAGAAGAGATCCGCGCAGACAGCGGGGAGATGGGCAAGGATGCCCGGGGCATGCCGGAGGCAGCCCGGGGCATGCCTGAGGCAGCCCGGAAATACCAACCCTACCCGACGGTGGGTCTCACCGATCGCATTTGGCCTTCGAAGGTCATCGACAAGGCGCCGATCTGGTGCTCGGTCGACCTGCGCGACGGCAACCAGGCGCTGATCGACCCGATGGGCCACGAGCGCAAGGCGCGCATGTTCGCCCTGCTCCTCGACATGGGCTTCAAAGAGATCGAGATCGGCTTCCCGTCGGCCTCGCAGACCGATTTCGATTTCGCCCGCTGGTGCATCGAAGAGGGCAATGTCTCAGCCGATGTCTCGCTGCAGGTGCTGGTGCAGTGCCGGCCGGAACTGATCACCCGCACCTTCGAGGCGCTGCAGGGCGCCGCCAACCCGATCGTGCATTTCTACAATTCGACCAGCGAATTGCAGCGCCGCGTCGTCTTCGAGAAGGACGTTGCCGGGATCAGGCGGATCGCCACCGATGCTGCCAAGATGATCACCGACATGGCGGCGAAGGCCGGCGGCGGTTATCGTTTCGAATATTCGCCGGAGAGCTTTACCGGCACCGAGCTCGAAGTGGCGCTGGAAATCTGCAACGCCGTCACCGAAATCGTGAAGCCGACGGCGGAAAACAAGCTGATCATCAACCTGCCGTCCACGGTCGAGATGTCGACACCCAACATCTATGCCGATCGCATCGAATGGATGTGCCGCAACCTCGACAACCGCGAGAACCTGCTCATTTCGCTGCATCCGCACAACGACCGCGGCACCGGCGTCGCCACCACCGAGCTCGGCCTGATGGCGGGCGCGGACCGCGTCGAAGGCACGCTGTTCGGCAATGGCGAGCGCACCGGCAATGTCGACATCGTCACGCTGGCGCTCAACATGTACACGCAAGGCGTCGATCCCGAGCTCGATTGCTCCGACATCAACCGGATGAAGGACGTCTATGAATATTCGAACCAGTTGAAGATCCCCGAGCGCCATCCCTATGTCGGCGAGCTCGTCTACACCGCCTTTTCCGGCTCGCACCAGGATGCCATCAACAAGGGCATGAAGGCGTTGCGCAAGGCCAACACGCCGTACTGGGAAGTGCCCTATCTGCCGATCGACCCGGCCGATGTCGGACGCAACTACGAGGCGATCATCCGCATCAACTCGCAGTCCGGCAAGGGCGGCATCGCCTATGTGCTGCACGCGGACTACGGCCTCAACCTGCCGCGCAACCTGCAGATCGAGTTCAGTCAGGCGATCCAGGCGATCACCGACGCCGAAGGCAAGGAGGTGCCGGCCAAGCGCATCTACGAGCGCTTTCTCGAAACCTATGTCGATCAGCCCGGCGCGCGGCTGAAGTTCTTTGACCACCACACCTATCCGGACCTCGAGACCAAGGGCCGGCGTGCGGTGGAGGCGGTCATCCTGGACAGGGGCAGGGAGGTGACGATTTCAGGATCCGGAACCGGCCCGATCGACGGCTTTGTCGACGCGCTGTCGCGCCATGTCGGCGTGCCGATGTCGGTGCTCGACTATTCGGAGCACTCCATGCAGCGCGGCTCGAATGCCTCGGCCATCTCCTATGTCGAGATGGAGCATCCCGGCGGCAAGCTGTTCGGCGCCGGCATCAACACCAACATCGTGGCCGCTTCGCTGGAAGCCGTGGTTTCCGCCGCCAACCGCATCGTCGACCGAAAGGTCGACTAGAGCAATTCCAGGAAAAGTGCGTAGCGGTTTTCCGTCCGGAATTGCGCAAAAACAAATACTTAGAGCGGTTCGGCGGGTCCATCAAAAAGCTGAACCGCTCTAGACAAGCTGTCGAAAGCTAACAGCGCTGGAGCAAGATGAACCCACTTCTTGCTCTGGTCTTTCGCGCCGTTAACCACCAGAAAATTATCCGGTGGGGTACGCGATCGCATAATGGCTGCATGCTTGTATGGCAGGGCAGGCCCTATATGATTGCGTCTTAACCTGTGCCGACTTCGAAAGGATCGACACTTGCAGCATGCCACGCCTGCCGCCCCCGCAGTGCGCGAGACGTTGGAGCGATTGCTAGCCAGCGAAACGTTCGGGAGATCCGAACGAGCGCGTAAGCTGCTTCGCTACCTGGTCGAACGCGAGCAGGCAGGCGAAGCCGACAAGCTCAAGGGCTTTTCCATCGCGATGGATGTTTTCGGCAAGGACGGCGATTTCGATCCGTCGACCGACGCCGTGGTGCGGGTGCAGGCGGGCAGGCTGCGCGAACTTCTGCAGCATTACTTCGCCAATGAGGGTGTTGCCGAGCCGATCCGCATCGCCATTCCGCGTGGCGGCTATGTTCCATCCTACGAACTCAACGCGATCCGCCTGCCGGCCGAGCCGAAGCCGGAGGAACACACCGAGGCGGCTGCCACCTTGTCGGGATCGCTCGAGGAACCCGGCATGGCCGCAGGTGCCGCATCGTTGATGTCCCCTGTCGTTCGCGAGCCGGTACCGTCGCTGCTGCGCCATCTCCAGTTCTTCTGGCTGGCGATCGCTCTGGTCATCGCCATGCTGGGCGTGCTGATCCTTCGTCAGGGAAGCGGCGCATTGCTGGCGGGAAGCGATACCGCGTCGACGATCGAAAACGCGGTGGCAACCGGCAGCATTGCGCCATGGGCTCCGATTGAAAGCCTTCCGCTCGTCTACATTGCAGTGAAAACCAACAGTGCCGAGGCTGCCCGCGTCGCGGCATCGCTGCGCGCCGGGCTCAGCGGCTTCGATACGGTCAATTTCATCGGTCGGGACGCCGACGGCCCACCCGATCCGGTCACCGATGCAGTCAGCTTCGTATTCGATGTCTTGCCGGGACCAACGGCAGGCGATGTCACTCTGGAGCTTCAAAGCGTGGCGACCGGACGGGTCCTGCTGTCACGCAACTTGACTGCCGCCGACAGCACACCCTCCGCCGTCGAGGACAGTGTCGCCGGCATTTTGAGTTCGGCCGTTCCCGCCTCTGGCACGATCTACAACTATATCGAACAGAGCGGTCTTCAGACCGGCCTGACGGAATGTCTGCTGCTCAACGACAAATACTATCTCGACCAGGGCGCGAAAACCCATGAGGCTGCCTATCGCTGTCTCGAAAACCTGATCAACCGGGATGCGAAATCGTCGCTCGTCTATTCGGAGCTGGCGACCCTGCATGTCGAGGCGGCCACAGATCACTACGCCTATCCAGCCGGCGCAACGATCGAACAGGCGATGTCGCATGCCCGTCGCGCCGTGCAGATGGGGCCGACCAGCCCCTATGCGCACCGTGCCTATGGCTATCTCAATTCCCGCCTCGGCAATTCGGAGGAATCGATTCGCTGGATGCACAAGGCCTACGAACTCAACCCTTACGACCTCAGCATGGCGGCAGCTTACGCCTATGGGCTGATTTTCGTCGGCAGGTACAGGGAGGGAACACCGATCCTTGCTCACGCCGCCGAAACCTCCAGCGCGCATCCGACCTGGTGGGACTACGGGCTTTTCGTCGGGCAGTTCATGGCGGGCGATATGAATAAGGCCGCGCTTGCCAGCGATGCGCTGCAAGCGACGCCGACGAAATCGCACTATCTGGCTGCGCGGCTGATCGGCGCGAAGGCAACCGGCCGCAATCAACTGGCGCATGAACTCGTGGACGAGATGACTGTCAAATTTCCGAAATTCGCTGCCGATCCGCGCGCTACCTTTGTCGAGCGGAGATACCCCGCCGATCTAACCGACCGGCTGGTCGAAGCGTTGCGTGCCGCCGGGCTCGGCAATGCCAGCTAGCTTTCTAAATTGGCACGGCTGATCGCGAAAATTTTACTGGCCATCGGCTTGGACAAGGCGCAATCCAGCCACAATCTGGAATTTCGCATCCTGTTTGATTTTGCGGTAAAACCATAAAATTGCATGATTTCATCCCTTTACGCTGCCGAACGGGGCGCCGGTCCGAAGACGGTTGTCTTCCTGCATGGCTTCGGCGGTTGCCACGACGACTGGCACGAGGTGATTTCGACACTGGCACTTGGTTCACGGACGCTGGCCTATGACCTTCCGGGCCATGGGCTATCGCTCGATTTTCCGGGTGGCGGTCCGGCCAAGGCGGCCGCCCGGGCCGTTCTTGCAAACCTCGCCGCACACAGAATTAGGAGGGTGCATCTCGTCGGCCACTCGATGGGCGGAGCGGCGGCAGTGCTGATGGCATTGGCCGAGCCCGAAAGGATAGCGTCGCTGACGCTTCTGGCGCCGGGCGGATTTGGGACTGAGATCAACGGCCAGCTGTTGCGCCGTTACGCCGCCGCTGCCGGCAAGAGCGAACTTCGCGCCTGCCTCGCCGCCATGTCCGGACCGCAAAGCCTGCCCTCGGAGCGCATCGTGGATGTGCTTGGCGAAATGCGTGCGCGTCCCGGCCAGTTGCAGAGACTTGTCGAGATCGCGGCTGTCATGACCAGGGGTGATCGGCAGGGCGTCATCCCGCGCGAACGGCTCGAAACGCTCACCATGCCGGTGATGGTGGTTTGGGGGACAGGCGACGCGGTGCTGCCCTTCACACAGGCCGATGGACTGCCGGCGCATTTCCACCTGCACCACGTGTTGGAGGCCGGCCATATGCTGGTCGAGGAAGCGCCCGGCCTGATCGCCGAGATCGTCCGCCGCAACATGAAACGCCGCGCCAGGCCGCTTCGTCCAAACTCCGCCTCCGAGGCGAACTGATCCGTCCCTGTCAAAGCGCGGATTCGGGCCGGATTTGGTCCGGCAAGCCGTCTATCGATCTCGCAAGTGCATTTTGCTGCATTTTGCCGACGGCTGTGTTAATTCGGTGTTAACCAAACCCGCGAGGCAAACGCCGATGAAGGATGCAGGCGAGAACATCACCCAGATCGATCAGTCGCGAAAACTGTCCGACGCCATTCGCGATGTGAAAAACGCCTTCGCCGACCGCGACGACGTCGTGATCGACATGCGCGAGGCGCATCGCATGCGGCTGGAATTGCTTGCCGCCGAGCTCGCGCCCATCTTCGCCGACGTGCCCGCCGACATGGACAATTTCGACTTCGCCGTCTCGTCCGGGCTGCAGCCGCGCCTCTGGATCGACGCCGTCAGCCATGTCGCCATGGGACGCGACCGCCGCACCTATCGCTTCCTCAGGGATACGCGCATCGGCCGGGTGGTGCTCGCCGAATCAACCGAGATGAAACCGGTTGCCGATCAGGTGATGCGCTACGTCGCGGAGCGCGTCGTCGAACGCCAGAGAATGATGGAAGGCGGGGTCGAGCAGGCTGTCGCCGGCCTGAAGCGTGCCTTGGTCCCGGAAGCCGAGCCGCCACTGCGATCCGTCCCGCGCGGCAAGCGTTGGTCGGCGTTTCTCTCCGGTCTCGGCCTGATCGCCGCAGGCGCCCTGGTCGGGCTGGCTGTATCGATCGTGTTGTTCTGGGACCGCCTTGTTGCGATGGGACTGAGCTTTGGACCATGATCCTGAACCGAAGGTCCGCGTAGCGAAAAGTGGAATCCGGTTTTCAGAAAAGATCATGGTCAAACAAAAAAGATAGAGCTCCATCCCGATTCTATCGGGATGGAACAGGCTCTAATGCATGTCGCGCAAAAGTGCGCAGCGGTTTTGCGATAACGACATGTATAAAACAACGCCCTGAAGCGCGTCGCGCGAGGCCGGTCGAACACGACGCGCTTCAGGCCATAGCGTCCGCGCCAAGCTCCAGAATCTCCAGATCGGAAGGCGGGATGGCCGGCCCGGTCAGGCCACGTCGCGTCAGCCTGATCCGCCAATTGTCTTTTTCGCCATCGATCTCCAACAGATTATATTGCGCCGCCGGCCGCCGGCCGCCTGGCGCCTGCCCTGCGGCGGCGACACCGACCACTGGAATTTTGGCGCCGCGCCCGTTGATGGAGAACAGCGTCGGCTCGTGCGAATGGCCGTGCAGCACAAGCTCGGCCCCGTGCCGCTGAACGACCTTGTGGAAGCGGGCAATGCCGAACAGCCGCTTGGGCTGCGAAACGGCGCCGCGCACTGGCGGATGGTGGATCATGATCACCCGGAACAGTCCGCGCTTGGCCGTAGCATCGAGCACTTCGCGCAGCCTTTCCGCCTGGTCTTCCAGAAAGAAGCCGTTGGCCATGAACGGAGCCGTGGCCCGCGCCGTCGTCACACCGATCAGCGCGACGTTGCCACGCACGCGCAGATACGGAAAGGCGTCGCGGTCGATCGGCGTATTGACGCCGTCGCCGGTCATCCATGCCGTCCACGACCGGCAGGCCTTGTCGAAGGCGCCAGGCACATAGGCGTCGTGGTTTCCTGGAACGACCGACACATCATCGGGAGAACCCAGCGTCTCCAGCCAGTGCTTGCCCATCTCGATCTCGCCATCGAGCGCCAGGTTGACCAGATCGCCGGTGACAGCAAGGTGATCCGGTGCGCTCGCCTTGATATCCGCGACGATCGTGTCGATGACGGCATCGCGCATGTGGCGGCGGCGGTTGCGCTGCCAGTTGACGTAACCGACCACGCGCTTGGAGGCGAGATCGCGATAGGTTACACCGGGAAGCGGTCCCAGATGGATATCGGAAATATGCGCGAGCCTGAACATGCTCTCTTCATAAGCGACGCGCGCGCTGCTTTCCACCCACGGTTTCGTGGGTGATGACGCGGCCCGATCCGGAGCAAGCTTTCCGCCAGGCCGGCTGGCCGGGTCTCAGGGCAAGGCTGTTTCATCTGTATTTCGTGCTGCGGCGGCCGATGACGCTCGGGGTGCGCGGCTTGATCCACGACCGCACGTCCAATTCCGTCTTCCTCATTCGCCACACCTATATACCGGGCTGGCAGCTTCCCGGCGGTGGCGTCGAGCTGGGCGAGACGATGCTCGAGGCGCTGGCGCGCGAGCTCTCCGAGGAGGGCAATATTGCATTGACCGCGCCGCCGTTGCTGAAATCGATGCATTTCAACCGTCGGGCCAGCCGCCGCGACCATGTCGGCCTCTATTTGGTCGAGCAGTTCAATCAGACGGCGCCGAAGCTGCCGGACCGCGAGATCGCCGCAGCCGGTTTCTTTCCGCTCGACCGCCTGCCGGAAGGAACGACGCCGGGCACACTGCGACGGATTGGCGAGATTTTTGGCGGCGAGGCGGCGTCGCCCTACTGGTAGATCATGCCGCCTTCCTGAACCGCGCCCGATCATGCGGCGCGGCGTAGTCCAGTTCCGGTCCGACCGGCACGATGTGCGTCGGGTTGATCGTTTCATGGCTGCCGTAATAGTGCGCCTTGATGTGGTGCAGGCTCACCGTGCCAGCGACGCCTGGGACCTGATAGAGGTCGCGCAGATAGTTCGACAGGTTCGGATAGTCGGCGATGCGGCGGAGGTTGCACTTGAAATGGCCGACATAGACCGGATCGAAGCGAACCAGCGTGGTGAACAGCCGCCAATCGGCTTCGGTGATGCGGTCACCGACGAGATAACGCTGGCGAGACAGGCGATCCTCGAGTTGATCGAGCGCCGAGAACAGTTCGCCAAACGCCTTTTCATAGGCCGCTTGCGTCGTGGCGAAGCCGGCGCGATAGACGCCGTTGTTGACTGAGGGATAGACCAGCGCATTGACTGCGTCGATTTCGCGGCGCAGTGCCTGCGGATAGAAATCGAGGCTGGCGTCGCCCCATTTGTCGAAGGCTGAATTGAGCATCCGGATGATCTCGGAGGACTCATTGGAGACGATTGTTTGTTCTCGCCTGTCCCACAGAACCGGCACCGTCACGCGGCCGGAATAGGCGGGATCGGCCTTGGTGTAGATCTGATGCAGGAAATCGAGGCCGTAGAGCGTGTCACCGGTGGCGCCGTCCTCGGCCAGGAATGTCCAGCCGTTGGCGCCCATGAAATGATGGACGACTGAGACCGAAATCACGCCCTCGAGCTTCTTCAGCGCTCGAAAGATCAGCGTCCGGTGCGCCCAGGGACAGGCAGGCGAGGCATAGAGATGGTAGCGGCCAGGTTCGGCCTTGAAGCCGCGCTTGCGGCCTTCGGCCGGCGTGCCGTCGACCGTGACCCAGTCGCGCCATTGCGACTGCGCCCGCACGAACTCGCCGTCGCTGCCCTTGGTGTCGTACCCGCGGTCCTGCCATTTGCCGTCGACAAGCAATCCCATGCGATGTCCTTTCGTCTTCATGGGGATGTAGGCACATACCGACGATGCGGAAACCGCCAGGCGTTGAACAGTTCGTCAATCGCCAGGGCGGCAAACGAAGGGCGGCAGGCGAAAACGGCCGATTGCAGTGGCTGAAGATTGGTGCTAGCGGAAAATCCGCATGTTCGACTTTGCCTTGATCCGGTTCGACCGACGACGAAAGGGCGCCCGCGCTTGATGAAGCGCTGACTGGCGAACGCTGCCGTTTTGCAGCAAACCTTTCCCCGTCTACCGGAACGCAAAGACCATGAGCCTTGCCGACGTGAATTACCTGCCGGAAAATCCGGCGCATGACCCCGAAATCGAAGCCATCAACGACGAAGCCTTCGGGCCGGGCCGTTTTGTGCTGGGCGCCTACAGGATCCGCGAGGGCGGCCCGCATGAACGCGCTTTGTCCTTCGTGGCCGTCGATGACGACATCGTTGTTGCCTCGGTGCGCATGACGCGCATCGCGGCCGGCGCCGGCCGTGCGCTTATGCTCGGACCGCTTGCCGTGCGGCCGGCCTTCAAGAATCTCGGCATCGGCCGCCGGCTGGTGACGATCGCACTGGAAGCCGCCGCCAAGGCCGGCATGCCGGCCGTGATGCTCGTCGGCGACGAGCCCTATTACGGCCAGCTCGGCTTCAAGAGAATTCCGCGTGGGCAAATCTCCATGCCGCGCCCGGTCGATCTCGACCGGCTTTTGTCGCATGAGATCGTGCCGGGCGCGATGGCACGGCTGGTGGGCGAGGTTTGCCACGCCGATCAGGCAAGAATTGCCGCGCACGTCGCCGCGATGGCGTGACCATCCGGATGCTGTTGCGCCGTCCCGTCGGGCTTCGTAGCATGTGGCCGATCAGCGCATGACCCCGAAAATCGGAATCGATTTTCGGAAAGGATCATGCGCAAATAAAGTGCTACAGCGTCCTTTGCGCGTCCGAAGGACGCGCGGCGCTGTAGTGCATATCGCCCAAAGTGCGCAGCGGTTTTGGGATAACGACATGCATAAAAACAATGACCTAAAGCGCGTCGATTGAGTCCGTTTCAATTCGACGCGCTTTAGATGGAGGACGCCGGCATGAACCCGAACGGCCAGATTGCGATCGTCACCGGCGGCGGCTCCGGCCTCGGCGAAGCGACGGCGCGTGCACTGGCCGCGAAGGGCGCCGGCGTTGCCATCCTCGACCTCGGCATCGAGCATGCGGCGAAGATTGCGGCCGATATCGGCGGCATCGCCATCCAATGCGACGTAAGCAGCGCCGACGGCGGTGCTGCTTGCGTCGCGGAAGTGGCAAAAAAGCTCGGCGAACCTCGTATCCTGGTCAATTGCGCCGGCATCGCCATCGGTATGAAGACGATCGGCAAGGACGGTCCGCACCCGCTCGACCAATACCGCAAAGTGATCGAGGTCAATCTGATTGGCACCTTCAACATGATCCGCCTCGTCGCCGACCGGGCCGCGAAGCTTGAGCCGCTGGAGGGCGGCGAGCGCGGGATCATCGTCAACACGGCATCGGTCGCCGCCTATGACGGTCAAATCGGCCAGGCCGCCTATTCAGCCTCCAAGGGCGGCGTCGTCGGCATGACGCTGCCGGTTGCGCGCGACCTTGCCCGGTCGGGCATTCGCGTCTGCACCATCGCGCCCGGCATCTTCAAGACGCCGATGATATCAGGCATGCCGCAAGAGGTGCAGGATTCGCTGGGCGCCGCGGTGCCCTTCCCGTCCCGTCTCGGCGAGCCTTCCGAATATGCGGCCCTTGTGCTGCACATAGTCGAAAACCAGATGCTCAACGGCGAGACCATCCGCCTTGACGGCGCCATCCGCATGGCGCCGAAGTAGCCGATCATGAGTGCCGAAGTCTCGCCGCAGGCGAAGACCGGCCCGCTCGCCGGTCTGACGGTGATCGAGATGGCCGGGATTGGACCGGTGCCGCTGGCCGGCCTGATGCTGTCGGAGATGGGAGCCGAGGTGCTGCGCATCGAGCGGATTGGGTCGACCCAGCCGTTCCTGTCGCTACCGGATGAATACGACCTCGACCGTCACGGCCGCTCCATCCTGCGGATTGACCTAAGTCGCTGGGAAGGCGCCGAACTGGTGCTGCGCCTTGGCGAAAAGGCCGACATTCTGGTTGAAGGGTTTCGTCCCGATGTCATGGAGCGGTTTGGCCTCGGGCCGGACGCGGCATTGGCGCGCAACCCGGCGCTGATCTACGGCCGCATGACGGGATTCGGCCAGGACGGACCGCTATCGGGTCGTGCCGGCCACGACATCACCCACCTCGCCTATTCGGGTGTGCTGCACGCCATCGGCCAGGAAGGAAGCCGGCCAGTCCCACCGCTCAACCTCGTTGCCGACTATGGCGGCGGCGCCGTGATGCTGGTTGCCGGCGCACTGGCCGCCCTGTTTGAGCGTTCGCGCTCCGGCAAGGGCCAGGTGATCGATGCCGCGATGATCGAGGGCGCTTCGATGCTGGCGACACCTGTGCACGCCTTGATGGCGGCGGGCCTGTGGAGTGACACGCGCGGCGCGAACCTGCTCGATTCCGGCGCGCCCTTCTACGATACCTATGAGACGGCGGACAGACGGCACGTCGCCGTCGGCTGCCTTGAACCCCGGTTCTTCGCTGAATTCGCAAGACTGCTGCCGCTCGACAAGCGTTTTGTGCACGGCCAATACGACAGGAATTTGTGGCCGCAGATGCGCGCTGCCATTGTCGATCGGGTCGGGCAGAAGACACGGGACGACTGGGACCGTCTCTTTGCTGCGACCGATGCTTGCGTTGCACCGGTTCTGTCGTTGCGGGAAGCCAGGGATCATCCGCACAATCGCGCTCGCAACGCCTTTGTAATGTCGGGTGCGCTTGAGCGCCCCGCCCCGGCGCCGCGCTTTTCGCGCTCCCGGCCGACGCTTGCCGCCATGCCGGCCGATCACCATTGTCTGGCGGCGACCGTGCTGGCACGCTTCGGCCTTTCGGAAAGCGAAACTGAGGCCCTTGTCAAATCCGGTGTGATAGGTTGATAACCAGAGAATAAAAATCAGCTTAAGACGGGTGGATTTTGGCCGACCGAAAAAAGGATGTGATCCGCGAGACCGACGCCGAAGCGATCAGGCTGGCGAAGACGCTGATCCGCAGTGCCCGTTTCGGCGCGCTGGCAGTGATCGAGCCCGGGACCGGTTCGCCGCTGGCCAGCAGGGTTGGTGTCGCCACCGATATCGACGGCGCGCCGCTTATCCTTGTGTCGATGCTGTCCGCCCATACCGGCGCGATCCTTGCCGACCCGCGCTGTTCGCTGCTTGTCGGCGAGCCCGGCAGGGGCGACCCGCTGGCGCACCCGCGGCTGACGCTCGTCTGTCGGGCAGCACGGCTTGAGCGCGGGTCCGGCGAGCATGCCCGCGCCGAACGGCGCTATCTCAACCGCAACCCCAAAGCGAAGCTCTATGCCGGACTTGGCGACTTCTCGATCTTCCGCCTCGAGCCGGAGCGGGCCAGTCTCAACGGTGGCTTCGGCAAGGCCTACTTGCTCGAGAGCACCGATCTGATCACGACCGCTCCGATCGTCGAAGAGCTTGCCGCTGGTGAACAATCCGCCCTCGACCATATGAATGCCGACCATAGCGACGCAATTGCGGTCTACGCGCGCCATTTCGCCAAGGCCGCAGGCGACGGCTGGGTCATCACCAGCTTCGACGCCGACGGCATGGACCTGGCATTGGGCGACGATGTCTGCCGGGTCTTCTTCCCCGAGCCACTGAGGACAGCGCGTGAGCTCAGGCATGTTCTGGTCGACATGGCAAAGACCGGCCGAGTTGCAGACGAAACACAGTCCGACAGTTAATCGTGTCGGGTCGAAAGCAAGTCTTGAGGTTTGAGTGAAATGTACTACCCTTTCTCGGTAGCGTTGAATCGCCAGCGCACATTCGCGAGTGAGTCTATGGAATCAGACGCTATTGCCCCCATAGCGCCGGATGAGCAGGAAGGTGTGGGGGATCGATGGTCTCGAAAAAGCTAATCGCCAATGCCGAATCAGCGGCTGCGTTTCTGACGCTGATGGGCAACGAGAAACGACTGTTGATCATGAACTATCTGGCCGACGGTGAAATGTCGGTCGGTGCTATCGCCGAGAAGGTTCTGCTCAGCCAATCCGCCCTGTCACAGCATCTGGCCAAACTGCGGGCGCTCGATCTCGTCGAGACCCGGCGCGACCGGCAGATGATCTACTATTCCTGCAAATCCGATGCCGTGCGCGAACTTCTCAACACGCTGGACGGGATTTTCGGCGAAGGTGAGTTGTCGCAGATGGCGTACCGCCTGCGTCGCTCCGGGACTTGACCGGCCAATGCATGTCGCCCAAAGCCTGCCCTTGGGCTTGACCCAGGGCTTGACCCGAGGGTGCGAAGCGGTTTTGGGATAACGACATACATAACAACAAGAACTGGCCCAAGCACCCCCTACCTCGCTGACGGTTCTTAGAGCGACTTGCGTCCACTTGGACGCAGGAAGTACTTTGGATCCACGCATCGAGCTGTCCGAAAACCCAGTGCGATTTTCGGGGTGATGCGTGTCCGCCGAGGCAAGCATGCGCCCCATTCGTATCGAAGACCCGCAAGACCCGCGCGTCGCCGCCTATCTCGACATCCGCGAGCGCGATCTTGCCGGCCGGCAGGGCCGCTTCGTCGCCGAAGGCAAGGTGGTGCTCGAAATGCTGCTCGCGGCCAAACGCTTTTCGGCCGAATCGGTGCTGGTACTCGAAAACCGGCTGGCAGGCATCGATGGAACCCTGCGCAAGGCACCCGCGGACCTTCCGGTCTACGTCGCGGCCAGCGAGGTCATGGACAGGATTGCCGGCTTTCACATGCATCGCGGCATATTGGCGATCGGCCGCAAGGGCGCGGCGCAGCCTGCAGAGGCCTTGCTTGACATCTTGCCCGCCCGCGCGTTGATCGTCGTGCTGGTCGGCATCGCTAACCATGACAATATGGGCTCGATCTTTCGCAACGCCGCCGCCTTCGGCGCCGATGCGGTGTTTCTGGACGCGACCTGCTGCGATCCGCTGTACCGCAAGGCGATCCGCGTCTCGGTCGGCGCCGCGCTGAAAGTTCCCTTCGCCTCCCTCACTGAGACCATCGGCTTCACCGCGGCGCTCGACCGGCTGGGCTTCGGTCAGTTCGCTTTGTCGCCACGCGGCCAAACCGGCATCCGCGATGCGAAAGGGACTGAACGGCTGGCGCTCTATCTCGGCAGCGAAGGCGAAGGCCTGCCCGAAAGTCTGCTCGCCCGCCTGCGGACGGTGCGGATCGATATGGCAGAAGGTTTCGACAGCCTGAATGTCGCCGCCGCGTCAGCCATCGCCTTACATCATTTTTCGGCAAGCAGGACCTGAGCCGCAGAAGACAGCATCACTGCCTGGGCTCAATGCGCCGATTCGGCCTTCTGCAGCGCCCGCACGCGATCGGCAAGGCTGCGTTCGCCGCTTCCCGGTTGGTTGGGTGCCGCAAGAGCCTTTGCGATCGGCGACTCCGGCCCGTCGAGCTTCGCCGTCAGGGCGACGACTTGCGCCGCCAGGTCGCTCATCTGCTCACGCAATGCAGCGCTGGCGCGGCGCGCATCGTCGCCGCCTTCGGATTTGGATGCCTCGAAGGCGGCAAGATCCGTTTTCAGTTTCTTGTTCTCGCGGGCCAGTTCCGTCAGCCTCGCCTCCAACCGTTCGCGGTCGTTGTCGAGCTTGGCGATGACTTTTTGGGTGTCGTCCTTGACGGCCGCATCGGCCGGACTGCCTTGCACTCCGACGAAACGCACCGCGGAGGCGTTTTCCACGCGTTCGCTTTTCGACTTTTCGCGAAGCCGCGCGATTTCCTTGTCGCGGCGGTCAAGCTTGTCCTCGCGATCGGCAAGCGTGGCGAGCAGGCGCTCGACCTTCTTGTCCAGTTCGCCCGTCCTTTTCTTCTCGGCCTTCAACGCGTCTCGCGAGGCCTTGCTCTCGGCCGCGATCTCCTGTTGACGCCTGTCCGCCTCCTTGCGCTGGCCACGCAGCACCGAAATGTCGTCGGCCAGCTTTTGCAGTTCGGACTCGCGCGCCACAAGTTCGATCTGACGGCTGCTCGAAGAAAAGCTGGCGTCGTCATACATGTGCTCCAGTTTTTTCAGCTCGAGCACACGCTTTTCCAGGGCCTGCTCGGTTTGAGCAAGCCGATCCGACAAAAGCTGCAACTGGTCTTTGCGCTGCCGAAGGTCTTCGCCCTTGGCCTCGAGCGCGGAAAGGGCCTGTTCCTTGTCCTTCCGCTCGAGCGCCAGTTCCTTCAGTGCTTCGCGGCAACGGCCGATCTCCACAAGCTGTTCGGCCGATTTCTCGCGCAACGACTTGACGCTCATCTCAAGCCGACGCGTCGACATGGCGAACTCGGCGCGGATGCGATCCTTCTCCGCCTGGATCTCGGCCAGCGTCAGCGGCATCGAGCCCTCGACGCGTTTACGCGTCAGCATCACGGCCCGCCGCCAGATGGCCGGGGCAATCATCAGCGCCAGAAAGCCGGCGCAGAAAAAGCCGAGGACAAAGAACAGGACCGACTGAACCAAGGTGACTATCCGTTATGAACGGCAAACAACCGAAAGCGACTGTGCCACGTTCGCATGACGGAATTCCAGTGCCGCGGCAAGGGTCTGCCGCAGCAATGTTCAGACCGTCGATCCTGGAACCAATCGCGGTGACGAGGCAACCGCTTGCTCAGAATGGATTCCAGGTGGCGCGCTGGGTAAGCTTGAGATAGCCGAGATTGACGCCAAGCCGGGCGCCGACACCGGTACGGATCGGCACCAGCAGCACATTGTTGTTCTTCATCACGTTGAAGCCGACGCCAGCCACGAGGTAGGCGGAGCCGGCAAGGCCGCCGAAACGATTGTAGAGGCTGTTCACGTCGTCGAGATTATAGACCAGCATCATCACCCGCGAGCCCTCGCCGCCAAAATCCCAGCCGAGCGACGGGCCCTGCCAGAACACTTTGTGATCGCCGGCATTCTTGGTATAGAGCGTGCCTTCGCCATAGGTCAGGCCACCGATCAGCGCGCCCGAGCCCTCCTCGCCAAGCAAATAGCCATTGGGCAGGCCGTAGGAGGCGAAAATCTTCTCGACGACGGTGGCGAGCCCGCCCGACGTCGCGCCGAAGAATTTGTGACCGGAATCGACGATCTCCTGAGCGGTGTATTCCTGGGCCCGCGAAGGCGAGGTCGAAAAGACGATGACAAGGCCCATGAGAGCGATCGCCATTGAGAGGACACGGAAGAAACTCCGGTCAGAGATGACACGGAAAATCCGGTCAGAGGTGACGCGGAAAAAACTCCGGTCGTAGTATCGGGAAAACATGCTTCCAATCTCCGTCAGGGAGCACTTTCGCCGACGCCTCACATCCGTGCGGCTCTTTGGCGGCCGCTAAGGATGACTGTTATGGGCAAACTATGCTGTAATCCTTTTTCAACCATTAAGCTTTCACATGAAGATGGCGGTTAAAAGGCTGGTTTCGCGTCGCCCCGCAGTATCCGCACCCTGCGTGAACACACCATTTTCGATAACGACAATTCCGGATTTGTTGCCGCACGCTCAGGCGCTGTGTATTCAAGGCCTTGGGAGAGAGCGTGATTCGTGTGGGCAGGCGTGATCATTTATCGCGCGGCCATTCCAGTGAAATTTTGCAGGGACTTTCGCCGATGGCCGAGCTTTTCACCATTTCCGCACCCGATCTCGCAGCGCTTTTGTGCAGCCGGGTCTGCCACGACATCATTTCGCCGGTCGGCGCCATAAACAACGGGCTTGAGCTGCTCGACGAAGGCGGCGCCGACGAAGATGCCATGAAATTGATTCGGCAGAGCGCCAGAAACGCTTCGGCCCGCCTGCAATTCGCCCGCATCGCCTTCGGCGCAGCCGGTTCTGCCGGCATGATGATCGACACGGGGGACGCCGAGGCCGTTGCGATCGCCTTTTTGAAGAACGAGAAGCCGGAACTGGTCTGGAACGGAACCCGTGCGCTGCTGCCCAAGAACAAGGTAAAGCTGCTGCTCAATCTCATTCTCGTCGCCAACGCCGCCATTCCGCGTGGCGGTAAGCTTACGGTTACGCTTGAAAACCTCGACACAGAACCCCGCTTTGCGCTCGCCGCGAGCGGTCCGATGCTGCGCGTGCCGCCCAAATTCCTGGAGCTCCATTCCGGCAACAGGCCTGAAGAACCGATCGACGCGCATTCGGTGCAGCCCTACTACACGTTGCTTCTGGCGCGCGAGGCGAACATGACGATATCGATCCACGCAACTGCAGAAGAAATCGTACTATCGGCTGCTTGAAGTTACTAAGAAATGATTGAAAAGAACAGATAATAGCTTTTAGACAATATTTACTACCCCCTCACGGTCGAATGAAGCGAGCCTTCCAGACTAGTTCGGCCGAAGCATCGGTCAAGAAGTTTCCGTAAAAGCTGTTCTTGCAAAAATTTTACCTATCGGCTTTTCAGCTTCTTTACCGGATTGATCCTACCGTGCCTTTCAGTACCGCGACGCTGCCGGATTGCCGCATGGCAAAGAGGGACCGGAAATGAAACGCTGCATGTTCATCGACGATTCGAGCGTCATCAGGAAGGTCGCAAAGCGCATCCTGGGTGGTTCCGACATGCTGGTCATCGAAGCTGCCGGCGGGTTTGACGCGGTCGAGATGTGCACTGCCGACATGCCGGATATCATCGTCGTCGACGGCGCCTTGCCGGACATGCAGGCGGAGGACGTCATCCGCCGCATACGCGCCATGGAAAGTCCGATACAGCCCCAGATCCTGATTTCGCTGGTTGAGGTCGACGTCGCTTCGATCATGCGGGCAAAGCGCGCCGGCGCTCAAGGCTATCTGCTGAAGCCGTTCAATCGGCCGCAACTTCTCGAATGCTTCCGCACCTTGAGAATTGCAGCCTGATTCGCCGATCCCTGGCGCATGGCCCCCGGAAATTGGCGCTCCATGTCTGCGATACAAACGCAAAAGTCCGGCCGAAGCCGGATTTTGTCGGAAAATCGATCGGATCGGCGTCGTCAGCTCAGGCGCTGACGCGGATATCTTCCGGCTCGCGCAGCACATAGCCGCGACCCCAAACCGTCTCGATGTAATTCTGGCCGCCGGAAGCGTGGTCGAGCTTCTTGCGCAGCTTGCAGATGAAGACGTCGATAATCTTCAGTTCCGGTTCGTCCATGCCGCCGTAAAGGTGGTTGAGGAACATTTCCTTGGTGAGCGTAGTGCCCTTGCGCAGCGAGAGCAGCTCCAGCATCTGGTATTCCTTGCCGGTCAGATGCACGCGCTGGCCACCGACCTCAACGGTCTTGGCATCGAGATTGACCACCAGGTCGCCGGTGGTGATGACCGACTGGGCATGGCCCTTGGAGCGCCGCACGATAGCGTGGATGCGGGCGACCAGTTCGTCCTTGTGGAACGGCTTGGTCATATAGTCGTCTGCGCCGAAGCCGAGGCCGCGTACCTTGTCCTCGATGCCGGCCATGCCGGAGAGGATAAGGATCGGCGTCTTCACTTTGGAAAGGCGAAGTGTTCTCAAGACCTCGTATCCCGACATGTCGGGGAGATTGAGGTCGAGAAGGATGATATCGTAGTCGTAGAGCTTGCCTAGATCGACACCTTCTTCGCCAAGATCGGTCGTATAGACGTTGAAACTTTCCGATTTCAGCATCAGCTCGATGCTTTGTGCGGTTGCACTGTCATCTTCTATCAGCAGAACACGCATTTCATTCCCCTTTTCTGCTGCCGGACCATTTCACGACCCGTCCAGGACCGGAGCAGTGATTGCCTGAGCAGAGGCTGCCATCGAATGGTTAACAAAACCTAATTCCGTGCCGCCGACGGTATCAGATTTTTTAACCCCTTTCTACACCTTGTTGAATCTAATAGTGAATCACAGAACCAAACCGCTAATGCAAAACATTAATAAGCCAGACTAAGTGACTCTTTGGACTCGCTGGCCGTGCTTCCGCATCGAGAGCCGGAATTTTTACCCGGCCTTAAGTCCTGAGCCCTATGATTAACAATGCCCGTAAACGAATGGTTACCGCCGGCAAAAAACTTTAGGAATTTGTTTCCCATAGTTCCTGTAAAGTCGGTGGAAACGGGTAAAGCCTGAGGTTTGCCAGGTGGATTGGACGATATGTGCAGGTGTGCGTTTCCAGGAGTACCGAATCATGAAGTCACGTGAAAACCTCGTTCGGCTGAAGCAGTTCCAGGTGAATGAGAAGCGGCGGCAATTGCTGCAACTCGACATGATGATCGCTGAATTCGAGCGCATGGCTGTCGAACTGGAGCTCCAGATCACTGCCGAAGAAAAGAAAGCCGGCATCACCGACATCAACCATTTTGCCTATCCGACCTTCGCCAAGGCAGCGCGCCTGCGCCGCGACAATCTCAGAAACTCGCAAAGCGACCTCGCCCAGCAGCGAAGCGTTGCCGAATCACTGCTCGGCGAAGCCGAAGCGGAGCTTTCCAAAGCGGAAATGCTCGAATCGCGCGACACCAAGATCCGCGACGCCGAGACCGGCGGCCGCAGCGCCATGATCGGCTGAAAACAAGGCTTTAAGCCGGTCAACACCCGGCGATCAGGGCGTTGCTCGTCTGGAACGTCGCCGCTCATTGGTCGAGCAGTCGCCAGTTTCAGGGCTACGCTACCAAAATCTCCTTCACGTTCCGAGACCGCCCGCATCCGGGCATTCCTGATGTCGGCGCAGGCGATTCCGGCCAGGACCTTATCTGATTGAGCAACCCACCGGTTCTGGCCGAGTTCGGCGCGTCGAGCGGATGTCAGTCGGGCCCGACCGCGCCGGCTTGTGGAACGTGGCAAGGTCGACGCGAAAAAGCTTGTCGTTCCTGTGGCAATGATCCGCTCGAAGAAGCAGGCGCCGCTCATGCCTTTCTCGGCCGATCGGCAGGTGGTGCTGACCGTCTGAAGCAGAGAAAACCGTTGCGGCAAAGCAAAAAGGGCGCGGATTGTCGCGCCTTTTGACTTCCTTGAACCAGCCTTAATGGCGATATTGCTGGATGCGCGTCGTGCGCAGGCCGGCAAGGCCATATTCGTCGATCGACGCCTGCCAGGACAGGAATTCCTCGGTGGTCAGCTTGTAGCGCTGGCACGCCTCCTCGAGGCTCAAAAGCCCACCCCGTACAGCCGCCACCACTTCCGCCTTGCGCCGGATAACCCAGCGACGTGTGTTCGTCGGCGGCAGATCGGCAATCGTAAGGGGGCTGCCGTCAGGCCCGATAACATATTTGACGCGCGGTCTAACAAGATCGGTCATCGTACTCTCTACTAAAAACTCAAAGACCCAATCCCCACCACATTACCGCCACAGCTTTAAAAATTGCCTAAGCGAACCCTAATAGCTAGGTAAGGATCATGAACGCCGCGTTAGTCTTTTCGTCGGCATTTGAGATATCTGCCCGCGAGCGCCGAATCCGTTCAAAAAAATCGGCCGGTTCGCGAAGCTGGCGCACCCGGAAAGCTTGACCTATATTCCGGCCATTGGCATTCAAGCGCCCTCGTCCAGGGCGCCGTGCAGAACGAAAGAACCATGAACAGCCTCGACCTTCCCGGACGTCCCGAAAACACCCGCGTCGTTGTCGCCATGTCGGGCGGCGTCGACTCGTCGGTCGTTGCCGGTCTTTTGAAGCGCGAAGGCTATGATGTCGTCGGCGTCACGCTGCAGCTCTACGACCATGGCGCGGCAACGCACCGGCCCGGCTCATGCTGCGCCGGCCAGGACATCGACGATGCCCGCCGCGTCTCCGAGACGCTCGGCATTCCGCACTATGTGCTCAATTACGAGGAGCGCTTCCGCAAGGCGGTGATCGACCCCTTCGCCGAGAGTTATGTGGCCGGCGAAACGCCGATCCCTTGCGTTTCCTGCAACCAGACGGTGAAATTCGCCGACCTTCTGGCGACCGCCAAGGAGCTCGGTGCCGACGCGCTGGCCACCGGCCATTACATCCGCTCCGGCGCCAACGGCGCCCATCGCGCACTGTACCGGCCGGTCGACGCGGACCGCGACCAGAGCTATTTCCTGTTCGCCACCACGCAGGCGCAGATCGATTATCTGCGCTTTCCGCTTGGCGGCCTGTCGAAGCCGCAGGTTCGCGCCATCGCCGAGGAAATGGGGCTGACGGTCGCCGCCAAGCAGGACAGCCAGGACATCTGCTTCGTGCCTGAGGGCAAATATTCCGACATCATCGCCAAGCTGAGGCCGACTGCTGCCAATCCGGGCGACATCGTCCATATCGACGGCCGCGTGCTCGGCCGCCATGAAGGCATTTTGCGCTACACGATCGGTCAGCGCCGCGGCATCGGCGTCGCCTCGGGCGAGCCGCTCTACGTCGTCCATCTCGACGCCGATCGGGCCCGCGTCGTCGTTGGCCCGCGCGAGGCGCTGGAGACGCACAAGATCTATTTGCGCGACATGAACTGGCTGGGCGACGCTGCGCTGTCCGACATCCCGGCGGCCGGGCTGGAGCTTTTCGCGAAGGTCCGCTCGACACGCCCGCCGCGCCCGGCCGTGCTGCATCACAACGCCGGCATCACTTCGGTGGAACTGGTCGACGGCGAGTCCGGCATCGCGCCCGGCCAGGCCTGCGTGCTCTATTCCGACGACGGCAACCAGGCCCGCGTGTTCGGCGGCGGCTTCATCGAGCGTTCCGAGCGTGGCGCCGAGGCCGAGGCGATGCTGACGCGGCTGGCAGCCCGCCCGGCGCAGATTCCCGCCGAATGATCCCGATTCTATCGGGATGATCAGGCTCTAACACAGCGGCACTTTCTTTCAGGAAGACGATCCGGTGTGGGTAACCGTGCCAGCGGTCAGGATACGCAGCACCCTGATGGCTTCCTCGCCGCTGGTGCGCGGTTCTGCCCGCGTCTCGATGCACTGGATGAAATGCTCGAGCTCTCGCGTCAGCGGCATGCCCTCGCCTACCGCCACATAGGACGGCTCGTTTGTGGTGAAGGCCCATTGGCCGCTGTCTTGCCATACCGCGTGACGGTAGACGGCGAGCTTGCGCTCCCACGGCTCGACATCGTCGAACACCGCCATCGCCTTGGTGCCGACCACGGTCAGCCGCCGCTCGCGGTAAGGGTTGAGCCGCGACGCGAAGAGATGGCTGCGCAGACCGTTGGGAAAGCGCATGTGCAGATGCGCGAAATCGCTGAGATTGTCGAGGAGCGCTGCCCCCTCGCCACGCACCTCGATCGGTTCCGTGCCGGTGATGGCGAGGATCATCGACAGATCGTGCGGCGCAAGGTCCCACAGCGCATCGTTCTCGGTGTGGAACTTGCCGAGCCCGAGCCGGTGCGAATGGATATAGCGGACCTCGCCGAGCTCGCCATTGTCGATCAGCGCTTTCAACGTCTCGAAGGCTGGATGAAAGCGCAGTACATGGCCGACCATGAAGACACGGCCATTGTCGGCCGCCGCCTTCACCGAGCGCCCGGCATCCGCCACCGTCAGCGCGATCGGCTTCTCCACCAGCACGTCCTTGCCGCCCTGGACGGCGCGCACCGCCATGTCGGCATGGAACTGCGGCGGCAGCGCCATGACGATGGCATCGACGTCGCTGCGGACAAAGAGCGCCTCCGGCTCGATCGCCAGGCAATCCTGCTCACTGGCGAAGCCTTCGGCGCGGGCAGGGTTGACGTCCGAGACCGCGTGCAGCGCGCCGAGCGCCTTGAGGGTGCGGATGTGGTTGCTGCCCCAGTATCCGCAACCGAGGACTGCAATGCGCGGTTTCATCATTCCAACTCTAGAATTTCGTGGCCGAGACATAGCGGCGCGCCCCGCCGAACTCAACCCGGCATTTCTGTGCCCAATTATCTGCCCGGCAAAGCTTTTCGGCCATCAGAGCGACGTGCGTGCACCTGGACACACAAAGTACGTCTCAAAACCGTGAAGCTTGGCGACGCGACAGGATGCGATAGAGTGTGGCGCCAGCTGCATCGACACCGGCTGCATCGATGCTTGACAGGCTTGGCGTCCCAACCTTATATCCGCCCGACCTTGGCGAACGCTTCGACATGCCCTCTGATTTGAGGCGGATTTCGGGCCTTTCGCCGCCCTGGCGGGGTAGCTCAGTTGGTTAGAGCACGGGAATCATAATCCTGGGGTCGGGGGTTCAAGTCCCTCTCCCGCTACCACCTTCAAAGTCCAAACAATTCTCCGGTTCGCTGATGGCTTCCCGAAAGCCCAGCGTGTGCGGTACGTGCGGCCGAAAGCCGGGGAGTGCGGAAACGACGTTCTTCCGCAAAACGCTCTCTGAACGCCCATCATTCTCCAAAGCTGGGGAGTAGCCCTAAAAGGTCCCCAGGTTTTGACACCGGCAATATCAATGCTTTAGCGCCGGCCTTGCTACGGGCAGTTTTGCGCTTCGCTCGCCTGTCAAGGAAGACCACAAATAGGTTGTCGCTCGCTAGGTCCGGCTTGCGCCAACACGGACATCCCCAAGCCACTGCTCGACGTCGCGTCTTGGGCCGAAGGCGGACCGACAGCTTGCGGTATGTCCCTAGCGGATAGCAGACATTCAACCGGCAGCTACCGGTCCGCTTCTGAGTTCTAGGGGGCGGAAATCAGCCGATCGGCTTCAGCCTCATTTTCTTTTAATGAGACCTCGTATTTGATCCTACACAAGCGGTTCGGGCGCCGAGACGCATGAGTTAAATGGGCTCTCTTTTCATTAGCTCGGCGCCCAGATTGGCATCGACGATTTGCCAGGCATTAAAGGCCGTCATTCCTGACGCCGTAAGAGCGCGGAGCTCATCCCGCATCCGAAGATGATGTTCGGGATATCTGCGAAGCGCATCGGGCAGCTTTACTCCGCCCCGAAATCCATGCGTTGCCACACCGTCGCTGGCTTCTAGCCATTCGATCGAGGCATCGGGGATGAACTGGAACGTGGAAGGTAACAGCTTCATCTGTGGCGTTAGACAAAGCCATTGCCCGCGAACCTCGACAACTGAATGCAGGACAACAATTGGACTATAGATCCACCAACCCCAAACATGACGGCTCAGCCGATCCGGGTCATTTGCCGCCTGTGTGGAGCAATTTACGTGACAGTCCTTGGGAACCATGCCGGCCGCCAGAAGATGCTCTTCGGGCGGTCGCGTGACAGTAACTCGCGGCAGGGCGAGAACCTCAGCAAGTGTGTTAGCCTCCCATTCGGTCGGGGGGAAAGCTAATCGCTCGGCCTCCCGCAAGGCGATTCGCCCCAGCTGCTCTTTGCGGAGCGCACTCTCAGCCATCGCTTCGTGTTTCATGATTCCTTTCGGTCGTCCGCTGATTATCGCCTCTCTGGCCGACCGGGAGTTGCTACCGTCCGAGGTGGTGTAGGTCAATTCGACTGGCTGCAAGCTGCCGCCTGTGTGTCATCTAGCGAAAGTTTGCTTTTGACTAATCCGGGCTCTGGCGACAGAGAGCCCGGCGATGTTTGGAGACGTCTAGGTATCGGTTCACGGTCACCAATTGCAAACGGTGGTTTGCAGTTTGAACACCTCGGAAACAGCAGCATGACGAGCGCGGTCGCCTACTATCGGGTTTCCACACAGCGGCAAGGACGCTCGGGCTTGGGCATCGAGGCCCAGCGTGCCGCGGTCGCCCGCTTTGCCGAGGCCGAGGGAATGATCATCCTGCAGGAGTTCACCGAGATCGAAACCGGAAAGGGCTCGGACGCCCTAGATCGCCGCCCGCAACTTGCAGCCGCCCTCGCCCTGGCCCGACAGGCCAAGTGCCCGGTAATTGTCGCCAAGCTTGACCGACTCTCGCGCGATGTCGCCTTCATTGCCGGACTGATCGTCCAGCGGGTGCCTTTTGTCGTCGCCGAACTCGGTGCTGATGCCGATCCGTTCATGTTGCACCTTTACGCCGCGTTGGCAGAGAAAGAGCGGCGGCTGATCTCGGAGCGCACCAAAGCCGCCCTCGCCTCTCGCAAGACCACTGGAATGAAGCTCGGCAATCCGACCAACACAGCCGAAGCTGCGGCGAAAGGTCGGAAGATATCGATCCGGGAGGCTGACAGATTTGCCCAAACCGTGCTGCCGATCATCGCCTCCATCCAGCAGTCCGGCATCACCAGCCTACGTGGACTGGCAATCGCCCTGAACAATCGAGCGTTCGAACCGCGCGCAACGGCCAGTGGCAAGTCTCTAACGTGCGCAACATTTTGGGGCGGCAAGCTTCTGCGAACGTGCTTTTATAGGCGGGAATTTGCTGACCAGCATGCCCCCCCTTGCCCGGCTCCCGCTCGACGCCGACCAGTTCGAACTCGTCGACCGTCCAGCTCTTTATCTTCAGCCAGTTCGTCGTCGGGCCGCTCCGATATTTGCTGTCGGCGCGCTTCGAGACGATCCCCTCAATCCCTGCCTGGTCGACGAGGTAGAAGATCGCGTTTGGGTCACCAGGCATCGCCTCTTGTTCGGCTTGATTTTACCATAGAGAATTTCGCGGCGCGCCTTGCAGGTGACGACCGCCTCGCCGTCGAGGAGCCAAAAGCTTCCAAGCATGGTCGCGACTTCGCCACCTGGCTCGGACCGGTTCCTGCCAAGTGGCAAAAAGGGGAATAAACTTAGTCTGAAAGAGCAATCCGAGCGGTTCAAGGAAGCCGCCCGGGAGCTTGAAGCGAGGAAAGCCGGAGACTTTCTAACAGGGACACAGCGAATTGGGGGAATTGCTTGGCTTCGTCACGGGAAACGAGGACTCTGACGCTGCGCCCGATCCCTTGGTGGCTCGGGGAAACCAAAGGCATCGTGTTCGAGGATCATCCTAATGCAGCGCCACGTCGGTGTTTGGGGCCGAAAAGGCGAAACAGGCTGCGATGCACCCCGACTGGATCAAGGAAAACGTGGCGGGAGCGGACGAATTGAGCATGACCGCTGTTCTCATCACGCCGTGCGTTAAGGCTGGGATTGGTGCGAAGCCCGCACTGAAGAAGGTGCTTTACTGGTCTGTCGATGATTTTCAGAAATGGGCCAAGAAGGCCGTCCGGACAGTCAGGGATCTGAACGCGAAGCGGCTGCCGCACAGCGATCTCTTCTGGAAGGACGAAGCAAGGGATCGCCTCCACAAGGACGGGTTGACTCAGACCACGATTATCGAACGCCTGGAAGCGTTCGGGGCGCCGGACTTTTCAACAATATCGGCCGAGATAGGACACTCCACTGTAGGGAGCGGCTGTGCAAAGCGCACAATCTACAGACGGCGGCAAGCGACACAGCGACGCATTCCCGACGGGATTGTCAGACTTGCCGCCTGGTTTCACTCTGCGGCCGGGCCGGTTCGTGGATCCAGCCGCAGCGATTCAGGCGTCCCAGCCTGCTCGACCGGCAGTGTCCTGAACGCCTCCTTGGCAGCCTGCGATACCGGAGCGCGGCTCCTGATGCTGACCAGCGCGTATACGGCGAGCAGAGTGTGCGCGAGAGCGGTAGCGAGGAACAAGCTCTCGGGCCGCATCTCGGCCATCAGCACGGCCCCCAGCACCGGCCCGACCATCGTGCCGAAGCCATAGAACAGCAGCAGACCGCTCGACACCTTGACGAACTCCTCTGGACGGGCGCGGTCGTTGGCATGTGCCACTGCGACCGAATAGAGGGTGTAGGCCAGGGCACCGTAGGCCGCGGTGGTAACTATGACCAATGCGGCCGACCGCGGCTGGAGGACGAAGACGAGGAGCGCGAAGACGGCCGCTCCGACCGCCGCACCGGCCAGCACATGGCGGCGGTCGGTGATATCGGACAGCCGGCCCACCGGAAACTGGAGAGCGGCACCGGCGAGAACAACTGCGCTTGCCATCACCGCAATACCCGTGTTGCTGATACCGATGCGGGCACCATAGACGGCTCCGAGCGTTCCCCAGGCTCCGTTGGCAACGCCGGTCAGGAAACAGCCGATCAGGGCGAGCGGTGAAGTGGCATAGATACCTTTCAGATCGAGGGCGACATCCTCTAGCGGTTTTGGCGTCGCTGCCGATGACACTGCCGTCGGGATTAAGGCGAGGCAGAAGAAGATCCCGGCGACCATGAACAGCGACGCGTTCCTCACGTCTCCCAAGACGACGATCATCTGGCCGGCCACGAGCGAGGCATATGAGACAATCATGTAAAGGCCGAAGACGGTGCCCCGGCTCTCATTGGTCGCCTTCTCGTTTAACCAGCTCTCGACGATCATGTAAGCGCCGGCCATCACGAAGCCAGTGAAGGCGCGCAGAACAATCCATACGTACTGGTCAACCATCAGGCCGGTGAGCAGCGCGATGATTGCGCCAGAAGCCGCAAAGGTGCCGAATGCGCGGACGTGCCCGATCTGGCGGACAAGCCGAGGTGCCAAGATGCAGCCGGCGACGAAACCGCCCGCCCAGGCGGTTCCGAGTAACCCAAGGGACGCAGTCGAGAACCCCTCCGCCTGCCCGCGCAGCGGCAAGAGCAAGCCATGCAACCCTGTTGCTGCAAGCAGGAAACCCGTGCCGCGAAGAAGCGACAGGATGGGGCGGTAGCCGAGAGGTAAGAGGTAACCTAGCATCTTCCGATAGGGCACAACAGCTTTGGTGCCCCCACTAAACTGGCCGCGCCCGCCTAATGTCAACGCATGAGGCCTACATCGGTCCGGCTTTCCCCCTTGAGCGGTCACTGCCGCCTCGCGATAAGAAGGTCCACTTGGGGTCAATTTACGTCGTAGAACGCTTGTGATGGCTTCTCATCCCGATCGCTCGGGAGTGCGTCTGATGGAGGAAACCGGCTGGTGCGCCCTGCTACGCTCGCCGGTGACCGGAAGTTTTCATAAACAACCACTTAGAAGTTGCTTCTCATTCTCCTGTGAGCACACCCCAGGGATTAGCAACATGCCGCGCGCGGTCGCCTACTATCAAGTCTCCACTCAGAGGCAAGGACGTTCAGGCTTGGGCATCGAGGCCCAACGTGCCGCGGTCGCCCGCTTTGCCGAGGCGGAGGGAATGATCATCCTCCAGGAGTTCACCGAGATCGAAACCGGAAAGGGCGCGGATGCTTTTGATCGACGTCCGCAACTGACAGCTGCCCTCGCCCTTGCCCGGCAGTTCAAATGCCAGGTGATCGTGGCCAAGCTCGACCGCCTGTCGCGAGATGTCGCCTTCATAGCCGGCCTGATGGTCCAGCGGGTCCCGTTTATCGTCGCCGAACTTGGCGCCGATGCCGATCCGTTCATGTTGCACCTTTACGCCGCGTCGGCAAAGAAAGAACGGCGGTTAATCTCGGAACGGACCAAAATGGCCCTCGCCTCGCGCAAGACCACTGGCATAAAACTCGGTAATCCGACTAACACAGCGGAAGCTGCGGCGAAGGGTCGGAAGATGTCGATCGAAGAAGCCGACCGGTTTGCCCAGACCGTGCTGCCAATCATCGCTTCCATTCAGCGGTCGGGCATCACCAGCCTCCGTGGACTGGCAATCGCTCTAAACAACCGCGGCGTTCCCACAGCGCGCAATGGCCAATGGCAGGTGTCGAACTTGCGCAACGTTCTCGCGCGGCAATCCCCTACTCTTTATAAGCGGGAAATAGCCACCGGCGCGGCCGGGACAAACGGGATCGACGCCGGTTAACTACTAATATCCTCGACAAGAGAAACTCGGCTGATTGGCATTGCGGTACGTCAATAACACTATGCGGTGCCGGTAATGACTGATTTGTGACGCGCCCACAGTTCTGCCAACGACCGGCGTCATTCGGGCTGAGCGGGCAGGTTCGCAATGTGGCCGGGCTCTTGCGATTGCTCATCCGTTAAGCACGCTGAGTGAATTGAAAGCGCCGCCACCTCGTGGCTTCTTCATATTTGTGCTTAGCTGCCTGCTGCATCGCGGTGGCTAGCATGTTCGAAATAGTGCAATCACTCTCCGACTCGAATTTGTTCTGTGGATGCCGTCGAGCACAGTTTTGCGGGCGGCAAGGTCTCTGCGCCGGTCGCGGGAGTGGTCTCAATCAATGTAGCCTATGCCGGCCAATCGTTGGTGGCTGGCGCGCCAATCGCCGAGATCCTCGATGCGACCGATATCTTCGTCGACTGGTACATTCCCAACAGCGCCTCGCCGATCCCAGAATCGACCATCAGGTTATGGTGTTGTTCGGTAACCGATGAATTCCCGGCACGATAATCGACATCCTGCCGGTGTCCGATGTCTACGCTGGCCGGCAGCCGCAGTTCGGGCGCGACCGTCAGGCCACTCAGATTGCGCGTATCCGCTTCAACGAGGGCGCGCCGCCGCCGGCGCTCAATTCAACGGTCTCCATTCACATGTACTACACGCGCTTCGTTGCTCGCGTCGCCGAGTAGCTGATATGGCTGTTCGGACTCGACTGAGCTGGGCGATACGTAATGCAAATTGAAGCCGACCAGTCTCTGTGCCCCGCCTGTGGTGGCGGCCTCGAAATCTTCCCGGTGTTTCATCACATGATGTGCGCCTATGTAGGCCCCAATACGACTTCGTACCAACACCTAAAGGTTATACTTGCCCGAAATGCGGGCGCCCCATCGAGTCAGAAGACAACGCCTGCGAGATTGTCGCAACGAGCGCACGGTGCAGCCGATGTCACAAAGAGATGGTGGTCTGGCCGCTAGACAAGGCCCGATTGTAATACCACCAGCCGGCGCGCCTCTCGGTCGATGAACTTCGAGCGATGACGCCTATACCGGCCGTCCAACTATCTGTCGGTCGCCAGATTTTCCTCCTCGATAACCCGCTGTTGAAGGAGCCGCTGAAGCGCGAGCACGTCAAGCCACGGCTGCTCGGCCAAGGTTGAACATGCTCTTCGTCACCTCAATAGGCGAGTGTGTTCGGCGGAGGCGATTTCTCCGCATGCTCAAGATGTCGGTATAGTTTGCTACTGCTGGCCAGCCGTCGCTCGGCTCTGTAGCCGGTTGTGACTCACGCCCGGCTTCGGTGAGGTTGAGAAACGAGCCGAGCGCATGTTCAAAGCGCTTTAGCGCCGCAAGGGGAGCTTTCCGAGAGGGCCGTGAAGTTTACCCCTAGATCTAGAAGCTGCCATGTTTTGGCTCTCAGATTGCTACACAGTCCCTTCCAGCTTGAAAGTCTGACAGTTTCGGGCGAACCTGTACAGCAGGGGGTCGATAACCCCCTAATTGGGTTCTGTATTCAGCAATTGGGTGAGCGACAACTAACGCAGCACAAGACTGGTTCGGCTCTCCGCTCGTAAGCTGATTGAGATAGATGTTCAGCGAACAAGGTTTCCTCCGCACCTCGATTTTTGCAACGGTTGCCGTCGCGGCCTTTGGAATTGTCTTCGGCCTGTTGTCGGGCTCGTTCTCGATCGCTTTTGACGGCGCCTATTCTCTTGGCGATGCGGGGATGACAATCCTGGCTCTTTGGGTATCCAGCCTCATTGTAAGATCGGCGAAGACCGATGCATTGTCGGGCAGGCTGCGCAATCGCTTCACGATGGGATTCTGGCATCTGGAGCCTATCGTGCTTGGCCTCAATGGCACCCTCCTTATTGCCGTTGCAAGCTACGCCCTTATCAACGGGGTAATCACCATTTTACACGGGGGCAACGAACTGCGCTTTGGCATCGCGATTGTCTATGCCGTTGTCACCCTCGCGGTCTGTCTGGCAATGGCGTTAATAGGCACGCGGGTAAATAGGAGTCTGCAGTCGGATTTTATCGCATTGGATGTCAAGGCATGGATAATGTCCGCCGGCATAACGTCGGCCCTCTTGATCGCTTTCCTAATCGGTCAGGCGGTAGGCGGAACACCACTTGCCTGGATTTCGCCATACGTCGATCCTGTCGTTCTGGCGTTGGTTTGCGTAGTGATTATCCCGTTGCCCATCGGCGCGGTGCGCCAAGCTCTGTCCGAGATCTTGCTCATAACACCTGTCGATCTCAAAGCTCACGTTGACCGAATTGCCACCGAGACAGTACAGCGGGAAGGATTTCTGTCCCATAGAGCTTACGCCGCAAAAGTTGGACGGGCCACGCAAATAGAACTCTACTTTATCGTGCCGGCGAACCTGCCTCCAAAGAGCATCGAGGAGTGGGATCGCATCCGCGACCAGATAGGTACAGCAATTGGCGATGAAGGACACAATCGCTGGTTAACAATAGCCTTTACTGCGGACGTCGGCTGGGCCGAATAGCGATACCGTCATGAGGTATCCGTTCTCAATCCGCTAGCGCAATTTACGCAGACCCGCATCGCGCGACCGAGGTCGACATTGCGGGAGACGCGTTCCGAGAAGAGTGTCTGATGACGAGGAAGTCACGCTGGCGAGGAGAAGATCACAATGCTATCCTCATGGTGTCGCCTTGCGTTCCAGATGGATAATGACGCAGCCGGCATCGTAAAATCCGTCCCATGGCACAGTGATGACGCACATCGCGGGCCACGACTTGTTCTTCGGGGTAGACAATGGGCGCTGGGCATCTGGGTGCATCGATGCGAGTGCTCGAACCTATCGAGCGGATTTCCGAAGTGCTTTTCGGCCTTATAATGGCGCTTACCTTTACCGGCTCGATGAGCGTTGCAGGGGTGGGCCGACTGGAAGTGCGTACAATGCTGGTCGGCGCGATCGGCTGCAATCTGGCTTGGGCTCTCATCGATGCAATCATGTATCTCATGGGGTGTCTTGCCGATCGGGCAGCAGACCAGCGCACCATTGCCAAGGTGCACCAGGCTGCCACACCCGAAGAGGCACGGGCGGCAATAGCTGACAGGCTGCCTTCGCTGGTGGCGTCGGTATTGACGCCTGCCGATCTCGACAGGGTGCATTCCACGCTGTCGAAGGTCACGACGGCGAAAACGCGGGCAGGACTCAAGAGAGAGGACTGGCTAGGCGCCGCGGCTGTTTTTGTTCTGGTGTTCGGCTCTACGATGCCCATCATTGTTCCGTTCCTGCTTGTGCAGGATGCCCGAACTGCGCTTCGGATCTCAAACTCAATCGCCATTGCGATAATGCTGATCGCTGGTTACGCGTTCGGACACCTGGTAGAATACCGGCCGTGGTGGACGGCCGGTTCCATGGTTTTGCTCGGTTGCCTGTTGGTTGCGCTGACCATCGCGTTAGGCGGTTGAGGGACCGCGGCTGGTCGGCTGCACACGTGCTGTTCTGTCGGACAGATCGCAGCGGGCGAACCCGACGCTCCAACCTGCGGCATCAACACCGTGCCATGGCCTGTTTCCTCGATTGCCGTAACTTTCGCCTCGTTCCTTGTCAGGTCCACCAATTCGTGCGAAACTTAGGGGCATGAGGGCGCAGATACCGGGCGACCCGCGACCAAAGCTGCCATTCGCCACATAGCGTTGACGGATCGTCAGCAGCGAACGCCGCCGCCGCCACAACTCTCGGTTGATCTGGAAGAGGTAGGACTACCTGGGTTGCGTCTTATGACGCGCCGCGAAACTCAAGGCAATGAGAGTAAGCCATGCATGAGGTCCAGGCGTTCCCCATTGCCATCATCGATGAAGACTATGAAGGCAAGAACGCTGCCGGTCGCGGGATGCAACAGCTTGCTGCCGCGATCGAGAAAGAGGGATTCCGCGTGGTCGCTGGCGTATCGTACGAGGATGCCCGGCGGCTCGTCAAAATCTTCAATAACGAATCGTGCTGGTTGATCTCCGTAGACGGCTCGGAGAACGCCGAGACGCGGTGGCAGGTCCTCGAGGAGGTGTTGGCGTCCAAGCGCAGTCGCAACGATCGACTGCCAATCTTCCTCTTCGGCGACGAACTCACCGCCGAGATGGTTCCGACCAGGGTCCTGAAGCACGCCAATGCCTTCATGCGGCTGTTCGAGGACTCGCCTGAGTTCATTGCGCGGGTCATCGTGCGCGCGGCGCAGCTCTACCTCGAGCGCCTTCCACCGCCGATGTTCAAGGCGCTCATGGAATACACTTTGCAGGCCAGCTACTCCTGGCACACGCCCGGTCACGGCGGTGGTGTGGCTTTCCGCAAGAGTCCGGTCGGTCTGCTCTTCTACGAGTTCTTCGGCGAAAACACCTTGCGGTCCGATATCTCCGTATCGGTCGGCAAGCTTGGATCGCTCCTGGACCACACCGGTCCCATCGCGGAAGGCGAGCGTAACGCTGCGCGAATCTTCGGAGCGGACGAGACATTGTTCGTCGTGGGCGGTACATCCACGGCCAACAAAATCGTCTGGCACGGAACCGTTAGCCGTGGCGATCTGGTTTTGTGCGACCGTAACTGTCACAAGTCGATACTGCACTCATTGATCATGACGGGTGCAACGCCGATCTATCTTGTGCCGTCCCGTAACGGCTTGGGCATCATTGGTCCGATATCCAGGGACCAGTTCACGCCACAGTCGATCAAGAAGAAGATCGCGGCGAGTGAGTTTGCCAAGGAGACCGACGGCAAGGTCCGCCTGATGGTGATGACCAACTCAACCTATGACGGTCTTTGCTACAATATCGATGCGGTAAAGCAGACCATCGGCAATTCTGTCGAGATACTTCATTTCGACGAGGCTTGGTACGCTTACGCCAATTTCCACGAATTCTACGATGGCTATCACGGCATCTCGTCGGCCAGTCCTGCGCGTTCGGCCAACGCGATCACCTTCGCAACCCACTCGACACACAAGCTGCTGGCTGCCTGGTCGCAGGCGTCCATGATCCACGTACAGCATGCCGAGAAGAAGCGGCTGGACATGGCCCGCTTCAACGACGCGTTCATGATGCACACCTCCACCTCGCCGCAATACGGCATCATTGCTTCCTGCGATGTCGCCGCGGCGATGATGGAACAACCTGCAGGCCGGGCTCTCGTGCAGGAAACCATTGAGGAGGCGCTCAGCTTCCGCCGCGCAATGGCGGCCGTCAGAAAGCAGGTCCACGGTTCATGGTGGTTCGACGTCTGGCAGCCTGATGCCATCGCTGAGCTGCCTGCCGGGACAAGGTTCGAGTGGGTCCTGAAACCAGGTGATCCTTGGCACGGCTTCGAGGGTCTGGCTGACAATCATGTACTCGTGGACCCGATCAAGGTCACCATCCTCAGCCCGGGCCTGTCGGCGAATAGCTACATGCAGGAACATGGCATCCCTGCTGCCGTGGTCGTCAAGTTCTTGTCGGCGCGACGCATCGAGATCGAAAAGACAGGACTCTATTCTTTCCTGGTGCTGTTCTCGATGGGAATCACCAAGGGCAAGTGGAGCACGCTGGTGACGGAGCTGCTCAATTTCAAGGAACTCTACGATGCCAATGCGCCTCTGAAGGGTGTGCTACCGGCGCTCGTCGACGCGCATCCGGGGGCTTATGGAAAAATGGGCCTCAAGGACCTGTGCGATCAGGTTCACAAGATCTGTCGCGAAGACAATCTACCCAAGGCGCAGCGCGAGATGTACACGACGTTGCCCGAGATGGCGATGCGGCCCTGCGATGCCTATGAAAGCCTCGTGCGCGGCCGTGTGGAAAGCGTTGAGATCGACGCGCTGATGGGACGAACGCTTGGCGTAATGGTGGTGCCGTACCCGCCAGGCATACCTTTGATCATGCCTGGTGAACGTATCACCGAGGCAACCAAGTCGATCTACGACTATCTGCTCTACGCTCGGGACTTCGACAAGAAGTTTCCAGGCTTTGAAACCGACATTCACGGGCTGCGCTTCGAGCCTACTACGGAGGGAAGACGCTACCTGATTGACTGCATTGCGAAAGGGGTAGCCAAATGATCCCTCGTGACGTCAGATCCCCGACTGCCGCGATCCCATTCCACAAACTACTCAAGATCGTCGCGATCGTTGACGACAGCAATCCCCTGACGAAGAATTTGCTCGAGCAGATCGCAGCCGATGGCTTCGAGATCGAGATCGCTGACAGTCCCAACCGCGACGTTTCCGAGGATGCCTCCGTCGGGGCCTACATTGCATCCATCGACGGCGATCGACTCGAAGGTGCGCGCAGCCTGGCGAGGGCGGTGAGGGCAATTGGGTTCCGTACGCCGCTGTGGGCGCTGGCCGACTCGCACCAGCTCGCTGACATGGCGGTACTCATCCAGACGGGCGAGGTTGACGGCTATATCTACCTCGGTCAGCAGACCCCGGCCTTCTACGCCAAGCAGGTGGTCGCCAGCCTGCTGATGTACGGAAAGACGCTGTTGCCCCCATTCTTCGGGGGGTTGATGGCTTATGACGGCGAGGCCAACATAGCCTTCGACTGCCCGGGACATCAGGGCGGCCAGTTCTACCAGAAGTCCCCGACCGGCCAGCTGTTCTTCAAGCATTTCGGCGAGAACATCTTTCGCAACGACTTGTGCAACGCCGATGTTGATCTCGGAGATCTCCTCATTCACGAGGGCCCGGCCGTAGAAGCACAGCGCTACGCCGCACGGGTATTCGGCGCAGACAAGACCTACTTCGTCCTTAATGGCACGAGCACCTCCAACAAGATCGTGGCAAACGCCGCTCTCAAGCACGATGATCTGGTTTTGTTCGATCGCAACAATCACAAATCGCTACACCAGGGCGCACTGGTCCAGGCCGGCGCGATCCCCATCTTCCTGCCGACCGCCCGCAATTCCTTCGGCATGATCGGCGCCGTCGACTGGAATGCTTGGGACGAAGATTATCTCCGCGAGCAAATCCGCACCAATCCTCTCGTAAAGGATCCTAACCGGCACAGGGCGGAACGCCCCTTCCGGCTCGCGTGCATTCAACTCGCAACCTACGATGGCACCGTCTACAATGTCCGCAAGGTCATGGAGAAAATCGGTCATCTCTGCGACTACATCCTCTGGGACGAAGCGTGGATCGGCTACAATGCCTTCCACCCCCTTTTCAAAGACCATAGCCCCATGCGCCTGGAGGACCTTGGGCCGCAGATGGCGGGTCTTTTCTCCACGCAATCCGTTCACAAGCAGGGCGCGGGCTTCTCGCAGGCATCGCAAATCCACAAGCGCGACCAGCATATCAGCGGCCAGCGCCGGTTCATCGAGCACAAGCGGTTCAACGAATCCTTCCTGATGAACGTGTCGACGTCGCCGTTCTATCCGCTGTTCGCCTCGCTGGAGGTAAACGCGAAGGTGCACGAAGGCAAGGCCGGCGAGATGCTTTGGGATCGTTGCATCGCGCTCGGGATTGACTGCCGCAAAAAGCTGCGCGAATTCTGCCGATTCTACAAGGATAACGGCGAGGGCGACGAAGAGAAATGGTTCTTCGACCCGTTCGTACCCGACAAGGTGACGATCCGCGGCTCCGCCATAACCCCGGACGTTGACGCTGCTCCATGGGAGAGCCTTCCCACGGACGTGCTTAAGCGCGAGCAGCAATGCTGGAATTTCCATCCGGAGGCCACGTGGCACGGCTACTCAGGCTATGTGGACAGCTATGCGATGGTCGATCCCAACAAGCTGGCGCTGGTGACGCCTGGGATTGATCGGAGGACCGGCGACTACCTGAACTTCGGCGTGCCCGCGACGGTTGTGGCCAACTATCTGCGCGAACAGCGCGTCGTGCCGGAAAAGTGCGATCTCAACAGCATACTCTTTCTCATGACACCGGCGGAGGACGAGAGCAAGCTCAACACGCTGATTGCGAAACTGGTCAAGTTCAAGAACCTATGGGATCGCGATGCGCCGTTGCCCGAGGTCCTGCCGACCGTGTGCGCGGCGAACAGCCAACGCTATGCCGGCTATACGATCCGCAAGATCTGCAATGAGATGCACGACTTCTATCGTGCGGCCAACGTCAAGGGACTTCAACTGCAATGCTTCAGGGCGTCCAGCTTCCCTGAACTCGCGATGCCTTCCAAGAAGGCTTACGAGGCGCTCGTCGCGAACGATGTCGACTATATACCTCTGGCCAACATTAAAGACCGGATATCGGCCACGCTTGCGCTGATTTACCCGCCTGGCATCGGCGTCGTCGTGCCCGGCGAACGCTGGGACGAGAGAGCCCGTCCGATGCTCGACTACTTCCTTGCTTTCGAAGAATCGTTCAATCGGTTTCCTGGATTCAACTACGAGGTTCAGGGCGTTTTCCAGGAAAAGATCAACGGCCGTATTAAGTTTCACACCTACGTGGTGCGCCAGTAGGGCCCACAGGGGACGCTAAGGAGGACTGTCCATGCCGGAACAGCCAAAACGCATGACCCTGGTCCAGCTGACCTTGATCGTCGCTGTGAATATGATGGGGTCCGGCATCATTATGCTGCCGACGAACATGGCAAAGGTTGGTGCGATATCGCTGCTGTCCTGGATTGTGACAGCAGTGGGATCGATGGCGATCGCGTACGGGTTCGCGCAGGCGGGCCTGTTTAATCAGCGTCCTGGCGGCATGTCGGCCTATGCCGAAGATGCTTACGGGAAGCCAGGCTACTTTTTGGTGTTCCTGCTCTACTTCCTTTCGCTGGCCATTGGAAACGTGGCGATTGGCATCTCCGCCGTCGGCTACCTGGCCGGCTTCTTCCCGGTGCTTTCGTCGACCCCGATAGCAACCTGCATCGGACTTATCGCACTGCTTTGGTTGACTACCGTTGCAAACTTCGGCGGCCCGAGCATCACAGGAAGGATTGGCGCGATTACGGTCTGGGGCGTGATCATTCCAGTTGCCGGAATATCCATCATAGGCTGGTTCTGGTTCAGCTCAGAGACCTTCGCGCAGGCATGGAATCCGAACGGGCTTTCGCTCGCGGAAGGCATGGGATCGAGCATTGCCCTGACGCTATGGGCCTTTCTGGGCATGGAATCGGCCGCGCAGAATTCGGCTGCGGTGGAGAACCCGAAGCGCGACGTCCCGTTGGCATGCCTGTTCGGGACCTTGGGCGCGGCGGTGATCTATATTCTATCCACGACCGTGATCCAGGGCATCGTGCCAAACGCCGACCTAGCCCAGTCAACCGGCCCGTTCGCGCTGGCATATGCGCAGATGTTCAATCCGTTTATCGGAAACATTGTCATGGCGCTCGCAATTCTTGCCTGCCTCGGCTCGCTGCTCGGCTGGCAGTTCACGATCGCCCAGACCGGAAAGTCGGCTGCCGACGAACGCATGTTCCCCGCATTCTTTTCGCGAGTAAACAGCATGGGTGCGCCGGTCACGGGAATGATCGTTCTCGGCGTCGTGCAATCGCTGCTGGCACTGATGACGATCTCGCCTACGCTGAGCGAGCAGTTCTCGGCTCTAGTGAATCTCGCGGTCGTGACGAACGTGATTCCTTACATCATCGCTCTGTCTGCGCTCATAATGATGATGAAGACCGCGAACATTGCCGGGACAAAGTACCGGGCAAATGTCGCTGTTGCTTTAGTGGCCATGCTTTACAGCACCTATGCCCTCTACGCATCAGGGCACGAGGCTGTCATGGGCGGCATGCTGGTGACGGCGCTTACCTTTATCATTTGGGGCTTTATCGCGCCTCGCTTCGCGACCAGGCAGCGCGAGGCGGTCGAACCAACCACGGCCCCTTGACTGCCGGGGAGCAAGGCCCTCGAGAGGAGACTAAACATGCAACGCGCCCAACAGTTTTCATTGCGGCATCATAGCCACCGGCAGACCTTGCTAGTCCTGGCAGTCGCGTTTGCGTTGGGGCTTTTGTATACGGTTCCATCCCCGGCCGCCACGCTGGACCGCATCCGCGAGGCGCACAAGCTCTTGCTCGGCTACCGGCCGGACGTGCGGCCGTTCTCGTTCGCGGAGCAATCGGGTGGTCCCGCCGGCTATTCGGTTTCGTTGTGCCAAAAGATTGCCGAAGAGATCAGAGCCGAGCTCAATCTTTCTGACCTGGAGATCGAATGGGTGCCTGTGACTGTCGGGGAGGGTTTCGATCCAGTCGTGCAGGGCAAGGTCGATCTGCTGTGCGGACCGGACGCGGTCACTCTTGAGAGACGAAAGACTGTCTCGTTCTCGATTCCGATCTATCCGTCCGGAGTAGCCGCGATGCTCAGGGCGGATGCTCCCCCGGCTCTGAGGGATGTGCTGGAGGGCCGCCCTCCGTCGGGACCGATCTGGCGCGCCTCGCCGGCTCATATTCTCGAGGAGCAGACCTTTTCCGTCGTGGCCGGCACGAGCGCGGAAACCTGGCTCTCAGAGCGCCTCAAACACTTTCAGATTCCCGCGGAGGTCGTTCCAGTCGAGAGCTTCGAAGCCGGCGTGCGTGGCCTTCTGGAAGGCGCCACGGATGTCTTCTTCGGGCCCCGGCCGATCCTGGTGGAGACCACAGCGGAAATTGAAGAGAAGGACAGCTTGATGATTTTGCAGAGGTTCTTCACCCATGAGCCCGTCGCGCTCACGCTGGCAAGGAACGATGACGATTTTCGGCTGTCTGTCGATCGTTCGCTCAGCCGGCACTTCAGGTCCAGTGAGTTCCAAGACACCTACGCGAAATGGTTCGGCGCGCCGGACGAGGCGGTCCTGACTTTCTTCCTTCAAAGCGCATTGCCGGATTGATGGCGCTCGGAGACATGATCTGGTGCAATAATAACACAAGGATACGCGAATGCCGTGTTTACACCAACGTGTAGGGGCGTATTCTGGAATGGGGTGGCTTGAAAACACGATTCCAGGGGAACGACATGGCCGCATTTGTTCGTAACATTTCCCGTACTGTCTATGCCACAATATTCTCACGATCAATGGTTGCAATTCCTTTCATACTGCTGTCAGCAAACACGCAGGCAGTTGAGCAGGAAATCGCGCCCACAGCTCCCCCTCCGCCTCTCGCTGCCACTCCGGGGGTCCCCTTCGACGTTGCGTTTGGCATTGCATTTACGACCGACTATGTTTCGCGCGGTATAACCAACTCCAACAGCGAACCTGCAATCCAAGGCTATGTCGAGCCTAGTATCGAACTACCGACTATAGGCACGGCATATGTGAATGTGTGGTCGTCCAACGTCGACTATGGCGAAGGTTTTGAAGGAGCAGAGATCGATGTCGCCGCGGGTATCAGGCCGGAATTCGGTCCGCTGTCGCTCGATCTTGGTTACGTTCACTACTTCTATACACCGGAGCATGTTAGCCCCGATTATGGGGAAATTTTCGCCAAGGGGGACTACAATTTCAACGACATGTTTACTGTTGGCGGCCGCGTATTTTTTGCTCCCGACTTCAATCAAAGTGGAAATACCGCTACCTGGGTTGCCGGCGGCGTGAGGGTACCTTTGCCGCATGACTTCTCGGCGTATGCTGGCATCGGCTACCAGTTCATCGATGATCCCGACGCATTCGAGCAACTCGCATGGATGGCCGGCATCTCGTACAGCTGGAAATCGCTGACCCTCGATGTTCGTTACTGGGGTACCGATCTTTCCGACGAGGGCTGCACGGTTCGTAGCGGCTTCCCCGATGGTTGCGATGACAGGGTGGTGGCGACCATTTCCTTCGATACGAGCTGGTCGGCGGTGAGGGACTGGTTATCTGACAAGTAGCCTGTCTGCTTTGACAGAGGCCTAGCAAGTCGCAGTTTTGGCGGGATCTGGGTAAGCGGAATTGACAACGAACTTCGAGGTTCCAGGCAGGCCCGAGCGAAGGGCGATCATCGTACTTCAAGGTCTTTGAACCGGCACTGTGACCACTGCTAGCACGGATTGAGCGCTTCCTTGACAACGCAAGCACCGGACCCGACCAAAAGTGCACCTGCCGCAGGGCCTGCAGTTGCTGTGGCGGAGCACGGTCTCACGACCGCAAAAAGCCTTGGTATGGCGGCGTGTACGGCTATCGTGGTCGGCAACATGGTCGGGTCGGGCTTCTATCTGTCGCCCGCGGCCCTCGCTCCCTATGGCAACCTCGCCATTGTCATCTGGATCGTGATGGGTGCAGGAGCGATCTGCCTCGGCCTGACCTTCGCGAAACTGGCGCGATTGGCGCCCGCAACCGGCGGACCCTACGCTTACACCCGCTTGGCTTACGGCGACTTCCCTGGCTTTCTGGTTGCTTGGGGTTATTGGATATCGATCTGGGCGTCACTGCCAGTAATCGCCGTTGCCCTTGCCGGTTCGGTCGTCGACCTGTTCCCGATTCTGCGGGGGAGGACGATGATCGTTGTCTTTACCCTCGGTGCGATCTGGGTTGTGGTCCTGATCAATCTGCGAGGTGTCAAAGCTGCCGGCCTCGTGTCTCAGGTAATGACTTACGCCAAGCTGGTGCCGTTCGGTGCAGTAGCTGTTATTGGTCTGCTCTACATAGACACGTCGCATTTCAGCGAGTTCAATCCGAGCGGCCAGCCGTTGCTGCAAGCCACTGCCGCGCTGGCGCCGCTGACCATGTTCGCCTTCCTTGGGCTTGAATCTGCGACCGTCCCGGCTGGCGACGTTCGCAATCCCGAGCGCACGATTCCTCGTTCGACAGTGCTGGGAATTGTGATCGCGGCGACCCTCTACGTGTTCGGAACGATTGTGGTGATGGGCGTGTTGCCGCGGCACGAACTCGTCCATTCGCTCTCGCCGTTCTCCGATGCAGCCCGAGCGATGTGGGGGCCTGCAGGCGAGATTTCGATCTCCATCGCCGTGATCCTGTCATCTATCGGCGCCCTTAATGGCTGGACCTTGCTGATGGGGCAGGTGCCGATGGCGGCAGCGCGCGATGGGCTATTCCCACCCTTGTTCGGCAACCTTTCGCAGCAAAACGTGCCGGCGATCGGAATCGTGGTCTCGGCCGTGTTGGCGACGCTGCTCATTCTCGTTCAGGCCATAGGCGCGGAGGGCTTCTCGGCGTTCTACAATCTGGTCGTCGGCTTGAGCACGATGGCTGCAGTCGTCCCTTACGCGTTCTGCGCACTAGCCGGCAGCCTGGTTTCAGCTCGCGTCAGCGGCGGCGTGCATGTTCCCCGTGTGACGATCGTCGAGATCGTAGCCTTCCTATTCGCCATGTTCACGCTCTACGGCTGCGGGGCAGAGCCCGTTCTTTACGGACTGGTGCTCTTGCTGTTGGGCATTCCTGTGTTTGTCTGGCAACGACGGCGCACAGGCGCGATTGCCATGTAGGAACAGATTGTAGAATGTATGAGCTTGCGAGACATCTTTTCTTCAACGGCGAACGCGCTGGTGTTTTCGAACGTTCTGGCCTCGATCCTCGTCGCGATGAATTTTGCACAAGGGCTGGTGGGCGCGTTCAACACCATCATCCTGCTTGCGGTGATGTCGAGCCTCCTGCCCTACGCGCTCTGCTCGCTCGCCGAGCTTGTGATCCTGATTCGGACTGGCCGGACAGTGGCTGGCGCCGGCGTCACCAAGGTCGCGATACTGGGCGGCGTTGGCTTCACCTATTCGCTCTGGGCGATCTATGGCGCTGGGGCCCAAACAGTCTTTCTCGGTTTCCTGCTCGTTCTCGTGGGAATTCCCATTCACGTCCTGATCAAATGGCGCAATGCCCGCGCCGGAGCCCACGGGGCCTCCGGTCTCAAGTAAGGGAGGTTCGACTATGCAACTCGGTGTTCATTCGGAAATCGGCAAGCTCCGCAAAGTGATGGTGTCGCGCCCGTCGCTGGCGCACGAAAGGCTGACGCCGGGTAACTGCCACGATCTCTTGTTCGACGACGTGATCTGGGTGCAGAAGGCACGATCCGATCATGCCGACTTCGTACTTAAAATGAAGGACCGCGGCATCGAGGTTTACGACATCCAGGACCTGCTGACGGAAGTCTTCGACACGGTGCCGGAGGGTCGTAAGTTCGTTCTGGACCGGAGAATAACGGACAATCAGGTCGGTCCCACGCTCTCGCGAATCCTGCGACCATGGCTCGACGAACTGGACGGTCATGCCCTCGCGCGGCACCTGCTCGGCGGCATTGTGCGCGATGACCTACCGGCCGACATGGTGACGCCCATCATGCAAGAGGTGCTGTCAGCGAGCGAGTTTGTGGTCCGGCCTGTCCCGAACGCGCTGTTCCAGCGCGACCCGTCCTGCTGGATCTATGGCGGAGTGACCTGCAATCCGATGTTCTGGCCGGCGCGCCAGCCCGAGACGCTTTATCAGCGGGCCGTCTACAAGTTCCATCCCCTTTTCACGAAGAACGAATTCGAGATCTGGTGGGGCGACAGCGACGAGGACTGGGGCAATACCAGCATGGAGGGCGGCGACGTCATGCCGATCGGCAAGGGGGTGGTGCTGATCGGCATGGGCGAGCGCACCACACGGCAGGCGGTGAACCAGGTCGCCAACCGGCTGTTCGCCAAGCAAGCCGCCGAACGCGTTATCGCCTGCGTCATGCCGAAATCGCGGGCGGCGATGCATCTCGACACGGTGTTCACCTGCCTCGATCACGACAAGGTAACCGCCTTCCGCGAGGTAGTCGATGAGATCAACTGCTTCTCGCTGCGTCCAGGCGGCGATGCCGGTCTCGAGATCCATAAGGAGAACAAGCACCTGTTCGATGTCTATAAGGAGGCGCTCGGGCTCGACGACCTGCACGTCATCGGCACCGGAGGCAACGCGTTCGAGCAGGAGCGGGAGCAATGGGACGACGGCAACAACGTCGTCGCGCTCGAGCCCGGGGTCATCATCGGCTACGACCGCAACACCCACACCAACACGCTGCTGCGCCGCGCAGGCGTCGAGGTCATCACCATCGGAAGCCAGGAACTCGGCCGCGGCCGCGGCGGTGGTCACTGCATGACCTGCCCGATCCTGCGCGACCCTGCCTACTGAGCCTTCGCCAACCAATTTCAGGGAGAAACATCATGGCATTCAATCTCAAGGGCCGCAGCTACCTCAAGATTGCGGATTTCACCCAGCGCGAGATGCTCTACCTGCTCGACCTTTCGCGCGATCTCAAGCGTGCGAAGTACGCCCGTTCCGAGCAGCAGGCGCTGAAGGACAAGAACATCTGCCTGATTTTCGAGAAAACCTCGACGCGCACCCGCTGCGCGTTCGAAGTCGCCGCCCACGACCAGGGCGCCCACATCACCTACCTCGATCCGGGCGGCAGCCAGATCGGCCACAAAGAATCCATGAAGGACACCGCCCGCGTCCTCGGGCGCATGTTCGATGCCATCGAGTACCGCGGCTCCGGTCAGGGATTGGTCGAGGAGCTTGCCCAATACGCCGGCGTGCCGGTCTATAACGGCCTGACCGACGACTGGCACCCCACCCAGATGCTCGCCGATATGCTGACCATGGTCGAGCATGCCGACAAGCCGCGTACCCAGATCTCGTATGCTTTCCTAGGCGACGCACGCAACAATATGGGCAATTCGCTGCTGATGTTGGGCGCGATCATGGGCTGCGACGTGCGCATGGTGGCTCCGAAGGAGAACCAACCGCATGAGGATGTGCGCGAGATGGCGGCCAAGCGCGCCGCCGAGACCGGCGCGCGCATCACCATCACCGACGACGTGGCGAAAGGCGTTAAGGGGGTCGACTTTGTGCACACCGACGTCTGGGTGTCGATGGGCGAGGCAAAGGAAGTCTGGAAGAGTCGGATCGAGCTGCTGACGCCCTACCAGGTCAACATGAAGGTGATCAAGGCGACCGGCAACGCGAACGCGAAGTTCATGCACTGCCTGCCGGCCTTCCACAACACCGACACCAAGGTCGGCAAAGAAATGGCCGAGAAGTTCGGTATCACCGAAATGGAGGTAACTGAGGAAGTATTCGAGAGCCCGATGAACATCGCCTTCGAGCAGGCGGAAAACCGCATGCATACGATCAAGGCGATCCTTGTCGCCACGCTGGGGGCCTGAGCCATGGGACGCGTGGTGGTAGCACTCGGCGGCAACGCGCTTTTGAAACGCGGCGAGGACATGACCGCCACCAATCAACGCAAGAATGCCAAGGTCGCAGCCGAAGCCTTGGCGCCGCTATGCCTGGAGCACCAGACCGTCATCACTCACGGAAACGGCCCGCAGGTCGGACTGTTAGCCCTCCAGGAGATCGCTTACGAGGGCGAAGACTCTCCGTTGGATGTGCTCGGGGCAGAGACCGAGGGCATGATCGGCTACATGGTCGAACAGGAACTCGGCAACATCCTGCCGTTCGAAAAGCCGATCGCTACGATTCTGACCATGGTCGAGGTCAACCCCGATGATCCTGCGTTCAAGGACCCGACCAAGTTCATTGGAAGGGTTTACACCGAAGAGGAGGCGAAATCGGAGGCGGCGGCGAAAGGTTGGCAAGTCAAGCCCGACGGCAAGTATTGGCGCCGGGTCGTGGCCTCTCCGCTGCCACAGCGCATTTTCCAGCTCCGCCCGATCAAGTGGCTGCTTGAAAAGGACGCGGTGGTGATCGCCGCCGGCGGGGGCGGCATCCCGACGATGTATGAACCGGGCAAGGAGAGGCATCTGATCGGCGTCGAATGCGTGATCGACAAGGATCGTGCCTCGGCCCTGCTCGCTAAGGAAATCGGGGCGGATTTTTTCGTCGTCGCGACCGACACGGATGCTGTTTATCTCGATTGGGGCAAGCCTGGACAGCGCGCGATTCGCTCGGCTACGCCCGACGCGCTCGACGCCTACACCTTTCCTGCGGGCTCGATGGGGCCGAAAGTCGAGGCGGCGCAGGACTTCGCCCGGGTAACCGGTGGACGCGCCATCATCTGTGCCCTGCCGGATGTGCCCGCCGCGGTGCGAGGTGAAAAAGGTACTACCATCTCCGTCGATGCTGGAGACATTGTCTTCGGCTGAAGCGGGCAGTGCCGCCGCCACGGGGTACATCGGCGGCACGACCATGTACGTTCGCAGACCGAAAAGTTCTTGCGCTTGCACTGGTCATATTCCCCGCAAATGATGGTGAAGGGAACGACGATGCGGTCTCCCTTCCTAAGGGCGCTGTTTACCCCGGATCCAACTTCCACCACCTCACCCATCATTTCGTGGCCCATAATGTCGCCGGGCAGAATTGCCGGAATGAGGTTGTGATAGAGGTGCAGGTCCGAGCCGCAGATCGCGCAGCTCGTCACCTTGACGATGACGTCGCGCGGGTCCTCGATTTCGGGATCGGTAACCTCATCGCAACGTATGTCTTCTTTTCCATGCCAAACCAGCGCTCGCATGCTTAATCTCCCGTAGGCCCGGTTCGCGGCGTCGTGAGAGCGAGCTCGGCCGCTTTCCTTCAGGCTGGAATTGGCTTTCTGAGGTCCAACCGCGAGGCAGCATCCATGTTCCCCGCCTCCGTTAAAAAACTTAGGCCGGCTTTTGAAGGTGGCGCTGATGGCAGTGTCGGAGTGTCGAGAAGGCGGTGGCGCCCTGCCGGACATCGTTAAGAAGGTCAAGGAAGCGTGCAACGTTCCCGGCTTCGCCGTGGGCGGTGGTGCATGGCGGCAACGTGATGGGGCAGGTTGCAAGTCGGGGTGGAGAAGGTTGGATTTCAGGTCCTCTCCCTCTACCATCACTGCAGCGCTAGGCGCTGTTCCTGGTTTACGATTTGGCAGGTTGAGAAGCTCCGCCAGCGCACCGCGGACTTTCAGCTCAACCTGTCCCCTACCCTCGGTCGGCATGATCTCGATCCCCGTGACCAGTGAGCGGATGATCCTGGCCGCCTTGTGGCGCTCGCGCTGATCGGATTGCAACGCGTCCTGAAGCTCGACTACCTTCCGACGGTAAACCGTCACCGCTGCCGGATGAAACTCCACGATGCTGTCTGCGACCGCCATCGCCTGAAGCTCTCGGGCCAGATCCTCCTTTTCACGTTCGAGGTCCAGCAGCTTCGATTTCATGCTGGTCGTCGCGACACCGTCAGCGATGGCATCGACGATGTTAGTGATCTGCCTGTCGATGCCGGCATGCCGCCTTTCGACTTCCCTTTGCCGTTCGCGGTTCATGGCGTTCAGTCGCTTTTGCTCAGCACGATATTCAGCAAGGAAGCCCGCAATGGCATCTGGCGCCAGCTTCAGGGCACAGGCGTCGCAGTCCAGCTTGCTGGCGCGATAGCGCTTCTGAATTGATAAACACGACGATGGTAGTCATTCTCGACGATGCAAGAGTTGCTGCCATTTATTCGGACAGGAGCTACCGGTTCGATTGAACCGGTAGCGGTGAACGGAAAGGGCACAAACACCCTTCGGCCGCGATTTCGCCAATAGCAATACCGCAGAAACGTGCCACTTTGGCGGAGGATCTGCGCCCTCCGAAGGCAGAAGTTACAGGTTCGAATCCTGTCGGGTGCAGCATTGCCGCAGTTCGCTTGCCGACAACTATTCCTGCTGGAATTGACAGGGCCAATCTTCAGGCCTCGTCAAGCCAGAAGGCAACTCGGTCCGGGCGTCTCCGCAAGCCATGTTGAGCTGCCACTGGGACAGACCCGCCGAATTGGAAAGGTCGACGCCCTCGATACGGGTCAGAAAGAAAAAGGCGCGGTCAAAGTCTATCGGCGCGGTGAACGTCGCTCCTCGGAAGTCCGCCCGTGCGAGATTGGCAAACGAGAAGCGGCTGCCGCTGATATCGGCGTCATGGAACTGCGCACGCCCCAATTCTGCCTTTGTGAAATCAACATTGGTCAGATTGGCGTCCTGGAAATTCGAGCGCTGCATTTCCGCGCTCGCAAACACAGCGCCCTGCGCGTCCATACGGCTGAAGTCGGTCCTGTAGGCCTCGATTCTGTCGAACCGGGCGCCTTTGGCGGTCGAGTCGGCCAGGGAAGCACGCACAAGCGTTGCCTTCTCAAGATTTGCCGCAAGGAGATTGCTGTTCCTGAGGTCGGTCGAAGTGAAATCAACACCGAACAGGTTCGCCCCGCTCAGGTCCTGTCCTTCTAGGATGAGAAGCTTCTTGTCACACTCGTGCCAATTGACGCCAGGCGTCGCGGCTGCGTGGCAATTGTGAGCAGCAGTGGCGTTCTGCCAAGCAAACACAGTGCAAACCGCTAGAACCAAGCCGGATGCGCCGTAAGCTCTGGTTCGCCTCAAAGTCATTGTTGCTGGACCTCTGCTACTCGCCGACACTCAACCTTACCACATCTGCTGACACTCGAGCCACCGTGACCACCGCCGTCACAGTTAGCGCATTTCTCATATTCAAGCTTTGATGTTGATCAACCGATCAACCCGCGCGTAGGGCGCGATTTGCGAGCGCCTCCCCATATCATCGGCGGTGCAGCAGAGATTCATTTGTCACCGGCCAGGCGCATCATTCCGTAGGTATGCTTGACTAAGCCGAGGCCTCCGCTCTGGACGTTTGTCTCGCTAGTTGGGAGCCTGCTCGGGTGCTGACCGCCACCGCCGGCGTCCGCTGACGCTGCCGTCCGAAGTCAGGATGTCTAACTAAGGTCGTCGCCCACTTATTTAGACCCGCTGCAGTGCGATAGCGATCCCCTGGCCCACGCCAATGCACATCGTGGCCAAGGCGTACTTCTTCCCAAGGGCGGCAAGTTCGAGAGCTGCGGTTCCAGTTATCCTCGCGCCGCTCATGGCAAAGGCGACGCACAGGTAATACTCGCACGAGTTATCGGCCGTCCTTCTTTGCGATTGACGGCCCGATGAGCGCTTCCTAGCTTGCTCCCATGTTCGATATCACTGGCGACGACATCGCCGCTCTTGGCGACGCAGACTTGCGCACCCTAGTTGGCCTTCTCTGCGAGACCGAGATGCGTCGAGGAGGCCTGCCCACGTCCGCCGTCACCTACGGTGGAAATCAAGACGCAAGCGACGGCGGTCTTGATGTTCGCGTGGCGCTCCCGGCCGGGACGGCAATCGACGGCTTCGTGCCGAAGCCAGCAACCGGCGTGCAGGTCAAGAAGCCGGACATGCCGCGGGCTGAGATTCTGAAGGAGATGAATCCGAAGGGCGTCTTGCGGCCCGTCATCAATGAGCTCGCTGATGCCGGCGGCGCCTACATTATCGTGAGTTCTACGGGCTCGACATCGGACTCGGCGCTGACCGACCGCCGCAACGCGATGGCCGAAGCTATCAAGGGCACGCCTGCCGAAGGCAAGCTCACGCTCGACTTTTATGACCGTAACCGGATCGCGACATGGGTTCGGAATCATCCCGGGCAGATTCCGTGGGTGCGCGCGCGGATCGGCAAAGCGATGCCGGGATGGCAGTCTCATGGTTCATGGTCGTTTGCGCCTGCGGGCGTGGACGCAAACTACATCGCCGATGACAAGGCGCGCATTTTGACGGGCGACAAGGATGAAGGCGACGGGGCTTCCGCTATCGAGGGCATCAACCGTATCCGGAAAGTGCTTGCCACGCCGGGGCATGTGGTGCGGCTTGTCGGGCTTTCTGGTGTCGGCAAAACGCGACTCGCCGAGGCGCTGTTTGACGCAAGCGTTGGCGAAGGCGCGCTCGATCCGTCACTTGCGATTTACACCAATGAAGCCGACGAGCCCAAGCCGCCGCCCGCCGGGCTTGCCTCGGACCTGATCGCCGGACGGACCCTCGCTATCCTGGTGGTCGATAATTGCACGCCCGAACTGCACCGGCGGATTTCGGAAGTCGCGCGGTCGAGCAGTTCGACAATCAGCGGGATCACCATCGAGTACGACATCCGGGAGGACCAGCCGGAGGGCACCGACGTCTTCGTCTTGGAAACGTCTTCCGTATCGCTGATCGAGAAGCTGGTGGGCCGGCGGTACCCCCACCTCTCGCAGATCGATGCGCACACCATTGCGGAGTTCTCCGGCGGCAATGCCCGGGTTGCCCTGGCGCTGGCCTCGCGGATCGAGAAAACCGAGACCGTTGCAGGCTTGAACGAGGAAGAGCTGTTCAAGCGTCTCTTTCAGCAGCGCCACGACCCAGACCCCTCGCTCCTTCTGGTCGCGCAAGGGTGCTCGCTGGTCTATTCGTTCAACGGCGAGACGCTCGAAGGCGGCGAAGCGGAGCTTCCAGTCCTCGGCAGCCTCGTCGGCAAATCGGCCGACGAGATGTACGCCGGGGTGGCAGAGCTCAAGCAACGGGACCTCGTGCAGGCGCGTGCAGAATGGCGCGCGGTGCTGCCGCATGCCATTGCAAATCGCCTCGCCAAGAGGGCACTTCAGACCATTGCGCCGGCCAAGGTGAAGTCGGTGCTTGTCGACAATGCGTCCGAACGTCTTCTCCGCTCCTTCTCGCGGCGTCTCGGGTATCTTGATGACAGCAAGGAAGCCCAAGCCATCGTGAAGACGTGGGTGGCGCCGGACGGTCTGCTCAGCGACCTGCCGAATTTCACCGAGCTTGGCCGCGCGATGTTTACCAACATCGCACCGGTCGCGCCGGAGACCGTCTTGGCCGCGCTGGCGAATGCATTGTCCGGCGCCGATGAAACCACGCTCCGCCACTGCACGCATTTCGTTCGGCTCTTGCGCTTGCTCGCTTACGAACCTGCCTTCTTCGAGCGCGCCCTCGCTTTGCTGGTGAAATTCGCGGCGCTTCCAAGCGGCGATACCAATGACAACGAAGCGACGCGGGTCGTGGAATCGCTCTTTCACATTGCTCTGTCCGGCACGCATGCGCCGGTCGAGATGCGTGTGAAGGCCGCGGAAGCGCTGCTGGCCTCCCAGGACGAGGCCGTGCGCCCACTCGGCATCAAAGCGCTCGAAGCGATGATGAAAACACGCCACTTCTCCTCACACTATGAATTCGACTTCGGCGCGCGCTCCCGGGACTATGGCTACTACCCCCCCACCGGCGCGGACGTGCGCGCATGGTTCGACCGCGTGCTGAAACTCGCAGGAAAGTTTGCCCTGTCGGACAGCCAGGTGGCTGGGGAGGTGCAGAAGGCCATCGCGCGGGAGTTTCGGGGTCTTTGGAGCGATACGGGTCGGGCGGAGGAGTTGGACCAACTCGCCCGCGCGATCGCCGCCACGTCGTTCTGGCGCGACGGCTGGATCGCGGCACGCCAGACCCGCGCCTATGGCGGCAAGGATATGGACCCTGAGATTCGCGACCGCTTGACGGCGCTGGAGGATTTTCTTCGGCCCAAGGATCTCGTCAGCAAAGTGCTCGGGCTTGTCATCGGCGCGCGCGCCGGAAGCCTCGACCTGGACGACTTCGATGATGACGATGATGACGATGATGACGAGGACGAAGGCGGGAGCGACCCGACCGCGTGCTACGCTGAACGTGCTGCGCGCTCGGCGGCGGCGATACGTGAGCTCGGCCATGACGTCGCGGCGGACGAGGATACGTTCAAAACTGTGCTTTTGGAGTTGATGGGCGAGAACGCTAATGCGGCTCCCTTCGGTGCGGCATTGGCGGAGGCCGCTGAAAGCCCGCGCGCGATGTGGGACACTATCGTTGTACAGTTTGCAGCAACCGAAAACGCGAGCCTGCGGCTCCTGAGCGGTTTCTTAGGCGGGCTAAACAAGCGCGACGCTGCGCTTGCCGACGCCGTCCTTGATGAAGCGCTGGAGCACCCAGCCCTTGCCGCGTGGTTCCCGATTCTGCAGGCAACAGTAGACATCGACGCGCGTGCTCTTGAGCGGCTGCATCGCGCGATTGAGCTCGGTAAGGCACAGATCAATACTTACTACAGTCTTGCATATGGCCGTGTCTCCGACAACGTACCGGGGCCGGACTTCCGTGATTTGGTGCTCGCCATCGCGCGTAAGCCCGACGGCTGCGCGGTTGGACTTGAGATAGTCTGGATGCGCCTGCACTCGGACGGTAGCGCGACGCGCCAGCCGCTGCCTGAGGTCCGCGAGGCCGGACGCCTGATACTCGCTGGGTTTGAATTCAGCACAAAAGATAGCCGCACGACGCGCGAGGACCACGAGCTAGGAGCTGTCGTCACAGCCTCTCTGGTCGGAGAAGAAGGCGCTCCTGTCGCGAAAGCGCTTTGCCGCAAGCTCATGGTTGCGGCCGGAAGGCATAATGTCAGCGGGCACGACTACGATGACCTAGTAAAGGGCCTGCTGAAGGCCCAGCCACTCGCGACACTTGATGAACTGTTTTCCGGCGATCTGAAGTCGCAACGGGCAAGCGTACGCCTTCTCAACGATCTCCTACGCTTCCACAAGAACGTCCTAGATGTACTGTCCGCCGAAATCGTAATCAATTGGTGCGACCGCGATCCCACGGTGCGCTATCCGCTGGCAGCATCGGTAGTTTTGCTCTTCAACAGACCGAAGGAGGGCGCGCCACACGAATGGACACCACTCGCAGGGAATCTGTTGGAAAGAGCACCGGATCCACGCCCAGTTCTGGCCGAATTCGTCAATCGTCTCCATCCCTCAGGGTGGAGCGGCTCGCTTGCGACCAAGCTGGAAGAGCGCCTCAAGCTCCTGAACGGCCTGCCCGGGGCCGATATCCCCGCTCTTGCTGAGGCCCTGGCTGAGGCAAAGAGGAGGCTCCAAGAGCGGATAGACGCCGAACGTCGGCACGAGCAGGAAGAAGATCGGGCGCGCAACAACCGGTTCGAATGATGTCTTCTCTCAGGAAGCGGCAAAGCTCACCTCTACGGCCGATATCGGCGCAAAGCTGCCGTTGGTATGTTGCAACATAATGATTTGCTTCGGCCAGCAGACGAACTAGGCCATCACGCAGTTCCCCGGAACAGATCCTCTCGAAGCGTGTTGCGCCAGCTCCAAGCTGAATTGGAGCACAACCATGAAGCCCGAAGACGCTACCTACCCTCCTCTTGATGTCGCCAAGCCTGTCGCCCCTGGGATCTGGATCGTCGACAGCGGACCGCTGAGCGTGATGGGCATCCCAGTCCCGGTGCGCATGACGGTTATCCAGCTCGGGAATGGCGGTCTCCTGCTGCATTCACCAACACGGTTCGCTTTTGAGCTGAGAAAGCAGCTCGAGCAGATTGGTCCGATAGTGCATCTGGTTGCGCCAAACAGTGCACACTGGACCTTCCTCAAGGAGTGGCAGAACCATGTGCAGGGAGCGTCGACTTGGGCCGTTCCGGGCTTGCGCCATCGGGCACAGGTCCGCCGGGCTGGCGTCAGGATCGATCACGATCTGGCCACAGCGGCGCCGGAAGCCTGGTCGAAAGATCTCGATCAGGTTCTCGTTCCAGGAGCCGGTGGGTTCACCGAAGTCGCGTTCTATCATAAGAACAGCCGAACTATGGTGCTTACGGATCTAGTTCTGAATCTCGAGCCGGAAAAGCTGCCGTTCATCATCAGGCCGGCGGCGCGCCTCTTAGGCGTCACGGCACCTGTGGGGAAGGCCCCCATTTACCTGCGGATGATCATCAAACGGAAGCATGAGCAGGCGAAGGCGGCCGTGGAGCGCCTCGTGGCTTTGCAGCCAAAGCGCGTGATCTTCAGCCATGGCCGGTGGTTCCACAAGGATGGGACGACATTACTTCGCCAGTCGCTGGCCTGGCTTCTCTGAGGGCGGCCGCAGAGAAGATTGTCAGCAGGAAGTAGCCATCAACTCCCGTTGCCGTTCCCATTCGACGGGCAAACCCCTGACGAGCGCCTGGAGCTGAACCCCCATGGACTGCCGTCCGTCGAGTATGGCTTCGACCAGGTCGGGCGCGAGCAGCGTCAACTGGAGCACGTGGGATACGAAGGAGCGGTCAAGCCTTTCGGCCGCGGCAAGTTCGATCACTGTGGCGAACTCGCCTGTTTCCAGCATGTGTTTCCACCGGAACGCCCGCGCCAGCGCCCGGATCAGAGTGTTGTCTATGCGTGGCCGTGCTGGGGTCCATTGCTGTCCGCCGGCGGGCGAGATGATGATCTTGCGGCCACCACGCTTGCGCAGGGTCAGCGGCAGATGGACGGTGAGCGATCTACTGTCAAGCCTATGGCCGCTGGGTGGAGTCCGAGAAGAAGCTGAAGGATACCCCTGCCCTGCTCAGGACGCCAGCCGGCTACGTGCAGCCCTCGCCCTGGCTTGCCATCTCCAACAAGAATGTCGAGCTGATGCACAAGTTCATGAGCGAGCTCGGCCTCTCGCCCGTGTCACGCAGTCGGGTCGCAACGACGCACAGGCATGGGACCCAGGCCATGGGAGTTCACCGGCCAGGAAGACGACGAACTCTTTTCGTGAAACCCTGCGTCGCTAAGCACTGCTGCATCGAGCCGTCCATGCCAACGGCTAGCCAAGCAAAATGGTCGTCGCTTCAACAGGCGCCATAATCAAGTATAGTCCCAAAGCGATCGCAGACGGAGGAGGAACGGAGCAAATGTCCGTCGACGCCGGACCGAGAAAAGTGGACGCCGAATATGCGATTGAGCACCTCCAGGAGCATCCGGAAGCCGGGCTTTGCTGCGAGGATCGGCGCTGGTGGATTACGCCAAATGCAAACGAGACCGATCAGCAGGTCCTGCTTCTTGATGTGGTTGAGGCTGAGCGGCTCAAAGATGATCCTCGCCTTCGACTCGTGTCCGGAATCGCTCATGCGGGCCGGTCGCTCTGGGTTGTTCGGAGAATGACATAACTACCTGCCATTCGAACGTTGAAGGAACCGGGTCGGGCTTAGCTTTGTCAGGGGAGCATATTATGCCGGTACCATTCGCGGACCGAAAGGATGCGATTCGCGCGGAGTTAATCAGGCGCGCGACCAGAGGCCTAATGATCACATACGCGGAATTGAGTCGTGCAGTCGGCATTCCGGACATGGGATATTGGAAGCCAGTCCTGGATGAGATCAGCCGGGAGGAGACTTCCAAGGGGCTACCGGACATCACCTTTCTTGTTGTGTCGCGAGAGCGCGGACTGCCGAGCCCAATAGGCTTTAAGCCGGCGAAACCAGGCTCCCCCAGCCAGGAAAGACGCGCGGTAGAGGCAATTCGGGAGGCCTTCGAATACTACCGCCCTCCGAGAGCATAACCTCGGAAAGCTGCAGCATCGAAGCGGCTCCCGCTATCTGCATTATCTTGTCGTGATCCAGCGAACTCGAACGGGCGGCGCCTCGCCGCCTACTGCCAGCTACGGTGGAAGCGGCCTCGGCAAAGGCGACCATTCGCAGGGCCGGGCCATAGCCTGCGCTACGGTCCCGTGTTCCTGTCGAGCGCAAATGCGACCCTCTCGCGCAGCAACTCGGCCATGTCACCATTTAGATGCAGCCGTACCCGGCCGCCACGGGCATCCGTGAGCATCAGCGCCACGCCGTCATCGGTTTCGTTGTCGGCTAACTGAACATCCGCGACCACGAATTCGTGTGTGTTCCTGTTCTGATCTGAACTCATTCTTCGCTCTCCTCTGCTGAAGAACGATGTAGAGCATTAAGCCTGGTGAGCCATGAGCGCTCCCAGGCTCAGGCAGGCCTAACAAACGAAGAGCGCCAGCCGAAGTCCTCCGGCCGGCGCTTAGGCGGCCAAACTGCTTGCCGGTCGGGGCCCAATAACGCGACCAATTTTTGCCGTGTCACTGCTGGCGGTCGAGGGGCCGTCCCGAGCGATCGAACACCCGATCGATCTTGCTCGCCATGATGAAATCGTTCTCGTGCAGTCCTTTTATCTTCTTGGTGCTCAGGGAAACCGTCACATAACCCCAGCCGAAGCTGATGTCGGGGTGATGGCTTTCGGTTTCGGCGAGCTCACCGATCTCCTGAACAAGGGCGAGCGCGTCCCGGAAATTGCGGCATCGAAAGCTCCGTTGGATGCGGTGGGCATCGTCACCCAGCTCCCAATCGGGAGCCTGTGCCTGGAAGCGTTGGGCTTCATCACGCGTGAGCGGCGGGACGCCGCCGCGACAAGGCGTACATGTTTTCTCGGCAAGAGTGTCGGTCATGTTTTTGTCTCCAAGACCATTTTTAGCAGCAAATACGACAGCGACGAGCCTATCGATCGATCTCCCCGAACACGATGTCGAGCGAACCGATGATCGCCGAGATATCGGCTCGCATGTGCCCGCGTCGCTGGCCTTCCGTCGTCCTGGCTATAGTCTCAGGCGCCGCTCAGTAGTCCATTCCGCCCATTCCGCCCATACCTCCTGCGCCACCCATAGCGGGCGAAACCTTCTGCGGAATGTCCGCGATCATTGCTTCAGCGGTGATCAGGAGCGCGGCAATCGAGCCGGCATCCTGCAGGGCCGTCCGAACGACCTTGGCGGGGTCGACGATACCGGCCTTGATCATGTCGACATAGACTTCGTTCTGGGCGTCGAAGCCCTGATTGTGATCCTTGCTGTCGGAGAGCTTGCCGACGACGATCGAACCTTCAACGCCGGAATTCTCGGCAATCTGGCGGATCGGCGCTTCAAGTGCTCTCAGCACAATCGAAATACCTGCCGTCATGTCAGCATTCGCGCCAGTAAGCTCAGTCAAAGCTGCCTTGGCGCGCAAAAGCGCAACACCGCCGCCGGCAACGATGCCTTCTTCCACGGCTGCACGAGTGGCGTTCAGCGCATCATCGATGCGGTCCTTCTTTTCCTTGACTTCCGTCTCGGTCGCGCCGCCGACGCGAATGACAGCAACGCCGCCAGCCAGCTTCGCCAGCCGCTCCTGGAGTTTCTCCTTGTCGTAATCCGAGGTCGTTTCCTCGATCTGCAACTTGATCTGCTGGACGCGCGCCTGGATGGTGGCTTTCTCGCCGGCGCCGTCGATGATCGTCGTCGTATCCTTCTCGATGACCACGCGCTTAGCCCGCCCGAGCATGTCGATCGTGACGTTCTCGAGTTTGATGCCGAGATCCTCGGAAATCATCTGGCCGGCGGTGAGCACGGCAATGTCTTCCAGCATCGCCTTGCGCCGGTCACCGAAGCCTGGCGCCTTGACGGCTGCGACCTTGAGGCCGCCGCGCAGCTTGTTGACGACCAGCGTCGCCAGCGCCTCGCCTTCGACGTCTTCCGAGATGATCAGCAGCGGCTTACCGCTTTGCACCACAGCTTCGAGGATCGGCAGCAACGCCTGCAAATTGCCGAGCTTCTTCTCATGGATGAGAACGTAAGGGTCCTCCAGCTCCGCGCGCATCTTCTCGGCATTGGTGACGAAATAGGGCGAGAGATAGCCACGGTCGAACTGCATGCCTTCGACGACATCGAGTTCGGTTTCGGCTGTCTTGGCTTCTTCGACGGTGATCACGCCCTCATTGCCGACCTTGTTCATCGCCTTGGCGATCATGGCGCCGACCGACGCGTCGCCATTGGCGGCGATCGTACCAACCTGGGCGATCTCGTCCGAAGATTTGACTTTCCTGGCCCTGGCTTGAATGTCCTTCACCACAGCAGCCACAGCAAGGTCGATGCCGCGCTTGAGATCCATCGGGTTCATGCCCGCGGCAACGAATTTGGCACCTTCGCGCAGGATGGAAGCGGCCAGCACCGTGGCTGTCGTCGTGCCGTCGCCGGCGAAGTCGTTGGTCTTCGAGGCCACTTCGCGCACCATCTGGGCGCCCATGTTCTCGAACTTGTCGGCAAGCTCGATTTCCTTGGCGACGGCGACACCATCCTTGGTGATGCGCGGCGCGCCATAGGCCTTGTCGATGACGACATTGCGGCCTTTGGGGCCGAGCGTCACCTTGACGGCGTTGTTCAGAATTTCGACGCCGCGAAGCATCCGGTCGCGGGCATCGGTAGCGAATTTGATTTCCTTGGCAGACATGATTTTACGTCCAGTTCAGTCTAGAAATTAGCAGAGCGCAAATCGCCCGGTCAGGCGGCTTTCTTGGCCGCTTTGGCCTTCTCGACGATGCCCATAATGTCGCTCTCCTTCATGATCAGGAGATCCTCGCCGTCGATCTTGACCTCGGTGCCGGACCATTTGCCGAACAGGATGAAGTCGCCGGCCTTGACGTCGAGCGGGATCAGCTTGCCGCTTTCGTCACGTGAGCCTGGGCCGACGGCGATCACTTCGCCTTCCTGAGGCTTTTCCTTGGCGGTGTCGGGAATGATGATTCCGCCCTTGGATTTGTTGTCGCCTTCAGCGCGCCGAATGACGACGCGGTCGTGGAGTGGTCGGAATTTCATTAGGGTTCTTTCTGACGCCGCACATAGAGCGACTGCAACACTTAACATAGCCCCTTTGGCACTCGAATGATAGGAGTGCCAAATTTTTAATTCCTCAAACCGAAAATATTTGAAATGTAAATCAGTCGTTGTTACCGGCGATTTTGGCCGTCAGAAAGGCGGAGCTATAAGCAATTTTATTGTAATTCATCCATCTTAATTTTGCCGACAGCAGACTATATTAATCCGCAATTATGAACCAAACCTATTGATCCTTGATTGAATGTGCATAGAGACATATATATACAGATCGCGAGGATTTGGCCGATTTGGCTTTCGCGGACCCGATCGACATAGGTCCGCGACCCTGACCCGTCATGAAGCACCGAATTTTCGACAGCGAATGTATAGCGCTTGCCCGGCGCGCATGTCGCTCTGTTCGAGCCTTTGAACCACGGCGCTGACCACGGATGTACTGGCAGCATTGGGATCTTTCCGGTTCGGATGGAAAAGATGCCAGGAGAGGCGTCGGCGTGCTCCTGCGGAAAGCACCCATGGCCAGTCGCACCACGCAGACCGTCGTTCACTTTTCATCCGCGTTCCGGCTGCCGGGTTTTGAGGCGTGGCAACCTGCCGGAGACTACCGCGTCGATCGATTGAGGGGATCCTCCAGGCTTGCCTGGCGACGCGTCGGCGCGTTCATTCACCTGCCGGCAATCGCCCTGCAGAGTTCGGCGCAACAGATGGTGCAACTCAGCCCAGCAGACCTCGACGCCGCTCTCGAAAATGACCTTGGATAATCATGACCGCACCATCCCGCATGCAACACAGCCTCCCCGCGTGGGGAGCGCCTGCCTGCGCTACGGCGGCGGCTTTCCATGCGAGCCGCTTCAAAAATGATGCTGCGAAACGGCGCCGGCTTTTATCCGACGAACGCGTCGTGCAACCGAGCGAACATGGAGAGTGAGTTGCGACGGTACGGTCAACGCCTATCCCGCCTAGCTGAGAACCCGCACTAGATCGTAATTGTACATCGAATTCCAAGTGGAGGTCGCGTTAGATGCAAAACGCGAGCCCTCTGAAAAAAACCATTTCTCCAAATAAGGCAGTGGGTTTGGAGGCTGTATGGAAGGGGTCGTTGTTTGGCACTATTTCACGGGCATGCCGTGTCAGATGCACGCGGACCTCCGGGGAGTAACATGCTGCTGAGGCTGCACCAGATCGACAAATTCTACCCCACTGGCGAGGGGCCGTTGCATGTTCTGAACGGGATCGATCTTTCGCTGGAGGCGGGCAAGAGCCTTGGGCTGACCGGCGAGTCTGGCAGCGGCAAGAGCACGCTTTTGCACCTCGTTGCAGGGCTCGACAGCCCTGATGCGGGAGAAATCCACCTTGGCGGTACCAATATTGTGGGGCTGAACGATACAGCCCTTGCCGCCCTGCGGCGGGGGACAGTCGGACTTGTGTTCCAGCAGTTCAACCTGATCCCTTCGCTTGATGTGGCGGCCAACCTTGCCTTTCAGGCTCGGCTTGCTGGCCGCCCTGATCCGGCATGGTTGAAAGTCCTTGCCAAACGGCTGGGCCTCGCCCAAGTCCTCACGCGCTACCCTGAACAACTGTCGGCCGGCCAGCAACAGCGGGTGGCGATCGGCCGGACCTTGGCCGCCCGGCCCCGGCTGGTTCTGGCTGATGAGCCCACGGGCAATCTGGATGAGGCAACAGGGGACGCTGTACTCGATCTTATGCTGTCGCTGGTGGCTGAAACGGATGCCGCCCTGTTAATGGTCACCCATTCCAACCGTCTGGCAAACCGGCTGAACGCCCGCGTTCACCTGCACGCGGGCCGGCTGGTGTGATGGTGTGGACCGGGCTGACAGCGCTCTTGTCTCACTGGCGCAGGCGGCCTGTCCAATTGGCGATGATGCTTTTGGGGCTATCGCTGGCAACGGCGCTATGGTCAGCGGTTCAGGCGATCAACGGTGAGGCGCGGGCGAGCTATGACCGTGCAGCGGCAATCCTTGGGCAGGACCGGCTCGCGCAACTAGTGCGTGAGGACGGGGCCCGGATGGATCAACAGGAATTTGTGAGACTGCGGCGAGCAGGCTGGCTGGCTTCGCCGGTGATTGAAGGTGAAATGCGGTTTGGGGATGTGCGGTTGCGCGTCCTTGGCATTGACCCACTGACTTTGCCGCCGCAGGCGCAGCAGGTGGATATTGCGGCGGGTGACCAGTTATTGCCGTTCATCACGGCGCCCGGTGTGCTCTATGCAGCCCCGGAAACCGCGGCACGACTAACCGAGCAAGCGACACCTCCCGTGCGCGTGGCCGAGGGTTTGCCGCCTGGCACTGTCCTCACCGACATCGGGCAGGCGCAGGTCCTGCTTGGGGCAAAGGACAAGATCTCTCGTCTTTTGCTCTGGCCGGACCAACCGATTGGCCGTGCCCCTCTAAAGGTGACAGCCCCCGGCCTGACCCTGCGCGAGCCGAGCGAAACGGGAGATCTTGCCAGGCTGACCGACAGTTTTCACCTGAACCTGACGGCTTTCGGTTTTCTCGCCTTTGCGGTGGGGCTCTTCATCGTGCATTCCGCCATCGGTCTGGCTTTTGAACAGCGCCGCCAGGTATTTCGCACGCTGCGCGCACTGGGCTTGCCGGCACGCGTGCTGGTCCTTTTGCTGATCGCCGAGCTGCTGACCTTCGCCCTCCTCGCGGGGCTGGTGGGCGTGGCACTTGGCTATGTAGTCGCCTCGGCCCTTTTGCCCGACGTCGCCGCCACCCTGCGCGGGCTTTACGGGGCCGATGTGCCGGGAACGCTGTCGATCCACCCCGCAGTGTGGGCAGCGGGGCTGGCCATCGCGGTAGTCGGCACGCTGGTGGCGGCCGCACAGAGCCTCTGGCGGCTATGGCACCTGCCGCTGCTTGCAGCGGCCCAGCCTCGGGCCTGGGCGCGGGCTTCGGAGCGGGCACTGCGCGCGCAAGGCGTGGCTGCGATGGTGCTCCTGTTGACGGCGGCGGGAATTGCACACTTCGGATCCGGCCTCGAGGCGGGCTTTGCGCTTCTGGCGGCACTGCTGTTGGGGGCGGCACTGGCGCTGCCGCTCGTGCTGACGGGGATATTGCACCTTGGCGGCCGCTTGGCGCGTGGACCACTGGCCGAATGGTTTTGGGCCGACACGCGTCAACAGCTTCCCGGCCTGTCATTGGCGCTAATGGCACTGCTGCTTGCGCTGGCCGCCAATGTGGGCGTCAGCACGATGGTGTCGAGCTTTCGGCTGACCTTCACCGGCTGGCTCGATCAGCGTCTCGCCTCAGAGTTATACGTGACCGCCCGCACCGAAGCAGAGGCCACGGCGATACGCGACTGGCTGGCCCAGCGCAGCGACGCGGTCCTGCCGATCTGGAGCGTTGAGGGTCGGGTCGCAGGCCAGCCCGCGGCAATATACGGCGTGGCCGATCATGCCACCTATCGCGACAACTGGCCGATCCTCTCTGCAGTGCCGGAGGTGTGGGACCGGATCGCCACAGGCGAGGGCGCCCTGATCAACGAACAACTGGCGCGGCGCCGAGGGTTGGGCTTGGGGGACCAGATCACGCTGCCCGGTGGCTGGCGGGCCAGCATCGCCGGCGTCTATGCCGACTATGGCAACCCGATCGGCCAAGTGATCATCGGGATCGACACACTGGTCCAGCACTATCCTGACGTCTCCCGCCTGCGCTATGCCATTCGGATTGCCCCCGGCAAGGCCGAAGCACTGGCTGCGGGTTTGCGGGCGGAATTCGGGCTGCCCGCGCAGAACGTGATTGACCAGGCCGGGATCAAGGTCTTTTCGCTCAAAGTGTTTGAGCGCACATTCAGAGTAACAGCCGCGCTGAATGTGCTGACGCTGGGAGTCGCGGGGCTGGCGATGTTTGCGAGCCTCATGACCCTGTCGGGGATGCGCCTGCCGCAACTGGCGCCGGTCTGGGCCATGGGTCTGACCCGCCGCCACCTCGCATGGTTGGAGCTTTCGCGCGGCTTGCTGTTGGCAGCCTTGACCATGCTGGCCGCTGTGCCTGTAGGTATTGCGCTCGCCTTTGTTCTACTGGCGGTGGTGAATGTCGAGGCTTTTGGCTGGCGTCTGCCGATGCACCTTTTTCCCGGTGACTGGGTGCGGCTGGCGGCGCTCGCGCTGCTGGCGGCCGGACTTGCAGCCGCCGTGCCTGCCTGGCGGCTGGCGCGTCTTTCGCCATCGGATTTGCTGAAGGTATTTGCACATGAGCGTTAGAGCATTGCTGATCTACATGTGCTTGGCCGCACCTGCCTTTGGCCAAGGTTTTGCTGGGCTAGGCACAGAGGCTGACGGGTTTTCAGTGCCGCAGCCGGGGACTGCATTCAACTTTCCGGCAGACCACGGCCCGCACCCCGGTTACCGGATCGAATGGTGGTATTTGACCGCCAACCTGCAAGCTGCGGATGGAGCGGACTATGGCGTGCAATGGACTCTTTTCCGATCCGCCCTGGCCCCGGTGGAGCGGTCAGGCTGGTCCAGTCCGCAGCTTTGGATGGGCCATGCGGGGCTGACGACGCAAACGCACCAATTCGTGGCCGAACGGATGGCACGGGGCGGCATCGGCCAGGCGGGGGTTACGGCTGCGCCCTTTGCGGCCTGGATTGACAACTGGCAGATGGCAGGCCGAGCCCTGCCAGAGGCGGATGCGCTGTCGGCGCTCGATCTGCGTGCGGCGGGACAGGCGTTTTCCTACGAACTGGCGCTGGACGCCAAAGGCCCTCTGGTGCCGCAGGGAGTGCAAGGCTATTCGGTGAAATCCGAGAAGGGGCAGGCGAGCTATTATTACTCGCAACCATTCTACCACGTGACCGGCACGCTGACCCTTCCGGCAGGCGCGATTGCGGTGACCGGTCAGGCGTGGTTGGACCACGAATGGTCCTCGCAGCCGCTGGCTGAGGATCAAACCGGGTGGGACTGGTTCTCGCTGCATTTCGACAGCGGCGAAAAGATGATGGGCTTTCGCCTGCGCGACGGAGGCGCGGGCTTTACATCGGCCACATGGATCAAGGCCGACGGCAGGCCGCAGCCGCAGGCCCCCGGCGCGCTAAGGGTGACGCCGCTCGAAACGGCGGCAGTCGCGGGACGTAGCGTGCCGGTCCGCTGGAGGGTGCAATTGTCGGAAAAAGGGGTGGATGTGACCATCCGGACGCTAAACCCAGAAGCCTGGATGGACACACGCTTTCCCTATTGGGAAGGCCCGATCCGATTTGAGGGCACCCATGCCGGGCGCGGCTATCTCGAGATGACAGGCTATGAGTGACTGGAGGACGCTGCTCGATCGCGAGATCGCGACGGTTGGCGAATTGCCGAAAATGGAGAAGGTTAGTTTCCAGCGCCCTTCCCTCTACCATTTTAGACGTTTAACGGCATGATAGGTCTCCCTTGTCGACGAAGATCACGTCCATGACGGGCGGCGCGTCGGCGTGAACCGGCACAGCATATCCGGCAAGGTTGCGTTCGTGACGCGCCCGTTGCGGTTGTCGATCACCGAACGCCTGATCCGTTTAGGACATTCCGCGTCGATCGTGCCCGGGTGCAACTCGTCTCACTAGCTTGTATAACCAGTATCGACTTATCGGCATGAGCCATAAATGCAGCGCGGAAGACTTGATATGCGTCTGGCCTTTCTGGCCGTCGCACGGGAAG